>JAJUHF010000016.1 GCA_029268045.1 Anseongella ginsenosidimutans
AGCTGGTTCTTTTCCACCGATTGACCGGGCTTCACACCCAACTCCCGGACAACCGCGTCACCGGGAGATTTAATAATGTTTTCCATTTTCATTGCTTCCAGCACGAGCAAGTTATCCCCTTTTTTAACCGCGCTGCCGGGATGAACCAGTATTTTCAGGACCAATCCCGGCATGGGCGCTTTCAGGTCATTCACCGGATGGGCCTTCATCCCGCCCATCCCCAACTGTTCCAACAGGGCTTCGAAGCGGTCTTCGACGGAAAAGGTAAGAACGTGTCCGTTCACACGCAACCGACCGGCCTTTTGTCCGGGTTCCGCCCGGAGGAGTTCGACCTGGTAAGACCGGCCCCGGAAAAGCACATGGAACCTTCCTTCTTCCAGCATCGCGATATCGGCGTCCAGCCGCTGGCCGTTGACGATGAATTTTCCCTGGCTTTCCGCTATTTCGAACGTTACCTGGTCATTGATACGTATCCGGTTACTTGCCATTTGTTCGCATTTGGGCCCTTAGGCAGATTTAATTTGTCAGCGCGTATTGGACCAGATTTACCCCCATCTGCAATGCCTTCTCGCGAACAGCGGGAGAGTCGTCCGGGTACGTGCCTGCATCTTCCCAGCCATTCCCCAGGTCCGCTTCGTAATCGTAAAAACATACCAGCCTGCCCTCGTAGATCAATCCGAACGCCTGGGGGCGTTTTCCGTCGTGTTCATGAACCTTGGGCAAGCCGTTGGGGAAGCGGTACGGCTGCTGGAACACGTCGTGGGACGGCGGAAGCTCCACAAATTCCAGCTCCGGGAATACTTTTTTCATTTCCCTCCGGATGTAGGTATCAAAGCCGTAATTGTCACAGAGATGCAAAAATCCCCCGGCAATCAGGTAGTTACGCAGGTTTTCTGCCTCCTTCTCCGAAAAGACGATGTTGCCGTGACCGGTAGCAAACAGGAAAGGGTAGTTGAACAATTCGCTGCTGCCCGGCTCCACGATGGCCTCATCCGGGAAAAAATTCATCCCCGCCTGCTGGTTGCAATAGTCCACCAGGTTCGAAAGGGCGGTCCGGCTTCCATACCAATCTCCGCCGCCGCTGTATTTCAGCCGGGCGATGCGGTAGGCAGGAGCTGGATCGGATACAGGAACCAGCGACAGCATGCCAAACGAGCACCCTGCAATGATCGCAATGAACCAGTGCTTCATTCCATAAAGATACACGATCAGGAGCGGTTCAGCAATCCCATTTCGAAACACACCGCCAGGCCAGCCGTTTCGGTGCGCAAGCGCGCCTCTCCCAAACTCAGTGCCGTGAATCCCTGCCGCAGCGCAAGGTCCACTTCCTCGGGGGTGAAATCTCCTTCGGGACCGATAAGCACCAGCACGCGTTCACCCGCCCGGACGGTCCCGCTCAGATAAGTTTTGGTTCCCGGGGCACAGTGGGCAATGTAAGGCCGTGCCGAAGGAGGTTCCGCCATGAAGTCCCGGAAACCGACCGGTTCATGAAGCACGGGGTGATAGGCACGCACGCTTTGCTTCATAGCCGCGGTAATGCGTTTAAACAAACGATCCGTGCGTACGGTCCGCCGCTCGGAGCGGGCGCAGATCAAGGGCGTGATTTCGTCGATGCCGGCCTCGGTCGCTTTTTCCAGGAACCACTCGAAGCGGTCGATGTTCTTTGTGGGCGCAATGGCGATGTGCAGTTTATACGCAGGTTTTCTGAACTCGCGTTCCACGCCGGTTATTTCCAGAATGCATCGCTTGGGGTCTGCACGCTGGATCCGGGCTGTGTAAAATCCGCCCTCCCCGTCAACCAGGTGTACAAGGGTCCCTTCGGGCAGTCGAAGCACCTTGATGCAATGCCTGCTTTCCTCCTCGTTGAGCGTATAGGTCTTCGCTTCTCCGATGTCCGGCGTATAAAACAGGGTAGCCACGTTAATTATTGGTCGTCCTCTTCGCCATTCCGTGTTTCCGGGTCCTTTTCCAGCCGCAGAATACGGACCGACTCCACTTTTCTGTTCACCTTGGTGAGGATCGTAAAATTATAGCCGTACGCATCTTTCGTCTCGCCCACCTCGGGAATTTTCTCAAAAATCACGTTCATGAGCCCCGCCACCGTATCGTAATCGTCGTCCTCGGGCAATTCTTCGGGTAGAAACTCATTCACATCGGTGATGGGAGCCAGCGCATTGACCAGGAACTCGTTTTCAGCAACTTGTTCCACCACCGGTTTTTCCTCATCGTACTCGTCCTGGATCTCCCCCACCAGTTCCTCGACGATATCTTCCAGGGTAACCATCCCCGCTGTACCGCCAAACTCGTCCAGCACGACCGCCATCATCGTATTTTTCTTCAATTGAAGCTCTTTGAGCAGATCGCTTACATTTTTCGATTCGGGGGTGAAATACGGTTCCCGCATGATCTCGCCGGGCACGACTTCTTCGCCGTCGCGGACTTTTACCAGCACATCCTTGGCGTGAACAATCCCCACAATATTGTCAATGGATTTGTCAAACACAGGAAAGCGGGTATACCGTTCACTGATGATCAGATCCAGCACTTCTTCAGACGAAGCATTGATGTCAATGGCGGTAATTTCGGTTCGCGGGACCATGATGTTCTTTACAATCCGGTCCTTGAAATCAAAAACGTTCTGGATCAGCTCATGTTCGGACGAATCCAGCGCACCGGTTTCAATTCCCTGCGCAAGAATCAGCTGCAGCTCTTCGGTCGTATGCACCTCCCGTCCGCTGACGGGCTTGATCCCGACCATCCTTAGCAGCATATTGGCAAAGCCGTTCAGCACCCAGATGAAGGGCCGGAACACATAGTAAAACAGCTGCAAGGGAAGGGCAATGGCAATGGACGTGCTGATAGGCCGTTGGATTGCAATGGATTTGGGAGCCAGCTCACCGAACACGATATGCACAATGGTGACTAAAAGGAAAGCGACCGGAACAGCCCAGCGGCTTGCTTCTTCCGGCGATAGCGCGCTCCCGAAAATTGACATGAGCATTTTTTCGCCCACACCTTCTCCGACAAAACCCAATCCGATGCTGGCAATCGTGATCCCCAGCTGGGTGGCAGCCAGGTACCCATCCAGATGAGTGGTTATGTGTTTGGCGATCTTTGCGGTTCGCGCGCCCTCCCGTATCTTCAGGTCAATCTGGGACGCCCGGACCTTTACGATGGCAAACTCTGCTGCCACGAAGAATCCGTTCAGAATAACCAGGAAAATTGCCAGAAAAATATCAAAGGCCATACTTTCCCCTATTTTTTGAATGTATCGAGGTAAAGCTGCAGGCTTTCATCGATAATACGGTAGGCATGCTCCCGATCGAGAAATTCGTCGACCATGACGTTGCCATGCTCCAGCGTCTTATAATCTTCGAAAAAACGAACGATTTCCTTTTCCGTATGCGGAGGAAGGTCAGCCAGGTCATTAATGTAATTCACCGACATGTCATGCTGTGCCACCGCAATGATCTTATCGTCCATTTCCTCGTCATCCACCATATGCATCACGCCAATTACCTTTGCCTCTACCAGACACATCGGCACCAGCGATTGGGAACATAAAACCAGGATATCCAGGGGATCCTTGTCATCACAGTAGGTGCGGGGAATGAACCCGTAATTGGCCGGGTACATCACGGAGGAAAAAAGAACCCTGTCCAGTTTTAACAGTCCGCTCTTTTTGTCCACTTCATACTTGGCTTTTGAGCCTCTTGGTATTTCAATAAGCGCATTCACCAGCCGCGGAGGGTCCGGGCCAGGCTCAACCGAATGCCATGGGTCTGCGTCCATAATATTAATGAAACTCCTTTAGTTCTGATGGTTCTTTCTCTTCCTTCTTCGCAGCAAGTTCTTTCTCCAGCTCCCGTTTCCGCTTCCGCTCCCTGATCAAGGTTCTGAAGACGGGAATCATGCTCACGATAATAATTCCCACAATAATCGGCTCCAGGTTCTGCTGCACGAACTCCACACTTCCCAGGAAATAACCGGCCAGAACCATGGAAGTTGACCAGATTATAGCTCCAAAAATATTAAAAAATACAAACCTTTTGAAATCCAGACCCACCACGCCTGCAACAATGGGGGCGAAGGTCCGGATGATCGGCAGGAAACGGCCCAGCACAATGGCAAAGCCGCCGTAGCGATCATAAAAGTCTTTCGCCTGAAGCACATACTTCTTTTTGAAAAAGAAGGTATCGTCCCGTTTGAAGATCATCGCACCGGTTTTCCGCCCGAACCAATACCCTACAAAATCTCCGATAATCGCCGCAAGGGCGATCAGTACGATGAGCAGGGTGACGTTTCCCTCTAGCAGGAAGCCCTCTGCGCAAAGCATCCCCGAAACAAATAGCAAGGAATCGCCGGGAAGGAAAAAGCCGAAGAACAGGCCGGTTTCGGCAAAAATAATAAGCAATAGCACCGTCAGCGCGAATGGCCCCATACTTTGAAGCAATTCGAGTGGATGAATAAGCTTTTGAATGAACTCCCAGATCTCGCGCATCAGCGTGTGCTGCATTAAGCGTGAACCCGTGTACTAGTTAAGACGAAAGATCAAGACTTTATGCTGCAAGTTCACGCAATTGCAGCGCCAGACTTGATTTCACAATAATAAACAAAAAACAGTCCGTCTACAAAATATTGGCTATTAAACCGGGGAAAATTCCGAAGAGAAAAATTAAAAAGACCACGATCGAGAGTACGAGGCGAAAACCCGGGTTGAGCTGGATGGCGACCGCATTGGCGTTTTCCTTCATATACATGGCAATGATCACCTTGAAATAATAGTAGATCCCGATCATGGCATTGATCACCGCCAGCACGACCAGCCAGGTATAGCCCTGGGCAAGCGCCACTTTGAATACATAGAACTTCCCGAAAAAGCCCGCCGTGAGGGGAATCCCGGCCAGCGAACAGACCGCAAGGGTCAGGGTGAACGCAAGGAACGGATTGGTCCTGGCCAGCCCGTTAAAACTGTCGAGGTGATCGTTCCCCCGGGCCCTGCTTACCAGAATCATGATACCGAAGGCCGCTACCGAAGCCAGGGAGTAAGCGATGGTATAGACAAGCACGGCCGAAGAAGCCGAAAACCCAACCGCAAGAATCGCCAACAGTAGATAGCCCGCGTGTGAAACACTGGACCAGGCAAGCAGTCGTTTGAAGCGGTCCTGGAAAACGGCCGTGATATTCCCTGCAAACAGGGTCAGGATACAAAGGATCGCCACAGTAATTGCCCAAAAAGCAGACGCTTCGGCGAACGCCATGAGAAATAACCGGAGGAAAGCCGCGAAGCCCGCGGTTTTGACCACCGTGGCCATGAACATGGCGATCAGACCGGGAGACCCTTCGTATACGTCTGGGGTCCAGGTATGGAAGGGCGCAACCGAAACCTTGAAAGATAGGCCCACCATCATCAGCAATACGCCGGCACGGAACAGCGCGGATTCAAATGCGCCGCTGGAAGCGATCGCCGCAAGATTGAATGATCCGGTCGCTCCATAAATCAGGGCCGTTCCAAAAAGCAGGAAACCCGTGGCAAAGGCTCCCATTAAAAAGTATTTCAGCGAGGCTTCATTGGAAGCCGGATCCTTGCGGCGGATCCCCGCCAGTACATACAGGCTGATCGACAATATTTCAATACCGATAAAAAGCATCGCCAGGTTATGGAACGACACCATCACCACCCCGCCGGCCAGCGCGAAAAGCATCAAAGCGTAGTATTCCGCCACGTTATTGCTTATCTTCTCGAAATAATTGCGTGAAAGACCGAAGATCAGCAGGGTGGTCAGGATCAACAGGATAGAGAAGGCTACGGCATAATTATCGAACAGCATCATTTCGCTGAAATACATCTTCTCCAGGTCCCAGTCCATGGCAGCCATTGCGGCCGCGGCCAACAGTCCGGTCACAGATACCGGCAACAGAGCCGTTTTGTACTTGAAAAGACCCAGGTACAATACCGCGACAGCTAAAACCGATACGATAATCAATGACGTCATTTATGGTAATAAATTATCCGATAGCAATTCAAAATTCATCAGCTTCGCATTCACCTGATCCAGCAGCAGGCTCACCGAGTTTTCCGTAAGGGAGAGTACCGGCCCGGGATAAACCCCGATTACAATCACCAGGGCCGCCACGATAAGAAGAAGCGCTTTTTCCGACCCCCGGATATCGCTGAATCCGGCTGTAAGTTCATTGGCGCCTCCCAACATGGTATCCTTATATAAACGGAACATGTAAACCGAGCTGAAAATGATGGTAAGCCCCCCCACCCCGGCAAAGATCACGTTGTAGCGGAAAAGACCGCTGAGCAGCAGAAACTCCCCCACAAAGCCATTGGTAAGCGGCAGGGCCACGCTCCCCAGCAATACGATCATAAAACATACCGCCAGCACCGGTGCTCGGTGAACCACTCCTCCCAGCGCCGCCCGGTCGAACGTGCCGGTCCGGTCAAACAGAATATCCACCACGAAGAATAAGCCCAGCACATTGATGCCGTGGCTCAGCATCTGGATCATGGCCCCCTGCATCGCCTGAACATTCAGCGTAAAGAGCCCTGCGGCGATCAGTCCCACATGCGCGATGGATGAATAGGCGATTACGCGTTTGATATCCCGCTGCCGGAACGCGATGATGGAGGCATATACCAGCCCGATAATGGCCAGTACCATGATCACATTGGCCCAATCGACCGCCGCGACCGGTACCACCGGCAGAATCCACCGGATCACACCGTAAATACCCATTTTCAACATAATCGCCGCCAGGAGCATGGTGCCTGCAGTAGGCGCCGCCGCATAGGTATCCGGTTGCCAGGTATGAAAAGGGAAAACCGGCATTTTAATAGCAAAGGCAATAAAAAACGCAAGAAATACCCAAACCTGCTGCTGATAATCCAGGCTCAGCGCATAGAATGCTGTAATGTCAAAGGTATGGCTGCCGGGAGTCTGTAGGTACAGGTAAATAATCCCCACCAGCATGAAGAAACTCCCGGTAATCGTATAGATCAAAAATTTGAAGGTCGCCTTTATCCTGTTTTCTCCACCCCACAAGGCCGAGATAAAGTAGATCGGGATAAGGGCCGCTTCCCAGGCGATGTAGAACAGGAACGCGTCAAGCGACACGAATACCCCGATCAGGCCGGCTTGCATAAACAGGATCAAGGCATAGAACACACCGGGCTTCCGGATGTCGCGCCGGAAAGTGGCCAGCAGGATCAAGGGAACCAGCAGGGCAGTCAACAAGACCATCAGCAGGCTGATTCCGTCCATTCCCACTTTAAAGTGGATTCCCAGACCGGACACCCAGGGAATGTCCACGAGAAACTGATACCCTCCCACCGATGCAGCATTGATCCAGGCGTATGCAGCCAATAGCAGCTCAAGCACAGAGCAAGTCAAGGCAAGGTACTTCGCTCTTGCGGGCGGAAAAGCCAGCACAAATAACGATGCTGCAACAGGGAACAATAAAAGGATGACTGTAATCATTAATCGCCGCTAAAAGATCAAATAGTTCAACAGAAAGATCAGGATGATTCCTGCAACCATATAAAACAAGTAACTGCCAATTCTGCCTGTCTGCAATAGCCGGAGGGTGGACGAGAACGCCAGGATGGTACTCCCCACGCCGTTCACGATGCCGTCGATAAAGCGTTTGTCCATCACCCGGTAAAAGAAACCCGATAACGCATCCAGCGGACGCACGATCAAGGCCTGGTAGAGCTCATCTACATAGAATTTATGGTACGACCAGGCAACCAGTCCGCTCCGCTGCACGGTATCCTCTGCCGGAACCCTTTTCTTTTTCACGTAAAGGGACCAGGCCATGCCAATGGAAACCAACACCCCAAGGACCGATATTCCCATAAGGATCCATTCCGTACTGTGGGGAACGTGCATGGCGGGCAATACTTCCTGACTCGCCGCAAATACCGGAGCAAGGAAGCCTCCAAGCAGATGAGCCTGCCGCGCGAACACTTCGGGAATACCCAGGAAACCGCCCACCACCGACAGGACAGCCAGCAGGATCAAGGGAACCGTCATGCTGGCGGGAGATTCATGGATCCCCTGTTTCTCTTTCGCGGTTCCGCGGAAATCACCCCAAAACGTGAGGAAAAGCATCCGGAACATATAGAAAGCCGTCAGCAGCGCGCCGGCAAAGCCAAGTACCCACAGCAGCGGGTCCCTGGAAAAGGCGTGCGCCAGGATCTCATCCTTCGAGAAAAAGCCCGAAAACGGCGGGATCCCGGAAATAGCCAGGGTTGCCAGCAGCATGGTCAGGAAGGTAACGGGCATGGCCTTTTTCAGTCCGCCCATCCGGCGCATGTCCTGTTGGTCGTGGAGCGCGTGAATCACGCTGCCTGCTCCAAGAAACAGCAAAGCCTTGAAGAACGCATGGGTCATGACATGAAACACGGCGCCCGTAAACGCGCCCACGCCCAGCGCCAGGAACATGTATCCCAGCTGACTTACCGTGGAATAGGCCAATACCTTTTTAATATCGTTTTGTGTCAATGCGATGAGCGCCGCGAAGATGGCCGTTGCCAATCCGGTAATTGCGACCACGGTCATGGCAACCGGGGAGAGCGCATACAGTATATTGGACCGCGCCACCATGTAAACGCCCGCCGTTACCATGGTAGCAGCATGGATCAGGGCCGAAACCGGAGTAGGCCCCGCCATGGCGTCCGGCAGCCAGGTGTAAAGCGGAAGCTGCGCGCTTTTGCCGACTGCGCCGATAAACAGGCACAGGGTAATCGCCAGAAGACGTCCGTCACCGGATTGGAAACCGGCGGCCTGTGGGAAAATTTCTGTAAAATCCGTGCTTCCGAAGGTGGCGATCAACAGGAAGATCCCCAGGAGAAATCCGAGGTCCCCGATGCGGTTCATGATAAATGCCTTTTTGGCTGCATCATTATACGCATCGTTCTTGTACCAGAAGCCGATCAGGAGGTACGAACACAGGCCCACTCCTTCCCAGCCGATGAACATGATCGCATAACCCGCGCCCATGACCAGGATCAGCATAAAAAAAACGAACAGATTCAGGTAGGAAAAAAACTTTCCGAAGCCCTGGTCCGCGTGCATGTATCCCGCCGAATAAACATGGATCAGAAACCCAATGCCCGTAATGACCAGAAGCCACACGCAGGTTAGCGGATCAACATAAAATGAAAAGGGGATCTGCAGGCTTCCCGCACGAATCCATTCGAATAGTTTCACGGTCACGCCGGTTTCGGCGCTCCCCTGCAACTCAAAAAATACGAGAACGCTCAGTATGAAGGAGCATAGGACCGAAGCGCTGCCAATGACGGCGGCAGTCTTTTTGGAGATCCGGCTCCTTCCCAGTCCGTTGATCAAAAATCCCAGGAAAGGAAGCAAAGGTATTAACCAGGATTTTTCTATCATTACCACTTCAGTTTATTCATAATATCGATGTCCACGGAGCCCGTGTTCCGATAAATCATTACGATAATGGCCAGCCCCACGGCCACTTCCGCCGCAGCCACAGCCATGATGAAAAAGACGAAAACCTGTCCCGACGGATCGCCGTGATGTACGGAAAAGGCTGCAAGCAACAGATTTACCGCGTTCAGCATCAATTCGACCGACATCAGAATAATAATCGCGTTCCTCCGGGTGAGCACGCCGATCACACCCACGATAAACAAGGCCGTGCTGAACCAGATATAATGTTCCAGCGGTATCGATTGTATGGTTTGCAATGTGTCTTCCAAATTCTTTATCATTTATCCGGTCAGGCTTCCCTTCTCCCGATCAGCACAGCGCCCACCATGGCGGTGAGCAATAACACGGAAGCCAGCTCAAACGGCAGTAAGAACTCATTGAATAATACCATTCCCAGATTTTCCACCAATCCCATGTCCGTAGCGGTAGTTCCCCCGGCTCCGGAGACATCCACTGTTTTGAGGGCGCCAACCAGCACCAGCAATAACAGGCCACCGGAAACAACCCCTGCGATCTTGATGTAGGCCGGCTTCTGCGGTTCGGTCTCTGCGTTCAGATTCAACAGCATCAGCACAAACAGAAAAAGCACCATGATCGCCCCGGCGTATACGATCATATTCACGATCGCAAGAAACTGGGCATTGAGCAAAATATAATGTCCGGTAATGGCGAAAAAGGTGAGAATCAGATACAGCACACTATGCACCGGATTCTTGGCGATGATCACAGCAAGCGCACTGAAAATGGCCAGGAATGACAGAAAATAAAATAACGACTGCGTTAGCATAATGATTCAGGGCGCGAATTTAGTTATTTTAATAATGGCTCCAATAATTTGTCCTTGCCATATATGAAATTCTTCCGGTCCACATCGGCCGGTGCAATATCCCCATCCAGGTAGATCGCCTGCTTTGGACAGGCTTCTTCGCAGAACCCGCAGAAAATGCAACGCAGCATGTTGATCTCATAAACCGCAGCGTACTTTTCTTCGCGGTACAGGTGCTCCTCGCCGGGCTTGCGTTCGTCGGCGATCATGGTGATCGCTTCAGCCGGACAGGATAGTGCGCACAGCCCACAGGCCGTACAACGCTCCCTGCCTTCTTCGTCCCGTTTCAACGAGTGGATACCACGGAAGTTGACAGAAAATTCGCGCCGTTGTTCGGGGTACTGGATGGTGGCCTTCTTCTTGAACAAGTGTTTGAACGTAATGGCCAGCCCCTGCACGATGGACGGGAGGTAGATCCGCTCCAAAAAGTTCATCGGTTTTTTCTCCAGCACCTTCTTCCGGCCCGTCAACGATATGTTTTCCAATTTTTCCATTTCTGTTATATCTTTCCGTATATCACTCCAGTCTTTGCAGATCAGTTCCCTGTCAGCCAGATCACAACGCCGGTGATGACGATATTGGCGATGGCCAGCGGGATCATGATGTTCCAGCCAAGTTTCATCAACTGATCATAACGGAAACGCGGAACCGTCCAGCGCACCCAGATGAAGAAGAAGATGAAAAGCAATACTTTGACGAACATGGCGCCCACGCCAATGAGTGTGATCCAGTTCTGGGAAACACCGGCCTGAGCCAGCGCGTCCATTCCCGGGAAATTATAGCCGCCGAAATAAAGCGTGGACATCACTGCCGATGCCACAAAAATATTGATGTATTCCGCAAACAGGAAAAAACCCAGCTTCATGCTGGAATATTCCGTATGGTAGCCTCCTACGAGTTCGGTCTCACATTCCACCAAGTCAAAGGGGTTGCGGTTGGTTTCGGCAAACGAGCAGGTGAGGAAGAGGATGAAGCCCAGGGGCTGATACCAGATATTCCAATTGAAACCACGCTGCTGCTCCACGATCTCTCCCAGGCTCAGGGTCCCGGTAACCATCAGCAGGGCAATGAGGGAAAGTCCCAGGGATATCTCATAACTGATATTCTGGGAAGCTGCCCGGATTGCACTCAGAAGCGAATATTTATTGTTGGAGGCCCAGCCGCCGATCATGATCCCGTATACCCCAAGAGCCACCACCCCGAAAATGTACAGGATCCCGATATTCACATCGGCTATCTGCAGGGAAACGGTACGGCCTCCGATCTCGAGCTCTTCGCCCCAGGGAATAACCGCGGTACCCACACAGGCCATCAACATGGCCAGGGAGGGCCCCAGGACAAACAGGAAGCGGTTTGCTTCCCGCGGAATGATCTCTTCCTTGGTAAATAATTTGACTCCATCGGCCAGCGGCTGCAGTATTCCAAAAGGTCCGGCACGGTTCGGCCCATACCGGTCTTGCAGAAAACCGGCTATTTTTCTTTCGGCAAGCGTGGTGTACATGGCGGTCACCAGGCTGATACCCAGTACAACCGAGATCAGGATTACTTTTTCTATAAGCAGCGCAATATCCATTTATCGTTTATCTATTACGGGGACCACTTTGCTGTCGTAATGATTCGCAGAGATCACCGATTGGCGTTCAACCTTCGCGGGGCCTTCGATCACCCAGTCTTTCGTTCTTTTTTTGTCGTAACGGCAGGTATTGCAGATAAACTCGTGCACCTCCCCGTATTCATCTTTCCGCCCGGTTACCCGAAGCACATCGTCGCCTTTGTACCAGAGGGTTACCCGTCCACAACATTTGTCGCAGTCGCGGTGAGCCCATACGGGCTTGGTAAACCAAACCCGGTTTTTAAACCGGAATGTTTTATCGGTAAGGGCTCCCACCGGACAGACGTCGATCATATTTCCCGAAAAATCATTGTCAATGGCCTTTTCCACGTAGGTGCTGATCTCCGCCATATCGCCCCGGCCCACGATGCCGTGTACGCGTTGGTCGGTCAGCTGATTGGCCACATACACGCAGCGATAGCAAAGGATACAGCGATTCATGTGCAGCTGGATCTTATCGCCGATATCGATCCGTTCAAAAGTCCTCCGGTTAAACTCATACCGGGTAGCCTCCGTACCGTGTTCGTAGGAAAGGTCCTGCAATTTGCACTCCCCGGCCTGGTCGCAAACGGGACAATCCAGCGGATGATTGATCAACAGGAATTCCACCACCCCTTTCCGGGCTTCCTGCACTTCAGGTGAGGTGAGGTTCTGCACCTCCATCCCATCCATGACAGTCGTCCGGCAGGAAGCCATCAGTTTGGGCATGGGACGGGGGTCCTTTTCGGAACCCTTGCTTACTTTGACCAAACAGGTCCGGCATTTTCCCCCGGAACCTTCCAGTGAGGAGTAATAACACATGGCCGGGGGGACGAGGTCTCCCCCAATCTGCCGGGCAGCGTTGAGGATGGTGGTCCCCGGCTCTACCTCGGTGCTTACTCCGTCTATGGTTATTTTATACTTTTCTGACATGCTGCTTTTGTTTAATCATTCCCGCCTCCCGGCTGCGGCTGATCCCCTTTCATCAGGCCTCAGCGGCCTGGACAGGCAAGGGATCGGCATAACCGGCCAACCCGTAATTCCGTTCCTGGCTAAGGCGGGGTTCCCGGACGTGCCATTCAAATTCGTCCCGGAAATGCCGGATGGCGCTTCCCACGGGCCAGGCCGCCGCATCGCCCAGGGGACAGATCGTGTTCCCTTCGATTTTGGCTGCCACATCCACCAACAGATCGATGTCGCTCATTTTGCCGTGCCCGTATTCGATCCGATGCAGCACTTTCTCCATCCATCCGGTTCCTTCCCGGCAGGGGCTGCATTGGCCGCAGGATTCGTGATGGTAAAAACGGGTGAAATTCCAGGTGTTCCGGACAATACAGGCATCCTCGTCCATTACGATGAATCCGCCCGACCCCAGCATGGTACCTGAGACGAAACCTCCTTCGGCCAGTGACTCGTAACTCATCAGCCGGGATTCGCCTGCCATGGTTTTGAGGATCAGATTGGCCGGAAGCACGGGCACGGATGAACCTCCGGCCACGACCGCTTTTAACCGCTTTCCTCCGGCAATTCCGCCACAGTATTCGTCCGAATAAATAAACTCTTCTACCGGCAGGCCCAGTTCAATTTCATAAATGCCGGGTTTGTTGATATTTCCGCAGGCGGAAATGAGTTTGGTCCCCGTACTGCGTCCGATCCCGATCTTGGCATATTCGTCTCCCCCATGCTGTACGATCCAGCTGGTGGCTGCAATGGTTTCCACATTGTTTACCACCGTGGGACATCCCCATACGCCCGAAACCGCAGGGAACGGGGGCTTGATCCGCGGGTTTCCACGCTTCCCTTCCAGCGATTCAATCAGGGCGGTTTCTTCCCCGCAGATATACGCGCCGCCACCGGGCTGCACGTAAAGTTCCAGGTCGTATCCGCTCCCCAGAATGTTCTTTCCGAGGAAGCCTTTTTCCCGCGCTTCGGAAATGGCCTTTTCCAGTATCCGGATCACGTAGAACAATTCTCCCCGGACGTATATATACGAAGTGTTCGCGCCCAGCGCGAAACTGGAAACGATCATGCCTTCAATGAGGGAATGTGGGTTGCGGACCATGAGGTCGCGGTCTTTGAATGTCCCCGGTTCGCTTTCATCCGCGTTGCAGACCAAATAACGGGGCACGCCCTCGGGCTTGGCCAGGAAACTCCACTTCAACCCGGTAGGGAATCCTGCACCGCCGCGCCCGCGCAGCCCGGATTTCTTGACTTCTTCCAGAACCTCATCCGGGGTCATGGTTTTCAGGGCCTTTTCAACGGCTGCATACCCGCCTTGTTTCCGATACACCTCCATGGTTTCTATACCGGGAACGTCGTTATGTGCTGTTAATATCTTCATTCCCATATCAACAATAGGTTGCCCTTTTATTTTCCTTTCTGAACTGCTCCAGCAACTCGTCGGCTTTTTCCGGAGTCAGCCGTTCGTAATAGGTGGCGCCCACCTGCATGACCGGACCAAAGCCGCATGCAGCAAGGCATTCCACGGTTTTCAGGGTAAACATGCCGTCGGGCGTGGTTTCCCCCGGCTTGATTCCCAGCTTCGTTTCCAGATGAGACTGCAGTTTTTCGGCCCCTACCAGGCAACAGGGGCCTGTACGGCATACTTCCAACACGTATTTTCCAACCGGTTTCAGGTTGAACATGGTATAAAAAGAAGCCACTTCATAGACTTCAATCGGCTGGATACCGAGCAGGTCCGCCACGTAATCCATTACTTCAGGACTGAGCCAATTGTCGAACTCGGCCTGGGCA
The DNA here is from genome assembly GCA_029268045.1 of Anseongella ginsenosidimutans. Taxonomy (GTDB): domain Bacteria; phylum Bacteroidota; class Bacteroidia; order Sphingobacteriales; family Sphingobacteriaceae; genus Anseongella; species Anseongella ginsenosidimutans_A. Next base: position 14,639 of record JAJUHF010000016.1, read on the forward strand.
ATGTGTAGCACCGGAAGAAGGGCCGACTTTTGCCGTCCTTCCGGGTAACGTCCGATGATCTCGTATACCTCCGCCAAGCGTTCCGCCGAAAACCGTATTTCTCTTGTATCGATGTCCATTGTCTTTCCTTTAAGCGTCGAGCTCTCCCGCGATCACGTTCATGCTGCTCATCGTTAAGATTGCATCGGAGAGCAGTCCGCCTACGATCAGGTCAGGGAAGGCCTGGTAGTTGATAAAACTGGGACGCCTGAAATGCAACCGGAACGGGGAACGCCCCCCGTCCGTGATGAGGTAAAAGCCCAGTTCCCCGTTGGCGCCTTCCACTGCATGGTACACTTCGGTGGCGGGATTTTCCACTTCTCCCATGACGATCTTGAAATGATAGATCAATGCCTCCATGTTGTTGTACACTTCCTGTTTGGGCGGAAGGTAATATTCGGGTACGTCGGCATGAAATACTCCCTCCGGTTCCTTTTTCAGCTTTTCCATCGCCTGCTCAATAATGCGGAGGCTTTGCCATATTTCTTCGTTCCGAACAATGAACCGGTCGTAACAATCGCCGCTGGTGCCTACCGGCACTTCGAACTCAAAATCTTCATACGAGGAATACGGCTCCAGCACCCGCACATCGTAATCCAAGCCGGCGGCCCGCAACAGCGGTCCGGTCCAGCTATAGCCGAGCGCCTGCTCTACCGTGATGGGACTGACGCCCGTGCAACGGTCAATGAAAATCCGGTTCCGGTTGAAGAGGTTCTCAAAATCCTTCATCACCGGCGGGAACTCTTTTATAAATTGCCGGATCCTGTCAAATGCTTTTTCGCTGAAATCGCGTTCAAAACCGCCAATTCGTCCGATATTGGTGGTTAACCGTGCTCCGCATATCTCCTCAAAAATATCGTAGATCTTTTCCCGCTCCTCAAACAGGTATAGGAAACCCGAATACGCGCCGCTGTCCACTCCCAGAATTCCATTGCAGATCAAATGGTCGGCAATCCGGCTAAGTTCCATGACAATCACCCGCATGTAATCTACCCGCTTGGGAAGTTCCAAACCCAGCATCTTTTCGACCGTCATGTGCCAGCCCATGTTATTAATCGGGGCGGAACAGTAATTAAGACGATCGGTAAGGGGTGTGATCTGGTAGAAGGGCCGGTGTTCGGCAATCTTTTCGAAAGCGCGGTGAATATAGCCGATAGTCGGATCAGCCGACACGATCCGCTCTCCGTCCATTTTCAATATATTCTGGAAAACTCCGTGCGTGGCCGGGTGGGTGGGACCCAGGTTTAAGGTGGTGATATCCCTTTGCTCGCTATCTTCCAAAAAAGTCGTCATTCTTGTCTCTCCTATTAGGGTCTTCCAGGGGAAATTCCTTTCGCATCGGAAAGGCGACCATATCGTCCATATTCAGTATGCGCCGCAGGTCCGGATGGCCCTCAAAGATGATTCCGAAGAAATCGTACGTTTCCCGCTCCATCCAGTTGGCTCCCGGAAATAAATGGGTCAGCGTGGAAATCCGGGGATTGTTCAATGGCAGAAATGCTTTGAGGCGGATGCGACGATTAAGGGCCATACTCTGCAGGTGGCATACCACCCCCAGGGGCAGTTCCTGTTCCGGGTAATGTACGCCGGTGATATCCGTTAAAAAACGGAATGCGAGGGACGCATCCTCTTTCAGGTATGCGACTATCTTGGGCAGTGTCTCCCTGTCGGTTGTAATGGTTAGCAAGCCTTTGGGCTCACTGACCTCAAGCATGGCGTTCGGAAAGCGGGCGTTCAGTTTATCCAGGATACCCTGATTGGTAATAATTCCCATTTTATTGTATCCCGTATTTAGCCATTAATTCTTTGTATTCTTCTGAACCGCGGCGACGGACCGATTCGTTTCGAACCAATTCCTGTACGCGCATCAGCCCGTCAATAATTGCTTCCGGACGGGGCGGACATCCAGGAACGTATACATCCACCGGGATGACCTCATCGATTCCCTGCAATACACTGTAGGTGTCAAAAATACCGCCGCTGGACGCGCAGGCTCCAACCGCCATTACCCAGCGTGGCTCCGCCATCTGTAGATATACCTGTCGTAAAACAGGCCCCATCTTCTTGGCAATGGTTCCCATGACCATCAGCAAATCTGCCTGACGAGGCGAAAAACTGGGGCGCTCCGAACCAAAGCGCGCAATATCATAATTCGCACCCATGGTAGCCATAAACTCAATACCGCAGCAGGATGTTGCAAAAGGTAGGGGCCACAGGGAATGTGACCGGGCCAGGCCAACCGCCTTATCCAGACGGGTTGCGAAAAAGCCGGAGCCTTCCACTCCCGCAGGTGCATCAACTAATTGTATATCACTCATTTTCTTCCCTCTCTCTCTGGCCTTTTCCGGCTTCAAATTTAAGCCTTTATGCGCAGAGTATCAAGTTTGGCACGGGCAGACTACTTCTCCCAGTCCAGAGCGCCCTTCCTGATCACATAAAAGAAACCCAAGAGCAGCATACCCATGAATACGAACATTTCAATCATGCCTTTTCCACCCAGTTCCCTGAAATTGACCGCCCAGGGGTACATAAAGATCACCTCCACGTCAAACAGAACAAAAAGGATTGCAACCAGGAAATATTTGATGGAGAAGGGGGACCGGGCATTTCCGACCGAGCTGATCCCCGATTCGAACGGGGTAAGTTTGTCAATTGTACGCCGTTTGGGACCCACCAAATGCGTAATGACCATGGTAATACCAACAAAAGCAAGCGCCATGATACCCTGAATCAGAATAGGCAAATAGCTGCTCGCTGAACTTTGTAAAAGCATGGCGCAAAGTTAAAAAAAGAAAAAAGAAAAACCGGCATTATTCACATAATGCCGGTTCTCCTAAAAAGATCCGTACGAGGACTCAGCCCTAAGGGGCTCCGCGTTGTATCAACCTCCGCTTTGCTGCCGCTCCTGAAGCGCCCGCTGCCGGGCCTCCATCTGCTCCTTCACTTTCTTCAGCTGTTCGGCCGCATTTGCCGCACGGCTGTTGGAAGGATCGTATTCGAGCGTTTTCTCAAAGCTTGCTATGGATTTATCAATGTCCTTTTCAACGGTATAGTAATAAGCGCCCAGGTAATTGTATGCTTCTGCAAGGTACTGGGCATTCTTACCTTCAGAGACTTTATCTCCGATTACCGAGATCAGCTTTTCGTAATGCGGCTTTGCTGCTGCAAAATTCGAGGTATCCTGCGCATGAATCTGGGCACGCATTACATATCCACCGATGAACTCAGGCTCTTTCTCAATCAACTGAACAATCGCTTTATCGGCTTTGTCGAAATCTTTCGCGCGGGTGTAGGCAATGGCCATACTCTGAATGTCCGCGTTCCTTCCGGTATAGCTTTGGAACTTATCAATTTTTTCTTGATAAATATCACCCGCTTCCGCGTATTGTTCCGCATCCTCAAAGGCTTTGATCATTTCGTCATAAACCTTCAAAATGCTCTCCCGGTTGGTCGAATCGGAGATGGCGATCGCTTTATCCAATACCTGTCCCACTTTCGCGCTCTGGCCAAGCTGGGCGTAAGCTTTACCCAGATAAATGTAGTCGAAGGGCCGAATCATGCTTTCGGGATTGTCGCCCACGAATTTCTCCAAGGCAGTGGCCGCTTTCTGGTAATCACCGGTTTCATAAGCAGCGATCCCTTCCATGCGGTCCATTTGGGGAATGCCCGAACAGTTCTGACGAAGGCCCGCAATCTCTTTATTTGCCTTTTCCGCATCACCGTTCATAAAAAGCATCTGTACATAGGTTGTCAGCGCTTCGCAGGAACGATTGCTGAGGGCAAGGTACTTGGTTTCGTAAATTTCGATGGCCTTTGCCAAACTGTCGTTAAGATAATACATATCGGCCATGGTACGATACGCAGGCGCAAACTCAGGATCTACCTGAATTGCCTTGTTCAAGAATTCTTCAGCCCGTTGAAGGTTCTGTGCGCGGTACCAGGCTACAGCCAGGCGGGTGTACACTTCCGGATTATCCGCATCCAAGGCAATGGCCTTGTCGTAATTGGCAACCGCATTCGACAGGTTTGTGCCGTCCCGCAGCGCGTAAATGTCACCAAGGGCGATATACAACGAAGAATTCTTATCGTCCACTTCAATGGCCTTCTGACCGTACTCCACGCCTTTATCGTACATGCCAGCCGATCCATAGGCTTTCATGATCTCGATGTATGTACGCGGATCGCGGACCCTCCGGCGTAACTGATCTTCCGCCTTGGCAAAATTCGCCTGCGCGGCAGCCGTATTTTCGTTCAAAAGATCTATGCGTCCCAATCCCACATAATTCAACGGAAACTTCGCATCGGCCTGGATTCCTTTCTGGAACGCGGCCTTGGCTGCCTCCGTATCGCCTTCCTTCAGAGCAATGTCTCCCAGGTAATACTGGCTTTCAGCTGTATTAATGCTGTTGAGCACTGATTTAGCCTGGGCATACTGCTCGTTTTCAATCGCATCTATAGCCTGCTGGATATCCTGTCCATTAACGGTAGCAAGGGAAAACACCCCCATGGCAACCAGCAGTACTACTTTCTTAATCACATTCATATGCTTACTCGGTTAAAATTATAAATTTACGTTATTATCGTATGTTTATCAAACGGACAGGTTGCCTTGCCGGCAAAAGCCCGCCCCGAAAGATAATTAATTGTCCTCGTTCACTAGCTAAAAAAGATACAAATCCCGTGCCCAGACCCACGCTCATACCCGCGTTGATAAAATAAACATCCCGGGGGATGGGGTAGTATCCCTGGGCAAGATAGGCCTGATAGGGCTTGTAATATTGTCCGTAACCGGGCTGCCCTTCATCCGGCGCGATACCCACCAGGTTGATGCTTCCCAAAAAAGCTTGCGCGGCCGAATCCTGGGGATGGCTGATCCAATTGACCCCGATTACGCCCATGGCGTTGGGATTGTTCTCCACGTAGGAAATTACGTCCCTGTTCCGTTTAACGGCCACCATACGGGAAGAATCCAATTTCTCAATCCCCGCGAATTTTTTTACAGCGGCTATCGTGCTGGAATACGGGTTGTCAAATACAATCCGGATCTCATCCTGGATGTTCCCATCCTCCAGCTCGTTCCAACGGGTTACCTCGCCCCGGAAAATGGATCTCACCTCCTCCGCGGTGAGCAGGGTATCGTGATTGGCTTTATTCAGGATCAACGCGACGGCGTCGACCGCGATCCGCTGGCTTTTGGGTGTGTATTTGTGCTTGTTTCTAAACTGCGTCTCTTCTTCGGGAGTGAGTCCCCGCGTGGCAATGGCTACCACGGCCGAATCCAGCAAAAGAGCCCGGATGGCTTCCTGTTCGGAAACATACATGGGCGTAATGTGGGCTTCCGGATAATCCGCATGGAATACTTTCAGCTCTTCTTCAATGACGGGCGATAAGGTTTCATCTACCGAAATGGTGATCTCGCCCGCGGTATTGCTTCGCTTTTCCCCACTCCCACCTCCGGAACACGCCTGCAGCACTCCCGCTGCAATGAACAGGAAAACGAACCGATATGAAGTGAACTCTCTCATAATTCCGCTATTCTTCCGGATCTTCCAGGTAAATGTACCGTAATTTAGTGAATCGTATTACCGCATATAAAATTATACAAACTCCCGCAATTTTCCGCAATCCTTCCTGCCGAATTACCTGTTCCATGGGGTCGTGAAAAAGGAACAGGCAACCCAATACCGTATAGGCAACGATCATCACCCCCCCTAAAATCAGCAAAAATCGCTGTTTGGGCGATTTTTGCTGAAACTTTTTAAGATTGAACATTCCACAAAACCTGTCGATCGCAGGAATTATTGCTGTAACCGGGCAAAGATCGGCAGCGTATAACTTACCTTTACTTTCTGTCCGTTCTGCTCACCCGGAGTCCAGGCCGGCATATTGCTTACCACCCGGACGGCCTCTTCAGCCAATCCGCCTCCAAGATCCTGACCCCGTACCGCCTTTACGTTGGATACGCTGCCGTCCTTTTCAATGGTGAACTGGACATATACCGTACCCTGAATATTATTTTCACGGGCGATCGCCGGATAGCGGAAATTTTTCGACACATAGGCCATGATCTGGTCATTCCCGCCCGGGAACTGAGGCTTTTTCTCAATGGACGCGAAGGAATATACCTTATCGTCCACCACCTCGCCCACGATCTGATCCCCTTCGCCATCTTCCGGCGCATCAATGGGAACATCAAATTTGGAAAGACCTTCCCGCGTCTCATCTCCAAGAAGCACATCCTCGGCAATCGTCTCTGCAGGAGGCGGAATATCGTCTTCAGTCACTTCTTCCTGCGGAACAATTTCAGGCGGAGTAAACTTCACCTCTTTTACCGCCGGAGGAGGAGGAGGAATATCGGGAGGGGGAGGAGGCAACTCTTCGGGTTGCTCAATTTCCACGTTCGCCAATTCTGTTTCCAGATCGACCTCCACTACGTTATTTCCATCTTTTCCTTTCAGGATTGAAGCCAGAATAGGTGCGTAAGTTAACAACGCAAAACCCACTATGGCGATTATTATGGCTCGGGTAGCATAGCCAGAGTAGGATTTCCGTAAGCTATACGCTCCATACTCCTTATTCCTCCCTTCAAATACCATATCACACCACCGGCTGTCTTGCAAATCTATCTTAGCCATGACGTTTTTTTTTATTAATTGAACGTTTCTTCCAACATAGTCAGCTCCTGAGGAGTAATTTCCATGATGGCATAAATACCTACATTCGCGATCTTTATCTCATCCAGAATATCGACCATGTTTTCGTATGTGGCCTCCGGGCTTGCCTTGATCATCACGATGGCACCCTGTTTGTAGCTCCTGATCTCGGTCACCTGTTCCCTGAACTCCTCTTCACTGATCTGTCCCGCGTTTAACTGTTTCTGCAGCACAGGAATTTGGTCATAACGCGGGTTTCTTTCCCTCGACTTCCGAACAAGCGCCGCCCGGATGCTATTTTCTCCGGTTCCCCAAGAGGCTTCCACCGGCTTCAGTTCATCACTGTTGCTGGTAAACAGGCCTTCGTAATACAACATTCTGTTATTCGCGCCCAGTAGAATGGTGAAAGCTTGCTCGTCACCTACCTTATTCCTATCCTGCTCATTATCCAGCACATCTTCCTTAGCCGGTACAATGAGATCCATCGCCTGTGGCTGGTTGAGCGTAGTGGTAAGGATAAAGAATGTGATCAGGAGGAAACCCAGGTCTACCATGGGTGTCATATCGATCCTCGTATCCCGCTTCTTCCCCCTTATCGCCTTTTTACCACCTTTTTTCTGACTTTCGCTAACCTCTACATTAGCCATGATATACGTTTTTTATTTGTCAAATTATTCAACGAAGGCTACTTGTTCACCTTCGCTACCAGTCACCAGCTTGAACCTGTTTTCATTCAGGTCTCGCAAGGTGTTGACTACATCCTCGAATACCGGATATTTGGCCAACCGGTCACCCTTTATCGCCACAGGAGCCTGACGGCTTACCCCTTTTGCAGCCCGGATCCAGTACTCCAATTCGTTATTATTGGAGTCAACCGGGATGCCCTCGGTACTTTGGTCGTAGTTCTTGCGTGCTTCCTTTCCGGATGCCAGATAACTTTTCAGGTCTTTTAAAGGCGTACCAAAGTTCTCCAGAAGAGAAAACTCTTCTTTCTCCTGTTCGGTAAACTCAATCGCCCGTGCTTCGCCAATATTATCCAGCATTTGCATTCTGTTATTCTTCCCGGCCATGCCAAAGAATACCCGGCCTTCTCCATCCATTGTAATCTGGATGAGGTCCCCTTCCGGAACTTTCGCGTCCGAAGTAGAGGAAGGCGGGGTAACCGTTACAACTTCTTCCGGCCTGAACTGGGATACCAGAATAAAGAAGGTTAGCAGCAGGAAGGCCACGTCAACCATCGCCGTCATGTCAACCCATGTGCTTTTCCGTTTCGGTTTAACCTTAGCCATTTTTATTTATTTATCTAATTTACAATCTGTTTCTGCCGCTGCAAACGCCTCTTATTTATATTTTTCAGCAAATGTCTGCACGATGCTGTAGCTTGCCTCGTCGATCGCGTAAGTCACCTTGTCAATCTTCGTGGTGAATACGTTGTACATCACAATGGCAATCGCCGCGTTTCCGATACCCAATGCCGTATTAATAAGCGCCTCGGAAATACCCACCGCCAGTGCGGAAGAGTCCGGAGCACCACCTGTTCCCAGTGCGGCGAAGGCCCGGATCATCCCGAGTACCGTTCCGAACAGCGCGACCAGTGTAGATACCGAACCCATGGTAGCCAGGATCACGAGGTTCTTCTCCAGCATGGGAAGCTCCAGGTTGGTGGATTCTTCCACTTCCTGCTGAATAGCCAGAATACGCTGATCCACGTCCATGTGGGTAGCGGCTTCCATTTCCTTATATTTGATCAGGGTCGATTTCACCACGTTGGCAACCGAACCGCGCTGCGTATCGCAATCCCGAATGGCGGCATCGATGTTATTGCTTCTCAGATGAGCTCTGATCTTGCCGATAAATGTATTTACATCCGTCTTGCCAGACGCTTTCGAGATAGTCAGATACCGCTCTACGGAGAAAGCGATGGTCATAATTACAAACGAAAGCAGGATCGGTACGACGAAACCGCCATGATAAATAATTCCCAGGTACTGCCTGGCTCCACCCTGTACGGGCATATTGTTGCTATCGCCACCTATAAAGTTTTGCGGATCTCCAAAAATAAATTGATAGATGCATATTCCCGCCGCCACGGCAAGAATCATTACCCACGAGGCAAAACCAGAGCTAAACTTGGCGTTCTTTTCCGGCTTTTTCAGTGTTTCTGTTGACTGTGCTGCATTTGCCATAATCTTGATCTTTTAATTTTTGCGTTTTTTAAACTTTTATGTTTAAGTGTTTTAAGTATGATTATAAAAAAGCGTATCTGCAAAAATATAATATTTATCAAAATAAAAAACTTTTTCGGCAATTGTTTACGAAAAGATAATGCACCACATTTTGCTTTTTTAAAATCGTTTTTCTGCTAGTAAGATGCATTACTTTCCACAATTCCATAAGTTCACCAAAAAAATAATTTCTTTGATAAAAAACAAAAATGCCCCTTGTTTCGGGGGCATTTTTTAACGTAGGATAAAATTAGCTATTAATTACCCTAAATCCAAAATTCCGGTCGGAGTTTTTTCGAAGTACCGGCCCAGATCCCGCCGGTATTGATCAACGTTTTTTCTGAAAAGGCCGGCCAGCATGTGGGCGGAACGATCGTATGCCGTTTTGTTTTTCCAGGCGTTTCGCGGAGTCAATAGGCCGGCAGGAACCCCGGGGCAGGAATCCGGTATGGCAAGACCGAAAGTAGCATCCCTGGAATAGGACACCTTATCCAGCTTCGAGGAAAGGGCAGCGGAGATCATGGAACGGGTGTACCGCAGCGGAATCCGCACGCCTTTTCCATAAGGACCGCCCGTCCAGCCGGTATTGATCAGCCAGGCGTTGACCCGGTACCGGCGGAGCCGCTTTCCCAACAGGGCCGCGTACTCGCCGGGATGCAGGGGCAGGAAGGCCTGGCCAAAGCAAGCGGAGAAAGTCGCTACGGGTTCCGTGATCCCCGTTTCCGTGCCTGCCACCTTTGCCGTGTAGCCTGAAATAAAATGGTACATCGCCTGGTCCACCGTCAGTTTCGAAATGGGTGGCAATACCCCGAAGGCATCGGCTGTAAGAAAGAACAGGTTGCGGGGATGGTCCCCGCAGGAGGAAGGGACCGCCTTGTCTATGTAACTGATGGGATACGCCGCGCGCGTATTTTCAGTTTTCCGCGTATCAAAAAAATCCACTGTCCGCTCATCGTCTTCAAATTGCGTGTTTTCCAGCAGCGTGCCGAATCGGATGGCCCGGTAGATCTGCGGCTCCTTTTCTTCGGTCAGCTGCACGCATTTGGCATAACAGCCCCCTTCGAAATTAAAGATTCCCCTGGAAGACCATCCGTGTTCGTCGTCTCCAATCAGGCGGCGGGCCGGGTCTGCCGAAAGTGTGGTTTTCCCGGTTCCGGACAATCCGAAGAAAAGCGCCGTATCCCCGGTTGGTCCGACATTGGCCGCGCAATGCATGGGAAGAATGTCTTCCCGGGAAGGCAGAAGAAAGTTCAGAACCGAAAAGACGCTTTTTTTGATTTCGCCGGTATACCCCGTTCCGCCGATCAAGATCATCCGTTTGGAAAAATTGATGATGGTAAAATTACCGCTGCGCGTTCCGTCAACGGAAGGGTCCGCCTGAAAACCGGTGGCGACCAAAATGATCCAGTCCGGTTGATGACACAGCAGTTCATCCCTCCGGAGCCGCAAAAACAGATTATGGGCAAACAGCGATTGGTACGCCATTTCAGTCACCACCCGGATATTCAGACGATAATCTTTGCCTGCACACGCGTATGCATCCTTGACAAATACTTCCTTGTCCCGCAGCCACGCCGCTGCCTTTTTGTATAAATGGTCAAAACGCTCGGGTGAAATTGGAATATTCACATCGCCCCACCAGACCCGTCCGTCGGTCAGTTCGTCCCGGACAATGTACCGGTCTTTGGGCGCGCGCCCGGTGAAATGTCCGGTATCGACCGCCAAAGCGCCCGAAGATGCCAGAAATCCTTCCGAGCGGCGGATAGCCTCTTCCACGATCCGGGCCGGTGGCAGATTCCATTTGGCGGACGCCACGTGCAAATCCAGACCGGCTACCGAGGCTGAAGTAGCCTTTAAGCCAATGGTGTTCATAAAGCAGGTTTATTGATTGGTTACCTCATGTCAGTTCAGGTGCGACGGCAAGTTCGAAGCCTGATTCTAACACCGGCAAACTTAGGGCAAATACGGTAAAAAAACCAACCAGAAGGGTCGCCAGGGCCTTCTTACTGTATATTCTACACTTTAGAAAACACCATTAAAAGAATTCGCAATCGATTTATAACGGCCGGAATTATCCTCCACTTTTTTTTGCACGGTATCCCTCAGCTGTCAGCAGCTGCATGACTTTCTCCCGGAAATCGCCCTGGACGAGAATCTCGCCGTGCTTTACCGAACCGCCCGTCCCGCATTTGGATTTCAGCATTTTTCCCAGCTTTTCAAGGTCGTCCGGACTGCCCCGGAAACCGGTGATGAGGGTTACCGCCTTCCCGCCGCGTTGCTTCCGATCCAGCTGAACCCGCAGGTCCTGCTGTTGGGGCGGAAGGGTTGTTTCCCCGCGGCCTGTCGGGTCCGGATCGGGCGTGAAATCCGGATCGGTTGAATAGACGATTCCGCCTGCACGTTTTTTCTTCATGTTAACCTCCTGAAAATTTGCATTCCTTACCATTCATGTGCAACGAATAAACGATAAATTATGGAAATTTTATCATAGCTTTGCAGGTATTTGATATATTGTTCAATCAGCTTGCAATCATACTTATGCCTTATCTTTTCACCTCCGAATCGGTTTCGGAAGGACATCCCGATAAAGTAGCAGACCAGATATCGGACGCTATCCTGGACGAATTTCTATTGCTGGATCCCGAATCCAAGGTCGCTTGCGAAACCCTGGTTACCACGGGGCTGGTCATGCTGGCCGGGGAAATAAAATCAAGCGCCTACGTGGATGTTCAGACCGTAACCCGGCGGGTGATTGAACAAATCGGATATACCCGTTCGGAATACATGTTCGATGCCAATTCCTGCGCGGTGATTTCGGCCTTGCATGAGCAGTCGCCTGATATCAATCAGGGCGTGGAGCGGGCCGAACCCGAACAGCAGGGAGCGGGAGACCAGGGGATGATGTTTGGCTACGCCACCAATGAAACGGATAATTACATGCCCCTGGCGCTAAGTCTTTCGCACTTGCTGCTGAAAGAGCTTTCCGCCATCCGGAAAGAGGGCAAGGTGATGACTTATCTCCGGCCCGATGCCAAATCGCAGGTAACGATTGAATACAGCGATGAACACAAACCAATCCGGATCGATACCATTGTACTTTCCACGCAGCACGATGATTTCCCGGGAGCGCTTGAACAGATCGAACAGGACATCCGGTCCATTTTGCTGCCGAGGGTGAAAAATCTGGTGTCGGAGCGGGTTCAACAGCTTTTCACCGGGGATATCAAATTCCACATCAATCCCACCGGCAAATTCGTCATTGGCGGTCCCCATGGGGATTCCGGACTCACAGGCCGGAAGATCATCGTGGATACCTACGGCGGAAAAGGGGCTCATGGCGGAGGCGCCTTTTCGGGAAAGGATGCTTCCAAGGTGGACCGCTCCGCAGCCTATGCCACGCGGTACCTTGCCAAGAATCTGGTAGCCGCCGGCGTGGCAGACCAGGCGCTGGTCCAGGCCGCCTATGCCATTGGCGTGGCGGAACCGGTGGGTCTCTACGTAACCACCTACGGAACCACCCGGGCCAAAGACAAGGACGGCAAGTTGCTGAGCGACGGTGAAATCGCCCGCCGCCTTCAGGATCTGTTTGACCTCCGGCCTTATAATATCGTGAAGCATTTCGGCCTGAAAAACCCGATTTTCTTTCCCACCGCGGCCTATGGCCACATGGGACGCACGCCCGGGGTCAAACAGATAAACGGTCAGTCATTCGAAACCTTCACCTGGGAAAAACTCGACCTGGTTGACCGGATCCGGGAAGTATTTTTCTTATAGCCCGTAGCCGCAGGCATCGGACTACCTGCGGTCACCGGATCCTTTCATCGACCAGGAACCTCCATTCACCGAGATTTTCCTCGCAATGATCCATGCCGTCTTGTTGCGCCTTATTGGTGTCCTTACCTTTGGGTCAATCAATATGGAGAGATATCATGACGATGCGAGAGGAAAACGATATGAACACGCCGGCTATGCACCGCTCGAATAACCTGGGCGCAGGATTATTTGTGATTGCCGTAGGCTTGGTGTTTCTGGCCGACCGGCTGGGGGTGGAATTCCCTGACTGGGTATTCTCCTGGCCTATGTTGCTGATTGCCTTCGGGTTATTTGTTGGGATCAAGCATGGTTTCCGGAGCGGTGGATGGATAATCCTGCTTTTAGTAGGGATTACCTTTCTGTTTGACCGGATTTACGACGACCAGATCGATTTGCTGCCTTTCCTGCTACCGGCCGCCCTGATCATTGTAGGGTTGGTTATTGCGTTCCGGCCCTGGAAGCGTAAGCGGCATGGAGAATTCAGCCACTGCAGATCGTTCCGCTCCCGGAGACGCTTCGACCCGGACAACCCGATGCCGGCAGCCGCCCAGGAAGATTTTGTGGAAGCGATCTCAATCTTCGGCGGAAGCCAGAAGAATATTTTTTCAAAAAACTTCAAGGGAGGCGACGTGACTGCCATTTTCGGAGGAAACGACCTGAACCTTACCCAGGCGGATTTCACGGGAACCGTGGTACTGGAAATAGTCAATATTTTCGGCGGAACGACCATCATGATCCCATCCAATTGGCAGGTGAAGGACGAAATGGTGAATATTTTTGGAGGAACAGACGATAAGCGGGTCGCCCCCCCTCAGTCGGATCAGGATTCGAAAATATTAATACTCAGCGGGGTATCGGTATTCGGTGGCGTGGAAATTAAAAGTTTTTAAATGGGTTAATTATGAACTGGTTCATTGCAAAGATCATTTTCCAGGTAATCTGCGGAGACGGGGAGCATACCCCCCAGTTTGATGAGCAATTACGGCTTATCCAGGCTAAGAATGAACAGGAAGCGCTTAAGAAAGCCATTGATATTGGCCTGGAGGAGCAGAATACATTCAATAATTCAAGAGACGAGTCGGTGATATGGAGTTTTATCGACGTGACCGAGTTGCAGCGGGTTACCGAACTGAAAGATAAGACCGAACTCTATTCACGGATTGTAGAACCGGAGAACGAAGAAAGTTATGTGGATCTGATCGAGATCCGGGCGAACCGGGTACGGAGCAATTGCGACCGGCAGACCATTGACACGCTTTTGGGTTCCAGCCTGTCTTTGTAGCACACGATAAATGGCAAACTATCCGCTGTCTGACAGAAAATTTACCTGGGCCTTCGCCTTTATCTGGATATGCTGGGTAGGGGTGCATGCCTGGCTGCTGAATTCCCTGGCCGGGATCACCTGGGCGATGGCGCTGATCGACAGCTTTGTGTCCAATGTGTTATTGGGCATCTGCTGCCTTGCCATGACATTCAAGCTGGCCTTTTACCGGCCCCGGCACGACACCTATTTCTTTAGTTTCATTGTTACGCTTGCCCTGGCCGGGATCTGGGTATGCTGCAGCCAGTGGTTACTTCAGGTGATGGTCACCGATTCTGAAGATTATTTACTGTTTGTCCGACAGTCCTGGCCGCTGCGGTTCTGCTTCGGATTCCTGATCATTGGGTGGATCACCGTGCTGAACCTACTCTGGTACACCCAGGAAGAGCGGCAGCAAAGTCATATGCGGGCGCAGGTGACCGAAAAACAGGCGAAGGAGGCGGAGCTTTTCAAACTCCGGCAGCAATTGCAGCCGCATTTTCTTTTCAACAGCCTGAATTCCATCAGCGCGCTGACACTTTCCCGCCCTGAACAGGCCAGGCACATGATCCAGCAGTTATCTGATTTCCTGCGGGGTTCGTTAAAAAAGGAACACCAGGAATTGGTAAGCGCGGGTGAAGAGTTGCAATTGCTTCAGCTTTACCTGGAGATCGAGAAAGTACGCTTCAGTCATCGTCTCAATACCGAAATTGAAGTAGAGGAAGGGGCTTATTCATTGCAGATGCCCCCCTTGTTGCTGCAACCCATCGTAGAAAACGCGATCAAATTCGGTTTGTACAATACCACCGATTCCATCTGCATAAAAATCGCTGTGCGTGCCCTGCCGGATCTGATGGAAATCCGGATAGTCAATCCCTTTGATCCGGAGTCGCCCCCGCAGAAAGGTACCGGTTTCGGACTGAGTTCCATCCGGCGCAGGCTCTATCTGATCTATGCCCGGAACGACCTCCTGGAAACGATCGCCGAGAAAAATATGTATACCAGTATCCTCAAAATACCTCAACACGCATGATACAGGCTGTTTTAATAGACGATGAACCCTTATCCCGCGAAATTATCCGCGAATACCTCCGTCCGTATGAAGACATTGAGATCGTGGAAGAGTGCAACGACGGATTCGAAGGATTGAAAGCCATCACCCAGTGGAACCCCCAATTGATTTTTCTGGATATCCAGATGCCCAAGATCACCGGTTTTGAATTGTTGGAATTGATCGAAGAACCTCCTTCGGTCATTTTTACCACGGCTTTTGATGAATATGCAATCAAGGCGTTCGAAGCAAACGCGGTCGATTACCTATTGAAGCCCTTTTCCAGGGAACGCTTTGATAAAGCCATCCAGAAGTGGATGCTTCGTAAAAATTCGGAACAGGTTGCCTGGCAGCCTTCGGCGAGCCTGTATCCGCCCGCAGCCAGACAAAACCGGGTGGTCGTAAAATCAGAAGGCCGGATCAAGATCATTCCCGTCCAATCCATCCATTACCTGGAAGCCTCGGGCGATTATGTTAAAATCCGCGCTGCCGAAGGCGCTTTCATGAAAAACCGCACCATGCAGTTTTTTGAAGAACTCCTGGACAGCCAGCACTTTATCCGGATCCACCGCTCGTATCTTGTAAATCTCAATCAGGTGACCCGCATCGATCCATATGAAAAAGACTCACACCTGGCTGTGCTCACCTCCGGCATTCAATTGCCGGTAAGCAAGTCAGGATACGCCCGCTTGAAAGAGGCCCTGGGCCTTTAGTTAAATTTGATTGGAATAAAAAGGTCCCGGCAGGATGTTGCAAACTGCCGGGACCTTTTACCTTATTCGATGCACCGCGCACGGTGAGCACGGCGCAAGCTGCATTCGATTATTTAGCCAGCGGGAACGTATAGGTGTACATGCCGGGCTGGCTGGGGAAGAAACCCTGAATCTGGACCATCCCCTGCTTTGACTGTTTCAATGCCCGGCTGACCGATTCTTCGCTGTCAACAGCCTGGCCGTTTACCCGGGTAATCACAAAGCCTTCCCGGATTTGCGTGTAATTATAGATCTGGCTGTTCTCGCTGATACTGGTCACCCGGACACCGTTCTCGGTACGAAGCTGCTTCTTCTCGTCATCCGACAAGGGGGCTAGTTCAATTCCCAGCTCTTTGAAGTTGGATTGCGCAACCTGCGGTTCCAACGTACCCTGCCGGTTCTTGAAGGTCAGGTTCAGCTTACGTTCCTTTCCATCCCGCAACACAGTGACACTGACCTTGTCACCGGGACCGTGCAGCCCCACAATGGCCATTAGGTCGCCCGTGCCTACGATTTCTTTCCCGTCCATGTTGATAATGATATCCCCTTTCCGGATGCCCGCTTCCTGCGCGGCGCCGCCTTCCACTACGTCTTCAACATAAATGCCGTGCGTGGTTTCCAGTTCGCGTTCTTTGGCAAATGCGGCGTCAATCGGGGTGAACGACACGCCAATAAAGGCGCGCTGCACCTCGCCGTATTTCAGCAGGTCGTCAATTACCTTTTTCACAATGTTCACCGGCACCGCGAAACCATACCCTTCATAAGAGCCGGTATGGGACATGATGGCTGTATTGATCCCGATCAGTTCCCCGTTCGTGTTTACCAGGGCTCCGCCGCTGTTTCCACGGTTAATCACGGCATCGGTCTGGATAAACGATTCAATTGCTGCCGTAGGAGTTTCTCCCGGCCGCAGCGCCCGGTCAGAGCCCAGAATACCGATGCTCCGGGCAGTAGCACTTACGATCCCCGCGGTTACCGTAGAACGAAGGTCGAAGGGGTTGCCGATGGCCAACACCCATTCGCCCACCCGGACGTCATCGGAGTTGCCGTAAGGTACGAAGGTCAGGTCTTTGGCATCAATTTTCAGTAGGGCAAGGTCGCTTCCCGGATCGGTCCCGATCACGTTGGCGACGTATGTTCTCCGGTTATTTAAGGTTACTTCCACCTTATCTCCGTTTTCCACCACGTGGTTATTGGTCACAATGTAACCGTCGTCGGTAATTATCACACCCGAGCCCGAAGCGCGCGGTGCCCGGCGCGGCTGCTGGGGCCTGCGTCGATCTTCGAAAAAATCAAAAAAATCATCGAAAGGGAATTGGCGCCCGCCATTCCGGTAATTCATCGGATAAGTTGTCTGAATATAGACTACCGCCGGGGTAACCCGCGCCGCCGCTTCGGTAAAATCCACCAAACCGGCCGATCCGACCATGCGTGGCGTCTTCAGGCTGGCGAACTGGGCCTGCTGCCTCTCTTCTATTGACGTAATTTCCGTTGGTCGTTCAAAGATCTTATAAGCACCAAGCGCGATAAGTCCTCCCAGAATTGCGATCAGTACTGTAGAAAATATTCTTTTCATATCCATCATAGTTACAAATTTTATACCGTTTACATGATAAACTAATGCTCGCTATCTTTGTTGCTGTAAAAATAGATGCTACGGCGATTAATTAACAATATTTAACATTTTTTAACAGGAATTGATGGAAATCAGATTCAGCAAATATCAGGGCGCCGGCAACGACTTCATTCTGATTGACGACCGGGCAGGACAAATCCGGCCCGACACGGATTTATTCAACCGTTTATGCAACCGAAGGTTTGGAATCGGAGCCGACGGCCTTATGCTGGTGCGCGATCACCCGGAATTTGATTTCGAAATGCACTACTTCAACGCCGACGGCCGGGAAGGGTCCATGTGCGGAAACGGCGGGCGCTGCATTGCCCTGTTTGCCCGTGACCTGGGTATTACCGGCTCTGAAACACATTTCCTGGCCGTGGACGGTCCGCACCGTGCGTCCATTTCCGGAGAGCAGGTGAGTTTAGAAATGAAGGACGTAAACCAGATCGAACGCAGTGGAAACGACTACATACTGGATACGGGATCTCCTCATTACGTCCGCATGGAAAATGATCTGGAAAACCTGGACGTGGTGGGCCAGGGAAGGGCCATCCGGTATAACGAACGTTTCCGCGACCAAGGCATTAATGTGAACTTCGTACAGCCGGTGGCAGACCGTTTCGCGGTCCGGACCTATGAGCGGGGCGTGGAAAACGAGACATTCGCCTGCGGCACGGGAGTAACCGCCGTAGCCCTCGCCATGGCCGTGAAGGAGCAGTTGTACGGGGACCAGCATATTACCCTGCAGGCAAGAGGCGGAACCCTCTCGGTCCGCTTCACCCGGACCGGCGAGCAGTCTTTTTCAGGGGTTTATCTGATCGGTCCGGCAAGCTTCGTATACCGGGGTGAAATTTTCATTTAAAATTTTTTGTTTTCATTTATAATTAAAATATATTTAGGTTTTTTATCATTTAAATTACGCTGTAATTTTAATCTGTAGCAGTGTTACGAGTCAGCAGCGTAAAACCTTGTAAAATAGTCTATTCTTTGTTCGAACATGAATACCTTGGGTATCTGTTCGAACCGCACATTGTTCAGCTGAACGAATCGGGTGAGTTCTCCCTGGTTCATCAACGCTTATTTTCACACACCGCTTCCGAATTCATTCAATACCTGGACGAAACCGATCTGCAGATTATCCGGCTGCTCGACCAATGTGAACAGGAACACATCATTAAACGATATTTTAAGAAAGCCATCCGGCCCAGCATTTTTTTTCCGACACACTACGATGAGAAAATGCATGCCGATATCCGTCCACGCATCGAAAAGAGACTGGCCGAAGCGATCCAGCTGATGCAGGACAAGGATGTCTTTGAGACCGACAAAGAAGGCAATCCTACCTGGAAACGGCTTCAGATTGCGGAAGAGCCCGCGACGGTCCTGTTCCATTTCCGACGGAACGAAAACAGCACCCGCTACTTCCCCACCATCAAACACGGCAATTCCCGGGTCGATTTCATGTTCCGGGACGCGCTGATCATATGCAATTTCCCGGCGCGAATGCTCGTCAACGGCATGCTTTATCATTTCGAGGGACCCCTCGAAGGGAAAAAACTACAACCTTTTCTGAACAAACGCTACATTGAAATACCGCAAAGTTCCGAGCATACTTATTTCGAAAAATTCGTGGCTCCCCTTATTGAAAAGCACCATGTATATGCCGAAGGATTTGAGATAATCACTGAAAAACACGAGGCGGAACCCGTGCTGAAAGTGCCGGCGGCGGATCGCCCCGCCCATCTGGAGCTTCATTTCCGGTACAACCGTTTCGTGTTTCCGTTTTCACCCAATCCGGTTTCGGTACAGGTCAGCAGGAACAACGGGAGCTACCGCTTTTACCGGATCAAACGCTCCCGGAAATGGGAAGAAAAAAAAGCGGGGGAATTGACCGCCTTGGGTTTGAAACAACAGGGAGCTACCTTCTGCCTCGAGGGCGCGGACTTCTATCAATTAATCCATTGGCTGAATGAGCACAAGGACCTTCTAAAGGAAAAGGGGTTTCTGCTGGAGCAGGAGGAAAAGGGCCGGGAGGTGGTGATCGGCAAAAGCCTGATCAATCTGGAATTCAAGGAAAACAACGATTGGTTTGATATACACGCCAAGGTGAAGTTCGGCGAGTACGAGATCCCCTTCCTTCAGCTGAAACAACACATTCTAAACCGGGTGCAGGAATTTGAACTGCCCAATGGAAAAATCGCCATTATTCCCGAAAGCTGGTTCAGCGATTACTCCAATCTGTATGCGCTGGCCGATGAGGGGGCCAACCCCAGGCTGAAAAAGCATCATGTGGGACTGGTGCAGGACTATGCAAGCAATCACCTGGCCTCGGTAACCCTTGACCGGAAACTGCAGCGGCTGACTTCCTTCGAACGGATCGAAGAAATTCCTCCCCCCGAAAATTTCCGGGGCCGGCTCCGGTCGTATCAGCAGGCCGGCTACAACTGGTTTAATTTCCTTCGGGAATTCAATTTCGGGGGCTGCCTGGCCGATGACATGGGTCTTGGAAAAACGATCCAGGCGCTGGCGTTACTGGAAAAAGTACGGGAGGAGAACGAAAACCGCCTGACTTCCCTCATTGTGATGCCCACCTCGTTGATCGACAACTGGCAGTCGGAAGCGGCCAAATTCACGCCCGAGCTGAGGATCTATGTCCATACCGGCACGGACCGGATTAAAAATGTGGAATTCTACAGCGCGTTCGATGTGGTACTCAGCACCTACGGCGTGGTACGTCAGGATATTGACCTGCTGGAGAAATTTTATTTTCACTATGTGATCCTGGACGAAAGCCAGAATATCAAGAATTATGCGTCGAAAAGCGCCCGGGCCGTAAAAAATCTGAAATCAAAATACCGGCTTATCCTTACCGGGACACCCATAGAAAATTCCGTTTCGGAACTCTGGTCCCAGCTTTCTTTTGCCAATCCGGGGCTACTGGGCAATTACGCGCATTTTCAAAAGGAATTTCAGATTCCGATCGAGAAACAGAACGATGAGCAGAAGCTGCGACGGCTTCAGAATCTGATCAAGCCCTTTATCCTCCGGCGTACCAAAGATCAGGTGGCGCGTGAACTTCCTCCGAAAACCGAACAGGTTTTCTATTGCAGCATGACCCCCGAACAGGAAAAATACTACGAGGAAACCAAGTCGTATTACCGCAACGAACTGCTTCAGCTGATTGCCACGCGTGGGATTTCCCGTTCACAGGTACCCATCTTACAAGGGCTGGGAAAACTCCGGCAGATAGCCAATCACCCGGCCCTTGTGGATCAGGATTACAAAGAGGGCTCCTGGAAATTCAATCTGGTGCAGGAACTGCTGCAAAGCGTCACGTCCAAAGGACACAAAGTGTTGGTATTCTCGCAGTTTGTAAAGCACCTCAGTCTGTTCCGGACCACGCTCGATAAGAAGAAAATACCTTATGCTTACCTGGACGGCTCAACCAAGAAACGCGGCAGCGTAGTGGAGGAGTTCCGGACCAATGAGCAGATAAAGGCCTTTCTCATCTCGATCAAGGCCGGCGGAACGGGTTTAAACCTGACCGAAGCGGATTATGTGTTTATCCTGGACCCCTGGTGGAATCCGGCCGTGGAACAACAGGCCATTGACCGTTCCCACCGGATCGGTCAGACCAAAAATGTATTTATTTATAAATTCATCACCAAAAACACGGTGGAGGAAAAGATTCTTGCGCTTCAGGAGAAGAAGCGCAGTTTGGCCTCCTCCCTGATCACGCTCGAGGACTCCTTTGTCAAATCGCTTACTGAGGAGGACATCCGAAGCATTCTGGAATAATCTTCGGGCCGAACCGGGCGTCACCGTATTACCCGTTTTAAACAAGGAAAAACATGCGTATCATCGGAAATCTGGTCTGGTTGATCTTCGGCGGCATCTTTATCTGTCTTGAATACCTGATCGCAGGCGTGGTCATGCTGCTCACCATCATCGGCATCCCCTGGGGACTCCAGTGCTTTAAGCTTGCCGTATTGGCCCTCTGGCCTTTCGGCCGTGAAATCAGGGAAAGCCAGCAGGCCACCGGCTGCCTGAATACCGTCTTAAATATTATCTGGATTTTTGTCGGCGGTATCTGGATTGCGCTCACTCACCTGATTTTTGGGGTGTTGCTTGCCATCACCATCATCGGCATCCCCTTCGCCAACCAACATTTTAAACTGATGCGCCTGTCTTTCACCCCATTTGGGAAGGAAATAGTCTGAAAGCGCGTGCCGCAGGTTCCCCATTATCCTGAAATTCCATCGGCCGGGGGATTTGTTACAGCCGGAAAATACTATTATCTTTGCAGGCTCAAAGCCGCTCCCGGCCCACTGCATCGTGTGATGCGCGCGCCCCGGGAAAAGCTGGATGCACCCGTAGTTCAATTGGATAGAATGTCAGATTCCGGTTCTGAAGGTTAGGGGTTCGAGTCCCTTCGGGTGTACGAAAAGCTAAAACCGCCTTAAATGTGCTTTCAAGGCGGTTTTTATTTTCCCCTCCATTTTCTTAACGAGTCCGGTATACACCGGAGATGCACGCTTATCCTGACTGCCCGGGAAGAGGTAATTCAAGGCTGGCTTTTCAATGCCAGTACCCGCGGCTGGTCCACGGTTCCGAACACGCCGTCGGTTTCAAACGAAAGCCGGGTATTTGTAATAAACACATGGGAGGCTTTCGTGCTGTAGTATTTGAAAACAATGCCTTCCTCTTCGGGGGCTGCACCGTGAATAAGCACATAGAACAGCTGGGCACCCTCCACTTCAACGGCCTCCCCCACACCCCGGCATTCCTCACCGATAAAAGCCGCCAGTTCATCCCCTTCGCGGTAATCTGATCGCAGGTGAGCCGGTAACTGCACCACGGCGGTCATGCTGCCGGGATATTGTCCCGCTGCTTCAACGCTCCAGGAGGGTGCACCGGCAGCTAACCGTTCCCGGCGAGAAGCTTCCACCGCCTTCGGTCAGCAATGTGTTTCTGAAGCGGTTATACACCATCATGGAGGCCTCTCTTGACGACCCCCAACTGGACGTGGGCCTCCTGGCGGAAAAAATGGGGGTCAGCCGGCGCACACTCAACCGGAAACTCTCCATGCTGGTCAATCTGTCAGCCAGCGAAGTGATCCGGCGCTACCGGCTACAGAAAGCCGTCCTGTTGCTGCAGTCCGGACTCAA
>JAJUHF010000017.1 GCA_029268045.1 Anseongella ginsenosidimutans
AAAAAAACCCGGCCTGTGTGGGCCGGGCAACTATCCGTGTGTTCAAACTAGTCCTTCTTTTCTTCTTTCGATCCGTCGCCGGATTCATCCGAATCCGAGCCGGCATCTTCCGAAGGAGCAGCGTCTTCCGCAGTGGCTTGTTCGCCAGCAGCGGACTCTTCCTTTGCCTCAGCGGTTTCAGCGGCCTCAACGGCAGGCTCTTCGATTGCGGGCGCTCCAGCGTCCCCACCGGCCGCTTCCACAGCGACGGCAGTTCCTTCGGACGAACCTTCAGGCGCAGCAGCGGCGGCGGGCTGTTCAGCTTTCACCTCCGCAGAGTCAGCTGCAGCACCGGCCTTCTTGCCTCTTCTTCTTCCGCGACGGGTTGTTTTTTCCTTCTCCTTATCTTTTCCTGGCGTGTACAATTCGTTATAGTCCACCAGTTCAATAAAGCACATTTCGGCGTTATCACCTAAACGGTTACCGGTTTTAATGATCCGTGTATAGCCACCCGGACGGTCTGCGATCTTAACGGCCACCTCGCGGAATAACTCGGTTACCGATTCCTTATCCTGCAGGTAGTGGAATACGATCCGCCGGGAATGGGTGGTATCGCTCTTGGCTTTGGTAAGCAAAGGCTCCACATAAACCCGCAACGCCTTGGCTTTCGCAACCGTCGTGTTTATGCGTTTATGCTTGATGAGCGATGAAGCCATATTTGCCAGCATGGCCTTACGGTGCGTATCCGTTCTGCTCAGGTGATTTATTTTCTTTCCGTGTCTCATTGTTAATTCTGTTTACTCTTCTTCCAGCTTGTATTTGGACAGGTTCATGCCAAAGGTAAGACCTTTTGATTTCACAAGCTCCTGTATCTCAGCCAATGACTTCTTACCGAAATTCCGGAATTTAAGCATGTCGGCTACATCGTATTGCACCAGGTCGGCCAGCGTTTTAATGTCGGCTGCCTTCAGGCAGTTCAGCGCGCGCACCGATAGATCCAGGTCGGTCAGTTCGGTCTTCAGGACCTTCCGCATATGCAGGATCTCTTCGTCAACTTCCTGAGCCAGTTCCTTGGTCTGAGCCTCCAGCATGATCCGCTCATCAGAGAAGAGCATGAAGTGCTGGATGAGGATCTTTGCCGCCTCTTTCAAGGCATCCTCCGGATGGATGGATCCGTCTGTGGTTATATCGAATATAAGCTTCTCATAGTCCGTCTTCTGCTCTACGCGGTAGTTTTCGATCGTGTATTTCACATTCTTGATGGGTGTGAAAATTGAATCGATCGGAATAACTCCCAGCACGGCATCGGGTTGCTTGTTTTCTTCCGCCGGCACGTATCCACGGCCTTTGTTGACGGTCAGCTCCACTTCGAGCGTCACGTCCTTGTTCATATTGCAAATGACCAACTCGGGATTCAGCACCGTGAAATTACTCGAGAATTTCCCGATATCACCCGCTGAAAAGGTTTCCTGTCCGTTGATCAAAACGAAAATCTTTTCGTGGTCACCGGTTTCGCCTGTCTTCTTGAAACGAACTTGTTTCAGATTCAGCACGATTTCGGTAACATCTTCTACTATTCCCTTTATAGTGGAGAACTCATGCGATACACCGGCCAACTTTACTGAAGTAATGGCATACCCTTCCAGTGAAGATAATAGTATTCTGCGCAGGGCATTCCCGATTGTGACGCCGAAACCCGGTTCCAGAGGACGAAACTCGAAAGTTCCCTGGAAGTCGGTTGCCTTCTGCATAATTACTTTGTCGGGTCGTTGAAAAGCTAATATTGCCATGTGTATAAAAAGGTTATTTATTATTTAGAATAGAGCTCCACGATCAGCTGTTCCTTGATATTCTCGGGGATCTGATCCCGCTCAGGAAAATTAAGGAACTTACCGGTCATGCTTTTTTCGTCCCACTCCAGCCAGTCGAACCTGGATGCCCGGGAAGCGGACAAGGATTCGGTAATCACTTCCAGCGATTGTGACCGCTCCCTTACCTGGACGATATCGCCGGGTTTGAGCTCATATGAAGGAATGTTCACCACCTTGTCGTTCACCACAATGTGACGGTGGCTCACCAATTGCCGCGCGGCTGCCCGCGTGGGCGCAATACCAAGACGGTAGACCGTATTATCCAGTCTGGCCTCGAGGTATTTCAGCAACAATTCACCGGTAATCCCATCCTTTCTGTTTGCTTTGTCAAAAAGGCGGGCAAATTGCCGCTCCAAAAGCCCATACGTATATTTCGCCTTTTGCTTTTCCGTCAGCTGCAGCGAGTACTCCGACTGCTTGGTACGCCGTCTGGAGGTCCCGTGCATACCGGGAGGATAGTTCTTTTTCTCCAGAGCTTTGTCAGGGCCGAAGATAGGCTCACGAAACTTGCGGGCGATCTTAGATTTTGGGCCAATATATCTTGCCATTATTAACTATTTGAAATTTCGACTTTTAAACTCTTCTTCTCTTCGGAGGACGGCATCCATTGTGTGGCATCGGTGTGATGTCACGAATGGTAAGGATCTCCAGACCATTTTGCTGCATGGTCCTCATGGCCGACTCCCGCCCCGATCCGGGGCCCTTCACAAAAACATCCACTTTACGCAAACCAAGATCGTAGGCCGTTTTCGTGCAATCGATAGCCGCTTGGGCTGCAGCGTACGGGGTATTTTTCTTCGACCCCCTGAATCCCATTTTACCGGCAGATGACCAGGAGATTACCTGACCTTTATTGTTGGTAATCGTAATAATGATATTATTGAATGTTGCACTGATATGGGCCTGTCCGGTAGGCTCCACGTGTACCACACGTTTCTTAGCAGTTTTCTTAGCTTTAGCCATCTCTTAAATAGTTTACTTGGTCGCTTTCTTCTTGTTGGCAACGGTCTTGCGTCTCCCTTTACGGGTACGGGAATTGTTCTTTGTCTTCTGGCCGCGCAAGGGGAGGCCTTTCCGGTGCCTGGTTCCGCGATAGCATCCAATATCCATCAGGCGCTTGATGTTCAGCTGGATCTCGGACCGTAGCGCACCTTCCACTTTTATCTCGTTGATCACAGTCCGGATGGCCGTCAACTGGTCATCGGTCCAATCTTCAACTTTTGTGTTTACATCAACTCCTGCCTGGGTCAAGATATTCCTGGCTGTGGAACGGCCAATGCCGAAAATATAGGTCAGCCCTATCTCGCCTCTTTTGTTTCTCGGTAAATCAATACCTGCTATCCTTGCCATATTTTATTTTTCAATCATTATTATCCCTGACGTTGCTTAAACTTTGGGTTCTTCTTGTTGATCACGTACAGTTTGCCTTTGCGCCTGATGATCTTGCAATCAACACTACGTTTTTTTACGGATGCTCTGACTTTCATCGCTTATTATACTTGATACTCAATTCTTGCTAGCTGCTATTTATACCGGTACACAATCCGCCCCTTGGTTAAGTCGTAGGGCGACAGTTCCAGTTTTACCCGGTCTCCGGGAAGAATCCGGATGTAATGCATTCGCATTTTACCGGAAATATGGGCGATGATCTCGTGGCCGTTCTCCAACTCCACGCGGAACATCGCATTTGACAATGCTTCTTTTATAATACCATCCTGTTCAATCGAGGCTTGCTTTGCCATGTATTCAATTTTGCTTTATTCGTTCTTCGATGCCATCAAACGTAGACAGCACATCGGCTTTGCCCTTTCTCACCGCAATTGTATGTTCAAAATGCGCCGACGGTTTTCCATCTCTGGTTGAAACGGTCCAGCCATCTTCCCAGAACTTCACCCGTGCCGTACCCATGTTGATCATTGGCTCAATAGCAATAACCATTCCTTCTTCCAGCTTGGGTCCGGTGCCCCTCCGGCCGTAATTCGGAATCTCAGGCTTTTCATGCAATTCCTTTCCTACCCCATGCCCTACCAGTTCCTTCACGATGCCGTAGTTGAATTCCGAGGCGTATTCCTGAACCGCATAACTGATATCGCCTACCCGGTTGCCCACGGTTGCCTTTTCAACCGCTCTCCGCAAACACTCCTGGGTTACGTCCAGCAACGTCTGAACCTCCTGGCTGATCTCACCCACGGCAAACGTATACGCGGAATCACCAATAAAGCCATTCCATAATACGCCGCAATCGACCGAAATGATATCCCCTTCCTGAAAGGGTTTCTCCGAAGGAAAGCCGTGTACCACCTGGTCGTTCGGGGAAATGCAAAGTGAATACGGGAAACCGTTGAACCCTTTAAAAACAGGTTCCGCACCGTGGTCACGGATGAATTCCTCCGCCCGCTTATCCAGTGCTATTCCGGTCACTCCCGGTTTGATCATCCCTGCTATTTCCTCCAGGGTCTTCGAAACAAGTAAAGAACTTTTGCGAATTAATTCGATTTCTTCCGCTGTCTTATAATATATCATCCCCACTCAAGTCGCCGATTATACAGAAGCGCCTACTGCCGCCCGCCCTTTGATCCTTCCTGTTTTCATCAGTCCATCGTAATGACGCATCAACAGGTGACTTTCTATCTGCTGTAATGTATCCAGTACCACTCCTACCATGATGAGCAGGGACGTTCCTCCGTAGAACTGCGCAAACTGGGATGAAACACCAACTTGTACAGCGATCGCCGGCAAAATGGCGATCAAGGCAAGAAAGAACGAACCCGGCAGGGTGATCCTTGACATGATCGTATCAATGAATTCAGCCGTAGGCCGTCCGGGCTTGATTCCCGGCACAAATCCACCGTTTTTCTTCATATCCTCGGCCATCTGCATCGGATTTACCGTAATGGCCGTATAGAAATAGGTGAACAGAATGATCAAAACGGCAAAGGTTACGTTGTAACTAACCGAAGTATAATCGTTAAACGAGTTCCAGAACGCCGATTCGCTTGCGTTGGGGAACATTTGTCCTACGGTAGCCGGAATAAACATGATGGCCTGGGCAAAGATGATGGGCATTACCCCGGCAGCGTTCACCTTCAGCGGAATGTATTGTCTTACTCCACCGTATTGTTTGTTCCCGACAATCCGCTTGGCGTATTGAACCGGAATTCTGCGCACGCCCTGTACCAACAGGATCGTGAACATCACCACCACGGCGAGAGCAACCAATTCCACGATCAGCGCAATGGCTCCCCCTCCGCCAATATTGAATTTGGAAACGGTTTCCTGGATCAGGGCCTGCGGTAGCCAGGCAATGATACCGATCATAATGATCAATGAAATACCGTTGCCAATGCCCTTATCGGTGATCTTTTCACCCAGCCACATGACAAACATGGTTCCTGCGGTCAGAATGATCACGGAAGAAACCGTGAACAAGGTGATGTTCACCATAATCGCGTTCGCTGGAACCTGGGCCTTGACAAAGGCCATGGCCTGTCCGGCCGTAATAATAATTGTCAAATAACGTGTGATCTGATTGATCTTCTTCCTGCCGCTTTCACCTTCCTTCTGCAATTTCTGAAAATACGGAACCGCAACCGTAAGCAACTGGATCACAATGGAGGCCGAAATGTACGGCATCACGCCCAGCGCCATGACCGATGCATTGGCAAACGCGCCGCCCGCAAACATGTTAAGCAGGCCAAGCAGGCCGCTCTGGTCGAACGACTGGTTCAGAATGGCCGGATTCACTCCGGGTAGCACTACATACGAACCTAAACGGTAAATAGCCAGGAACATGAGCGTATTCAATATCCTGGTACGAAGATCTTCAATCTTCCATATGTTCACCAGCGTATCAATCAGCTTCTTCATGTAGTACTACAATTTAACTGCACTGCCGCCCGATGCTTCAATAGCTTTTACGGCGCTTTGTGAAAATGCATGGGCTTTAACTTCCAGCTTCGCAGTCAATTCTCCTCTACCCAAAATCTTTACAAGATCCTTTTTGGCGATCAGGCCATGTTCGGCCAGCGTGTCCACATCTACGTTCTTCAGTTTGAAACGCTCGGCCAGATCCTGAAGCGAATCGAGGTTGATAGCCACATATTCCACGCGGTTAGGATTCTTGAAACCGAATTTCGGTACCCGGCGTTGCAGGGGCATCTGTCCTCCTTCAAAACCGATCTTTTTGGAATATCCTGAGCGGGATCCGGCACCCTTGTGCCCTCTGGTGGAGGTACCTCCGCGGCCGGAGCCGGGACCACGTCCAATTCGTTTCCGCTTTTTTACCGAACCTTCTGCCGGTGTAAGTGTACTTAAGTTCATCCTACCTTAAATTTTTTCAACAGCTACCAAATGACTCACCTGCTTTACCATACCGATAATCTGGGGAGTGGCTTCCAGTTCCACCGCCTTGTTTATCCTGGTAAGCCCCAATGCACGCATCGTCTTTTTCTGCTTTTCGCTTCGATCGATAACGCTTCTGATCTGCGTAATTTTAATCTTTGCCATGTTGGTTGCCTATCTATCCGTTAAAAACTTTATCCAGGTCCACCCCCCGTTGCTCTGCAACGGCAATTGGATCGCGAAGTTTGCTAAGGGCGTCAATGGTTGCTTTCACCACGTTATGCGGGTTGGATGAACCCCTTGATTTTGCAAGCACATCCGTTACTCCGGCACTTTCAAGTACGGCACGCATGGACCCGCCGGCGATTACCCCGGTACCCGCCGAAGCCGGCTTCAGCAGCACAAAACCACCGGCATATTTACCGTATTGTTCGTGAGGCAGCGTTCCATTCAGTACGGGAACCTTGATCAGATTTTTCTTCGCGTCGTCTATCCCCTTCTGGATCGCTTCGGTAACTTCCTTTGCCTTCCCCAGGCCGTATCCTACCACACCGTTCTCATCACCTACCACCACAATGGCTGAAAAACTGAACGTCCGGCCACCTTTGGTGACCTTCGCAACGCGCTTTATGGCTACCAGGCGGTCCTTGAGCTCTATCTCGCTTGATTTGATTCTCTTGATATTTACAGTTGACATGTTCTTAGATTTCAGGTGCTAATTAAAACTGAAGGCCGCCTTCCCGGGCACCATCAGCCAGTGATTTAACCCGGCCGTGATACAGGTAGCCGTTCCTGTCGAACACCGCCTGCGAAATTCCGGCAGCGATTGCCTTTTCAGCCAGCTTCTTGCCAACTTCCCTGGATTGTTCAGTCTTATTTCCTTTCGCCTCAATTTCTTTTACCGATGCAGCCAGCAATGTTCTGCCTTCATTGTCATCGATCAATTGCGCATAAATGGCCTTATTGCTTCTGAATACAGTAAGACGCGGACGCTCACTGGTCCCTGTGATGCGCTTACGGATGGATAACCGTATGCGACTCCTGCGTGATAATCTTTTACCCTTTGCCATGGTCAATTATTTTTTAGCTGCTGCTTTGCCGGCTTTCCTTCTGACTTCTTCACCTACGTAACGAATTCCTTTACCTTTGTACGGTTCAGGCGCACGCAGCGAACGGATCTTGGCAGCTACTTGTCCCAATAGTTGCTTGTCAATACTTTCCAGGATGATCTTCGGGTTTTTACCCTTCACCGATTCGGTAGCCACCTTTACTTCCGGCGGAAGCTGAAATACCACATGGTGTGAATGTCCCAGCACCAGCGTAAGGATATTTCCCTGGTTACTGGCCCGATATCCAACCCCCACCAGCTCCTGCTCCAGCTTAAAGCCTTCGGTCACCCCCACTACCATGTTATAAAGCAGCGTGCGATATAAACCATGCAGCGATTTATGGCGCTTCTGTTCAGAGGGTCGCTTAACGACCAATAAACCATCTTCCAGGCTGATGATGATATCCCGGTCAACCTGTTGTGAAAGCTCCCCTTTCGGACCTTTCACCTTTACCGTATTATCTTCCGTTACGTCTACCTTTACCCCGTTTGGGAGTTGAATGGGTAGTTTTCCTATTCTCGACATGGACGATTGCTTTCCGCTTTATTAATAAACACTACATAAAACCTCTCCGCCAATGTTCAGGCGGCGGGCTTCCTTATCGGTCATTACTCCCTTTGAAGTGGAGATAATGGCAATCCCCAATCCGTTCAAAACGCGCGGCATGGTTTTTACATCGGCGTACCGGCGGTATCCGGGTTTGCTGACGCGGTTGATTGCCCGAATAGCCGGAATCTTGGTGACCGGATGATACTTCAGAGCGATCTTGATCGTCCCCTGCACACTCGTGTCATCGAACTTAAAATTGGCAATGTATCCCTTATCAAAAAGAACCTTGGTTATTTCCTTTTTGATATTAGATGCAGGAATTTCAACAACCCTGTGGTTGGCTTTAACAGCATTCCTTACTCTGGTCAAATAATCTGAAATTGGATCGCCGTGCATTGTATTATATTGATATCTATATTAATCCATAAGCCGCCCTTA
The DNA here is from genome assembly GCA_029268045.1 of Anseongella ginsenosidimutans. GTDB lineage: Bacteria > Bacteroidota > Bacteroidia > Sphingobacteriales > Sphingobacteriaceae > Anseongella > Anseongella ginsenosidimutans_A. The sequence continues at coordinate 8,288 of JAJUHF010000017.1, forward strand.
AGACACCCTTCAGGATGCGGATACGGGGCGGCAAAGATCGTTATTTTTTGTAAAAAAACAAAATCAAGCCTTACCAGCTTGCTTTGGTTACGCCGGGGATCTTACCTGCCAGAGCCATCTCACGGAACGTTACCCGAGAAATGCCGAATTGGCGAATATAACCTCTGGGACGTCCCGTCAGTTTGCACCGGTTGCGGACCCGGACCGGTGAGGAATTACGGGGAAGTTTATCCAACGCTTCCCAGTCTCCGGCTGCTTTCAGTTCCGCTCTTTTTTCGGCGTACTTCTCAACCAAACGCCGGCGCTTCCGATCCCTTGCTTTAATACTTTCTTTAGCCATTGCTATTATTTTGATTTCTGAATGGTAAACCAAATTGTTTCAACAGTTCCAATGCTTCCGCATCGTTCTTCGCGGTAGTTACAAAGGTAATGTCCATACCGGAAATCCGGTTGATCTTATCGATGTTGATTTCCGGAAAAATAATTTGCTCGGTCACACCCATCGTGTAGTTACCCCTGCCATCGAACCCTTTGTCGGAGATTCCCCTGAAATCACGGATCCGGGGAAGCGCAACCGAAATGAGCCGATCCAGGAATTCGTACATTTTCCTGTCGCGCAGCGTCACACGCACGCCTACGGGCATGTTCTTGCGCAGCTTGAAGTTGGAAATATCCTTCTTGGATTTGGTAGCGACCGCACGCTGTCCGCTGATGAGGGTCATTTCCTCCACGGCATTGTCGATCAGCTTCTTATCGGTCACCCCACCGCCTACGCCCTGATTCAGGCATATTTTCACCAGCTGCGGAACCTGCATTACGCTTTTGTAGGAAAATTTCTCCTTCAGCGCAGGAACGATCTCTTCCCGGTACCTGGTTTTTAATCTTGGAATATAGGTCATTACTTAATTACCTCCCCTGATTTTTTTGCGAATCTTTCCAACTTCCCGTCATCGTTGAGCCGACGGCCGACGCGGCTGGGCTTTCCCGTCTTGGGATCAATGACCATCAGGTTGGAAATATGGATAGCCGCTTCCTGCTTCACGATTCCCCCGTTTGGATTTTGCGCACTGGGCTTGGTGTGCTTGGTAATGATATTGGCGCCTTCTACGAATGCACGCATTTTATCGGGCAGCACCTGCAGCACTTTACCTTCTTTTCCTTTATCGTTCCCAGTGATTATACGCACCTGATCTCCCTTTTTCAGGTGCAGTTTGGGTTGCTTGTTTTTCTTCCTTTCCATCTTAAAGTACCTCCGGGGCTAATGACACAATTTTCATAAACTGCTTTTCCCTGAGCTCCCGGGCAACGGGTCCAAAGATACGGGTACCCCGCGGCTCATCGCTCGCGTTCAGCAATACAGCAGCATTGTCGTCAAAACGGATATAGGATCCGTCTTTACGGCGAACTTCTTTTTTAGTCCGAACAACCACGGCCTTGGAAACCGAGCCTTTTTTAACGTTACCGGAAGAAACAGCCTGCTTTACCGTGACAACGATCTTGTCGCCCAGCGTCGCGTAACGCTTTCTGGTACCTCCAAGCACCCTGATGCACAGCACCTCCTTGGCGCCGCTGTTATCAGCTACATTTAACCTGCTTTCCTGCTGTATCATTATTTTGCCCTTTCAATGATATTGACTAATCTCCAGTTCTTGTTTTTGCTCAGCGGGCGAGTTTCCATGATCAGGACCTTGTCACCAATGTTGCACTCGTTCTTTTCGTCGTGCGCCATGAACTTGCTCGTCTTGCTAACGAACTTGCGGTAAATAGGGTGTTTCACCTTCCGCTCCACGTTCACCAAAATGGACTTGTCCATCTTATTGCTGACAACCTGGCCAATCCTGGTTTTTCTTAAATTCCTTTCCATTTCTGCTATTAATTAGTAGCCTCTTTCCGGCGACGGGTCAATTCGGTATTCAAACGGGCAATGTCCCTTTTCAGTAACCTGATCCTCAATGGATTCTCCAGAGCCGATACCGCATGGCTGAACTTAAGCCGGGTCAAATTGGATTTTTCCTCAGCAATGCGTTCGGTAAGCTCCTCCGTGGTTAACTCTTTTACCTCTTCGTATTTCATGTGACTATATATTATCGAACTACTCGACGTAATCCCTGCGTATAACAAATTTGGTCGTCACCGGGAGCTTTTGCGCGGCAAGGCGCATGGCTTCGCGGGCAACATCCAGCGGGACCCCTTCGGCCTCAAACAGGATCCTTCCGGGCTTTACGGGAGCCACCCAGTATTCCGGGGCGCCTTTCCCTTTACCCATGCGGACTTCCGCCGGCTTCTTGGTTACGGGCTTGTCCGGGAAAATACGGATCCATACCTGGCCTTCACGCTTCATGAAACGCGTTACCGCGATACGGGCTGCCTCAATCTGCCTTGCCGTAATCCACGAGGCTTCCAGTGATTTTATCCCGAAAGAACCGAAGGCGAGCTCATGCCCTCTTTTGGCATTGCCCTTCATCCGGCCTTTTTGCATTTTCCTGAACTTGGTTCTTTTTGGCTGTAACATCGCTACTATAGATTGTAATTACTTCTTTCTCCTGCCTCCGCGATTTCCACCGCCGCGACGGTCGCGTGAATCCATATCACGGGAACTTCTGCCGCCCGTGTTGCCGGCTATATTGGGTGAAAGATCGCGCTTGCCAAATACTTCGCCCTTACAGATCCACACCTTCACGCCCAACTTACCGTAGGTTGTCTGCGCCTCGCTCAGCGCGTAGTCGATATCCGCACGGAAGGTGTGCAATGGAACTCTTCCTTCTTTGTACTGTTCGGTACGGGCCATCTCAGCGCCGCCAACGCGACCGGAAACCATCACCTTGATTCCCTCAGCGCCCATGCGCATGGTGGAGGCAAGTGCAGTCTTCATGGCACGACGGAACGAAATCCGGGCTTCCAGCTGACGGGCAATGCTTTCGCTAACCAGTTGCGCATCCACCTCAGGCCGTTTGATCTCAAAAATGTTGATCTGAACGTCTTTCTTGGTCAGTTTCTTCAACTCTTCTTTGATCTTGTCCACCTCCTGGCCGCCTTTTCCGATAACGATCCCCGGTCGGGCCGTATGGATGGTCACGGTAATCCGCTTCAAGGTACGTTCAATAACAATTTTAGACACGCCGCCCTTGGTGATCCGGGCACGCAGGTACTTACGGATTTTTTCGTCTTCTACCAGTTTATCGGCATAGTTGTTACCACCGTACCAGTTTGACTCCCATCCGCGGATGATGCCCAATCTATTACCTACCGGATTTGTCTTTTGTCCCATTTACTATCTGATTAGCTTTCTTTTTCTTCTGTTTTCGACTCAGCAACCTCGTTGTCTTTGGTATCGGCAACCTTGCTGTCCACGACCAGCGTCACGTGATTGGACCGTTTCCGAATCCGGTGACCTCTCCCCTGCGGGGCGGGCCGCAACCGTTTCAACTGACGTCCTCCGTCCACGAAGGCTTCCTTTACAATCAGTTCGCTTTCCTCAATGGATGCCCCTTCGTTCTTGGCCTGCCAGTTGGCCACCGCCGAAAGCAACAGTTTTTCCACACGTGTGGCTGCTTCCTTCGGGTTGTATTTCAATATATGTAAAGCATATTCCACCTTCTGCCCACGGATCAGATCCACAACCAGGCGCATCTTGCGGGGAGAGGTAGGACAATCTCTTAGTTTAGCAACTGCTTCCATTTTTCAGTATTTATTTCTTTCTGTCTCCAGAATGCCCACGAAACGTACGCGTAGGGGCAAACTCACCCAGTTTATGGCCAACCATGTTCTCCGTAACATATACGGGAATAAACTTATTGCCATTGTGAACGGCAAACGTGTGTCCCACGAAGTCAGGCGAAATAGTAGACCGGCGCGACCAGGTCTTTAACACCGACTTCTTCCCTGATTCGGTAAGCTGCAGAACCTTCTTTTCCAGGTTGTGGTCGATATAGGGGCCTTTTTTTATTGAACGAGCCATGGATTATTTCTTTCTTCTTTCTATAATGTAACGATTGGACGCTTTCTTATCGTGACGGGTTTTAAAGCCCTTTGCATACACGCCTTTTCTGGAACGCGGCTGACCTCCTGAAGCGCGGCCTTCACCACCACCCATCGGGTGATCCACCGGGTTCATGGCTACCCCTCTCACGCGGGGCCTTCTGCCAAGCCAGCGTTTCCGGCCGGCCTTGCCCAGCTTTTCATTCGTATGCTCCGAGTTGGAAACCACGCCAATGGTGGCCATGCAGGTTTGAAGCACCAGCCTGGTTTCACCCGAGGGAAGCTTGATCACCGCGTACTTGCCGTCGCGGTTGGTAAGCTGTCCGTAAGTGCCCGCGCTGCGCGCCATGGACGCTCCCTGTCCCGGATTCAATTCAATATTGTGCACGATAGAACCCAGGGGCATTTTTCCCAGGGGAAGGGCATTCCCTACCTCGGGGGCCGCCGTTTCACCGGAAACCACCTTCTGACCGGGCTTCAGCCCTTCCGGCGCGATGATGTACCGCTTTTCCCCATCCGCGTAGTGGAGGAGGGCGATACGGGCAGTCCGGTTGGGATCGTACTCAATGGTTGCCACCGTAGCAGGGATATCGAATTTATTCCTTTTGAAATCAATGATCCGGTATTTCTTTTTATGTCCACCGCCGATGTAGCGCATGGTCATTTTACCGTGATGATTTCGTCCCCCGCTGCGTTTCTTAACTTTGAGAAGCGATTTCTCAGGGACGTTGGTTGTCACGTCACTGTAATTGCTTCCTATCCTGAATCTGGTTCCCGGAGTTACCGGTTTAAATCTTTTTACTCCCATTTCCTTCTGGAATTATTCGTTTCCGTAAAAATCAATCGTATCACCGCTGGCAAGCGAGATGACCGCTTTCTTAAAACGGGGTGTGCGTCCGGTGACAAACCCGCGACGTGTGCCGCGCGCCTTCCGCTTTCCTTCATACCGCATGGTATTTACTGAATTGACGCTTACGCCGTACATTTTCTCAATCGCATCCTTGATTTGGATCTTATTGGCTTTCAGATCCACAAGAAATACGTATTGATTTAACTTATCGGTTAACAGAGTGACTTTTTCAGTCAGTACCGGTTTCTTTAGAATTTCCATAGTTACTTCGTAAACGCCTCCTCAATCGTTTTTACAGCGCTCTCGGTGATCAGAAGTTTTCCGGCATTGAGCAGATCGTATGTGTTCAACTCGCTGGCGGCGATCACGTTCGCCTTCTGGATATTTCTGCTGGAAAGAAACACATTCCGTTTGTTCTCGGGAACAATCAAAAGGCTTTTGACACCTTCAAGCTGGAAGCTGTTAAGCAGATTCAGATAGTTCTTTGTTTTGGGTGCGTCGAAATCGAAATCGGTCAGGACCACGATGTTATTCTCCTTGGCCTTATGACTCAACGCGGATTTACGGGCCAAGCGTTTCGTTTTCTTATTCAGCTTAAAACCGTAATCTCTGGGCTGTGGACCGAAGATACGTCCGCCGCCACGGAACAGCGGGTTCTTGATGCTTCCCTTCCGGGATCCACCGGTACCTTTCTGGCGGTGCAGCTTCCGGGTCGACCCCGAAATCTCATTCCGCTGCTTGGACTTGGACGTTCCCTGACGCTGATTGGCCAGGTATTGCTTCACATCCAGGTAAATCGCGTGATCGTTGGGATCGATGCCGAATACCTCATCAGACAATGTAACCTTGTTACCCGTTTCCTTGCCTGTTATATCGAATACCTTCAGTTCCATGTTATTTCTCAATGATTACGTATGAACCCTTCGCACCCGGAACAGATCCGCTTACTACCAGTACATTTTTCTCAGGATATACTTTGATCACACGCAGGTTCTGCACTTTGACGCGCTGGTTACCGGTTTGCCCCGCCATACGCATGCCCTTGAATACCCGTGACGGGAAAGAGGCCGCGCCAAGCGATCCGGGAGCACGGAGGCGGTTATGCTGACCGTGGGTCTGGCCACCAACTCCACTGAAATTATGACGTTTTACGACGCCCTGAAAACCCTTGCCTTTTGAGGTCCCGACAACGTCCACATAATCCCCTTCGCTAAAGAGTTCCACGGTCAGGGTTTCTCCCTGTTTCTTCTCCTCTTCAAAGTATTTGAATTCAACGATCCTACGTTTGGGAGTCGTACCGGCTTTCTTAAAGTGTCCGGCAAGCGCCGCAGTGGTCTTCTTTTCTTTCTTCTCGTCGTAGGCAAGCTGGACCGCTGAATAGCCGTCCGTTTCCACCGTTTTCACCTGCGTTACCACACAGGGTCCGGCTTCGATGACCGTACAGGGAATTTGCTTCCCATCCGCATCAAAGACGCTGGTCATTCCCACCTTTTTTCCAATTAATCCTGACATTTTATTTAGTTTAGCATCGATCCCGGAACATACCGGGACTTACCAATCAGACCTTTATCTCAACTTCCACCCCGCTGGGCAATTCCAGCTTCATCAGGGCGTCAACTGTTTTTGCAGTAGAGCTATAGATATCCAGTAACCGCTTGTAGGCGCACAACTGAAACTGTTCACGCGCTTTCTTATTCACGTGCGGCGAACGCAATACGGTGTAAATTTTCTTTTCGGTAGGCAACGGAATGGGTCCGCTAACGACCGCGCCGGTGGGCTTTACTGTCTTTACGATTTTCTCAGCCGATTTATCAACCAAGCTGTAATCGTACGATTTCAATTTAATTCTGATTCGTTGGCTCATTACTGTTTTTATCCTGTTTGCAGGAAGATAGAGCGATATACACCCTCCTGCGTTTTTTCCTGTTTATTAATTATTCGCTTTACTGCCTTTTACTTTCGCAACCACCTCATCGGATACGTTCTTGGGCGCCTCGGCAAAGTGGGAGAACTCCATGGTGGAGGTTGCACGGCCGGAGGTAATGGTGCGCAAGGTTGTTACATAGCCGAACATCTCGGACAGAGGAACCTTTGCCTTGATCACCTGGGCCCCGCCCCGGGTATCCATTCCTTCCAACTGGCCACGGCGCTTGTTGAGGTCACCCATGACATCACCCATGTTTTCTTCGGGTGTGGTCACTTCCACTTTCATGATGGGTTCCATCAATACCGGCTTGGCTTTCGGCAGCGCCTCGCGGAATGCCGTCCGTGCTGCGATCTCAAAAGAAAGCGCATCGGAGTCCACCGCATGGAACGACCCGTCGAACAGGCGAACCTTCATGTCGCTTACGGGGTATCCCGCCAGAACACCATTCTGCATGGCTTCCTTGAATCCCTTCTCAACGGAAGGAATGTATTCCCTTGGAATGGCTCCGCCAACGATCTCGTTTACAAACTGCAATCCGGAGTGTCCTTCGTCCACCGGACTGATCTCAACCTGGATATCCGCGAACTTACCACGGCCACCGGTTTGTTTCTTGTAGACTTCCCGGTGAATCACGCTGCCAGTAATCGCTTCCTTGTAGGAAACCTGCGGCGCACCCTGGTTACATTCCACTTTGAATTCCCGGCGAAGACGGTCCACGATAACTTCCAGGTGAAGCTCACCCATTCCGCTGATCACCGTTTGACCGGTTTCCGGATCACTGTTTACCTTAAAGGTCGGATCTTCTTCCGAGAGCTTTGCCAGCGCAACACCCAGTTTATCAATATCCGCCTGGGTTTTCGGTTCAATAGCCAGCCCGATTACCGGTTCAGGGAACTCGATCGCTTCAAACACGATCGGCGCGTTCTCACTGCAAAGCGTATCCCCGGTACGGATATCCTTAAATCCAACCGCCGCGCCAATATCTCCGGCTTCGATGCGGTCAATCGGATTCTGCTTGTTGGCATGCATTTGCATAATCCGCGAAATCCGCTCCTTTTTCATGGTGCGGGTATTCAGCACATAGGAACCCGCGTCCAGTGAACCGGAATAGACACGGAAAAACGCCAGGCGGCCTACGAACGGATCGGTCATGATCTTAAAGGCCAGGGCGGCGAATTTGCCGGCAGGATCCGCTTCCCGGACTTCTTCCTCACCGGTTTGGGGGTTGGTACCTTTGGCGGGCGCGATTTCGTTGGGGGCCGGCAGGAATTTACATACCGCGTCCAACATGGTTTGCACCCCTTTGTTTTTAAAGGATGAACCACACATCATGGGCGTGATCTTCAAGGACATGGTGGCCTTGCGGATCGCCTCGTTCAACTCCTGCGGAGTGATGCTGTCGGGATCCTCGAAAAATTTCTCAAGCAGTTCGTCGTCGAATTCAGCAACCGACTCAATCAGTTTGCCGCGGTATTCTTCCACCTGCTCTTTCAGTTCCTCGGGAATGGGAACCTCGGTATAAGTCATCCCCTGGGTTTCCTCGTCCCATACATAGGCTTTATTGAAAACCAGGTCCACAATCCCTTTGAACGTTTCTTCCGAACCAATAGGAATCTGAAGCGGAACCGGGTTACCATTGAGCCGTTCCTTCACCTGTTTTACCACGCTCAGGAAATCCGCACCCGAACGGTCCATCTTGTTTACAAAACCAATCCGCGGAACGTTGTACTTGTTCATTTGCCGCCATACCGTTTCCGACTGGGGCTCCACACCGCCCACAGCGCAGAAAAGCGCAATTGCGCCATCCAGTACACGCAAGGAGCGCTCAACTTCCACGGTAAAGTCCACGTGGCCGGGAGTATCGATGATATTGATCTGAAAATCGTGCGAATCGGGTGTAGGCACGCCATGATCCGTTGGGAATTTCCAATAGGTGGTCGTAGCGGCCGAGGTAATAGTAATACCGCGTTCCTGCTCCTGAACCATCCAGTCCATCTGCGCAGCCCCGTCGTGGGTCTCGCCAATCTTGTGAACTTTCCCGGTGTAATATAATATTCGTTCAGTAGTGGTTGTCTTGCCCGCATCAATATGGGCTGAAATCCCTATGTTACGAACATATTTTAATTCTCGCTTAGCCATTGTGGTTTTTCCTTAAAATCTGAAATGGGAGAAGGCCTTGTTGGCTTCTGCCATTCTGTGTGTGTCTTCTTTCTTCTTAACGGAAGCTCCCTCTCCCTTGGCGGCTGCCATGATCTCACCGGCAAGCTTCTCCTGCATTGTCTTCTCGTTACGCTTGCGGGCAAAACCGATCATCCATTTCATTGCCAACGCAATCCGGCGTTCCGGACGCACTTCGGTAGGCACCTGGAAGTTGGCACCCCCTACCCGGCGACTCTTCACCTCCACAGCCGGCATGACGTTATTCAGTGCCTTGCGCCAGGTTTCCAATCCGCTTTCGCCGGTTTTTTCCTGTACGATGTCCACGGCATCATAAAAAATGCGATAGGAAAGACTTTTCTTTCCGTCCCACATCATATTATTTACAAACCTGGTCACCATTACCTCATTGAAGCGGGGATCAGGTAAAATGATTCTTTTTTTAGGCGTATCCTTCCTCATGGTTATTTCTTTTTAGCCCGTTTGGTGCCGTACTTTGAACGACGCTGATTACGGCCTTCCACACCGGCAGTATCCAGGGCGCCCCGAACGATATGATAACGGACGCCGGGCAGGTCTTTCACCCTTCCGCCGCGTACCAATACGATGGAGTGTTCCTGAAGGTTGTGTCCTTCTCCCGGAATATACGCGTTCACTTCTTTCCCATGAGACAACCGCACCCTGGCTACTTTACGCATCGCCGAGTTCGGTTTTTTTGGCGTTGTCGTGTACACCCGGGTACAAACTCCCCTTTTCTGGGGGCAGGAATCCAATGCAGGCGACTTGCTCTTATCGAGAAGTTGAACACGCCCCTTTCTGACTAACTGCTGTATAGTTGGCATTTATCAAGTTATTTATCAATGAAAATCCCCCTTTTTCTGAGGGACTGCAAAGGTAGCAACAATAAATTAATTTACAAACGTGTGAATTGAAATATTTTCACTTCCAAGCGCCTTCAGGCTGAGGTGGATACATGTCCGGCACCTGCCCGCTACAAGCCCAGGCCAATCCGCAGTCCGTGGTTCATTTTTCCGTCGGGTGCCCGGGAAATTGCCCACCCCGCCTTGAGTCCTATTTTCCGGATTCCCAGAAACAGCTCCCAGTAATGGGGGTGGTTTTCGCTGTATAAATAATTGATCCCGACAACCTCGCGGAGCTTCAACTGCCTTATCAGCGGGATCTTATTGAAGAGAAATCCTTCCAGATTATGTTCAAAATGCCCTTCGAAAAAATAGTCGGTCGAAAACGCGTCGTAAACATCCAGCAGGTAAAACCGGTCAAAGCTCATGCCTGCATAAACATCTGCATTCCCCGCGAACTGGCGCGCATCCATATAGTACAACGATCGACCGTTGAGGAATGTGCCGCCACCCAGGCTGAAGGAAGAATGTCCGAACAGCCCCAGGTTCATCCGCTTGTCGTGAACCCGGAGGGCGAGCACATCGAAGTCCACGTCCGATCCCCCCAGCGGCAGTCCCTTCCGGTAAACGATCTGAAGCGCAGGCCAGGGCGATCCCAGCCGTTGGCGTTCGTCAGGAAGTGATTTATATCGCTGTTTAAACAGCACGTCGGCCTGCAGTTCCCAAATTAAGGCATTGTGGGCAGCAAAGGCCGGCGCGTTTCCTTCGGCCACCTGCGGATCGTTGGCATGGAAATCCCGGTCCGCTTCCTTCCGGAACGAGTAGTAATTGGTATTCACCAGCGGACGCCGCCGCGCGTAGCTGACCTCGGTCTTCAACTGCAGGCCATTTACGATCTCCCGGCCTGCGAAAAGTTCCACAAAGCGCTGCTCATAAACCTTTTTCAGGTTCTTCCCGCCCACCAGCGTAAAAATGCTGTTTACCAAGGGGTGGATCGGGGAGTAGGCATTGAAGTCCCGGACCGTGCTTCCGCCTCTCAGTCCCAGTTCCGCCTGATGGCGTGGATCGTACCGGTATACCACCTCCAGCGAAGGATTGAAGCGCTCATTGGAAAATCCATACCGCAGCGTTGGCGAAAGAGACCAGGACCGTTTATCTCCCAGCTCCTTTTGAAAACGGTAGCTCATATCCAGAACCACCCCTTCCACGGTATTGAACTGTAGGCCAAGCAGCAGCGGGGTGACCGCGTGCGTTTCCTTTTCATACCGGTTGGCATACACGTAACCGGGAAAGATCAGCTTTCCCACCTTAAACCGGTTGTTTTCCGCGTCCAGCGAATCCAGGTAGGCCCGGGAGGTTTTCAGGCTCGCCAGACTGTCCTTTTCCTGGTATCCCCGGCGTTCCTCCGCGGTCAGCGGAACAGGCCGATGCCCGGCCCAATAATCCGGGTCCTTTTGGTTTGCCCCCTCCTCCATACGGACTAATTCGTTGGTAAAGAAGTCTTCCTCAAAATCCACCGGGATCCGGTAATTATCGAATACCGCCAGAAAATAGCCGGCAATATGGAATTTCAGGAGTTTGATCCCGAACCGGAGGCTTCGCGTTGCGGGCATCCACAGCTGCCCGCTGCCCGCCGCCGCACTGCCCACCGGCTTGTACCGCTGTTCGATATTCAGCGAGTCAACAAAATCCAATTGCGCGTCCCTTGTAATGGTCAGGCTCAGACTATGCAGTCGCCAGCTGCCCTCGATTAAATAGAGATGTCCCCGGAACGCGGGATCGTGACGGCGGCGCGGAATGACCGCGATCCGGTGTACGGTGTGGCCGTTTTCCTCAAAGGTTCCTTCCAGCCGGTAGCGGTAATAAAACAAGGCATTGTCTGCCAGGGGAGATACGAAACCCCGGTTATTCAGCTCGCGTAACAGCAGGTTTTCGTAAAAGCTGAATAGCATCTGGGAGGCTTCATTGAAGCTGAACCCATTGTTGTTTCCGGCAACTTTCGAGGAATGGATCACCTCCTTGTAAGTGCTCCGGTCCTTCACATACAGCCGCGATTGCGATTCAGACAGATAGACAATACCCTGATTGTTGGAATCGAGCTCCAGGGCATTCTGCACATCCATTCCCAGAAATTTTTCCGGCGCATCCTCCATTCGCTGCAAACCCTTTACATACGCGTCCGCGATGAAATTCCGTTCCTGGTCCAGATGTTTCCGTCGCCGGGCGATGGCCTGCCGTATCATTTCATACGCGGGATCTTCCCGGCTGGCGGTCACAGCCACCGCGTCCAGATGAAGTCCCTGCTGTGAAAGGGTAAGGGAAAGAACCGTATCGGCAAGCAGTTCGATTGACCGGGTTTCCTGCCGGTACCCCATGCGCTGAAAAGACAGCTGATACCTTCCGGCCTCCAGGCGCATCCGATAGAAGCCCTGCTCGTTGGCCGTTACGCCGCGATTTCCCCCTTGTACAAAAACACTTGCAAAGGGCACCGGCCCGCCCAAGGAATCGCTGATGATTCCCGACACGGAAAAAGTTTGACCGGAAGCGGATGACCAGGTTGTCAGAGCGTATAAAAGGAATAGGAACTTCAACCGGTTATTTTTCATAGGATAGTCATCGCCTTTGGTATCATGAATGGATTATTTTTCTCAGGATAGATGCAAATTTAATACTTTTGGTATTTCCCGATCAAAAACTTAACTAGATGTACAAAACCCTTCAACCTGTATTGCAAAAAGAACTTGCCGCCATTGAGGAGGCCGGCCTGTATAAGAACGAACGCATCATCCTTTCTCCCCAGGGAGCCTCCATCCGGGTTAAGGACGGCGGAGAGGTCCTGAATTTCTGCGCGAACAACTACCTGGGACTGTCTTCCCACCCGAAGGTATTGGAAGCAGCGAAAAGAGCGATCGATGAGCGGGGCTACGGCATGTCAAGTGTCCGCTTCATCTGCGGCACCCAGGATATCCACAAGGAGCTGGAGGAAAAGATCAGCTCTTTTCTGGGAACCGAAGACACCATCCTGTACGCCGCTGCTTTCGACGCGAACGGCGGCGTCTTCGAACCCCTGTTCAATGCCGAAGACGCGATCATTTCCGATGAACTCAATCACGCGTCGATCATTGACGGGGTACGTCTTTGCAAAGCGGAGCGTCACCGCTATAAACACGTGGACATGGATGACCTGGAAGAGAAACTGAAGGCCACCCGGCACAAGCGCCACCGCATCATTGTGACCGACGGGGCTTTTTCCATGGACGGCACCATTGCGCCGTTAAATACGATCTGCGATCTGGCTGAAAAATACGATGCCTTGGTGATGAGTGATGAAAGTCATTGTACCGGTTTTCTCGGCAAAACCGGAAGAGGCGCGCACGAATACAATCAGGTCATGGGACGCGTGGACATTATTACCGGAACCCTTGGAAAGGCATTGGGCGGCGCATCCGGTGGATTTACCAGCGGCCGGAAGGAAATCATCGACATGCTGCGCCAGCGCTCCCGCCCTTATCTTTTTTCCAATACGCTGGCCCCGGGCATAGTGGGTGCCTCCATCACCGTTTTTGATATGCTGAGCGAAACCACCCACCTGCGCGACAAGCTCGAGCGGAACACCCTGTATTTTCGTGAAAAAATGACCTCGGCTGGATTTGACATTAAGCCGGGCATCCATCCGATCGTACCCATCATGCTGTACGATGCGCCGCTGTCCCAGGAGTTCGCATCCCGCCTGCTGGAGGAAGGGATTTACGTGATCGGCTTCTACTACCCGGTGGTACCCCAAGGCCAGGCCCGTATCCGCGTCCAACTCTCGGCTGCGCATGAACAGCAGCATCTGGATAAAGCCATTGCCGCCTTTACCAAAATAAAAGCCCAGTTACTGGATACTTAATATCAATTGTTTATGTCTTCCCTGACTAAATTTACCATCCTGGCTTTTCTGTTGACCGCCTGCGGGTCCTTGGGACGGAAAAGCGGCGCGGAACTCGTTTTCGAAGGCACCATTCCCTGTGCTGATTGCCCTGGTATCATTATGCAGATCCGCCTGGACACGGTGGAGCGGACCTATATCCGGCACATGACGTACCTGGAAGCGGAAAACGGAAAAGACCTGGAATTCTCCAATTCGGGATCATACACGACCGAACAGGGCTATAAAGAAGATCGAGACGCGTTGCTGTACGTCCTCAACGATCCCCCTTCGGGGAGTGAGCAGGTCTTTCTGGCTTCTGGCGACACGGCCATTGTCGCGTTGGATGGCAACCGGGAGATCATTCAGTCCCAACTGAACTTTACCCTAAAGAAAAAGGAATGAGGCGGACAACCCGAAGGCGCAGGTCTTATTGCCCGGATTCCAGGAAATGACGGACCAGCTCTTCCCATTCTTCGTCCAGCGAACGTCCCGAGGGAAAGGGCCTTCCTGCACGCCGGTACCAGTAAGCAGCATTCCCTTCGTCTCCTTCCTTCCGGTGAAGATAGGCATGAATCCAGTCTCCTTCCTCGGTCCCTACATTTTGGGCGATATCGTGCGCGCGCTCCCATTCGCCCCGGGCCTCATACCACATCGCCAGCAAATGCTCCCCGAGCCCCGCCGGCGCCGTTTCGTGATCAAGCGTTTGTCTGAAATCAGCTAGTGTCATAAACCAATCCGTAGCAGGCGGCAGAATGCAAGCCGCACTTACGACATTTTTAGTTTTTTCTGGATATCCTGAACCCAGCTTTTAAACTTTTTGTCCGTATCGATCAGGTCGTCCACCGTCTGGCAGGCATAAATGACAGTCGAATGGTCCCGTCCGCCAAAGAACTGCCCAATGGATTTCAGGGACGCCTTCGTATGGCTTTTGGCCAGGTACATGGAAATCTGTCGCGCCTGAACAATTTCCCTTTTTCGCGACTTCGATTTCACCGCGTCCACCGGAATCTCAAAATACTCGCACACCAATTTCTGGATATACTCAATGGAAATTTCCTTCGTGGAATGTTTGATGAAATTCTTCAGCATTTGCTTTGCCAGCGGCAGATCCACTTCCTTGCGATTGAGTGTGGATTGAGCCAGAAGCGAAATCAGCGCCCCCTCCAGGTCCCGGACATTGGAATCGATGTTATGCGCCACATATTCAATCACCTCATCGGGTAGGATGATTCCGTCGGCTTTCATTTTGGTCTGCAGAATGGCAATCCGGGTTTCCAGATCGGGCGACTGCAGATCGGCGGAAAGCCCCCACTTGAAACGGGAAAGAAGCCGCTCCTGCACGCCCACCAGGTCCTTCGGCGGTTTGTCCGAGGTCATGACAATCTGCTTGCCGCTGGTGTGCAGGTGATTGAAAATACTGAAAAAGACCTCCTGTGTTTTTTCCTTTCCGGAGAAAAACTGGATGTCGTCAATCAACAGCACGTCAATCAACTGATAGAAGTTCACAAAATCATTGATCGTACTGTTCTTTACGGAATCAATGTATTGCTGGACAAATTTTTCGGCCTGTACATACAGCACCATTTTGTCCGGAAAATTGGTCTTGACCGAGGAGCCGATCGCCTGGATCAGGTGCGACTTCCCCAGGCCCGTCTGCCCATATAGAAAGAGCGGGTTAAAGGAGGTCCCTCCCGGCTTGCCCGCCACCGCAAAGCCTGCCGAGCGGGCCAATCGGTTGCAATCCCCTTCGATGAAATTGTCGAACGAATATTTTGGGTTCAACTGCGGATCAATATTCACCTTTTTCAAACCCGGTATAACGAAGGGATTCTGAATGGACGTATTGATATTGACCGGCATGGGAACCGCCTGGTTTCTTAATTCTCCATTGCTGCTGGTTGGGATGTTGATGGTATAAGGCTTTTTTTCTTCCGCCTTCTCCATAATAATATTATACTCAAGCCTGCCTTCCCCCCCAAGGTAGTGCTTAATGGTCCGCCGAAGCAAAGAGACATAATGCTCTTCAAGCCACTCGTAAAAAAACAAACTCGGCACTTGTATGGTCAAAATTTTGTTTTCCAGCTTAATCGCTTTAATGGGCTCAAACCATGTTTTGAAGCTTTGCGCCGGAACGTTGTCCTTGATGATTCTCAGACAATTTTCCCATACCCCATGACAAGTCTTCTCCATACTTGAATTCGTATTAATTTGATTTACAGATGATCTGAAAACGAGGTGGAGTTCTCAAATACTTCCTCAATAATATAACAAAAATGTTAATAAAAAAAAGATTTTTACAAATCGCCAAAAATTGGGTTTTTGACCCCGTGAGGGTAATTTTTGGCCCCCTTATTGATAGGATTGGCGGGTACTTATCAACACAATCCGATAAGCCGTTGAGCCTGACATTGAAACGGTAATTTTATCAACAATCGGATTAAATCCGGGCCCCGAAAACCCGTCAGTTTCCGTACTCCCCGAACACCTTTCGCAGCCGGTCTGCAATTTCCCCCAGCGTGCAGCGGGCTTCCACACAGTCGAGGATGGGGGGCATCAGATTTCCCGTTCCCACGGCGGTTTCTTCCAGCCGGGCAAGCGTCGCTCCGACCGCCTCTGCATTCCGTTCGGACTTGAGCCGCCCGAGTTTTTCGATCTGGATCCGCCGGATGCCGTCGTCAACCCGGAAGGTATCCCGGGGAGCCTCTCCGGCCGTGTCGGTCACAAACCGGTTAAGTCCCACAATGGTCTGTTCGCCCGTTTCCAGTCTTTTTTGATAACGGTAGGCTGCTTCCCCGATCTGTTGCTGGATGTACCCGCTTTCAATGGCGTGCACGGCGCCCCCCAGGTCATCGATCTTCCGGATGTATTCCCAGGCAGCCTGTTCCAACTCATCGGTCAGTGTTTCCACAAAATAGGACCCCGCCAAGGGATCCACCGTATCGGCCACCCCGCTTTCGTATGCTATGATCTGCTGCGTCCGCAGCGCAATCCGTGCCGCCTCCTCGGTTGGCAGCGACAAGGCCTCATCGTATCCGTTTGTATGAAGTGACTGCGTTCCGCCGAGTACGGCGGCAAGCGCCTGCAGGGTCACGCGCGTTATATTATTATGGGGCTGCTGTGCGGTAAGGGCCGAACCCGCCGTCTGTGCATGAAACCGCAGCTGCTGTGCTTTCGGATCGCTTGCTCCCATTTCCCGCGTGATCTGCGCCCACATGCGGCGCGCCGCCCTGAATTTGGCAATCTCCTCAAAAAAATAATTATGGCAGTTGAAAAAGAACGAAAGCTGACGTGCAAAGACATTCATGTCCAATCCTTTTTCAATGGCGGCCTGCAGGTACGCTTTCCCGTTTGCCAGGGTGAAAGCAAGTTCCTGCGCCGCCGTGGACCCGGCTTCCCGGATGTGATAGCCGGAGATTGAAATGGTATTCCAGCGCGGCAACTCCTTGCTGCAGTAGGCAAAAATATCGGTAATGACGCGCATCGACGGCTTGGGGGGATAAATGTAGGTGCCTCGGGCGGCATATTCTTTCAGGATGTCATTCTGGATCGTGCCCGACAGCCGGCTGAGGTCTGCACCCTGTTTCCGGGCCAGGGCAATGTACATGGCCAGCAAAACGGACGCCGTGGCGTTGATCGTCATGGAAGTACTTATTTTCTGCAGTTCAATGCCCCGGAACAGGGCTTCCATGTCGTCGAGCGAGTCAATCGCCACCCCCACCTTTCCCACTTCCCCTTCGGCCAGCGGCGAATCGGAATCGTAGCCGATCTGGGTCGGAAGATCAAAAGCCACCGAAAGCCCCGTAATTCCTTGTCGCAGCAGGTAATGATAACGCGCATTGGATTGCTCCGCGGTAGAGAATCCCGCGTATTGACGCATGGTCCAGTGTTTCCCCCGGTACATGTTGGAACGAATGCCCCGCGTAAACGGAAAAACACCCGGAAGCTCCTCCATGGGACGGCAGGAAGTGTATACTTCCCGGATTTCGATTCCCGACGTCGTCCTAATTTCCTTTTCCATACCTTATTAAAAAAATGCTTTTACTTCCTCCCTCAGCAGCGCCAGGGTCTGCTGATAGGGGTCGTTCTCCAGCGCGCTTACATGATCCAGCACAGCCCGGGTCAGGTCCATGCCCGTTGCGTTTTCAGCAAGCCCTTGGGCGATGCCATTGATCATTGAAACCGTCTTATCCTTCAGCGTGCGGGTCATTTGCCAGCTTCTTTCCGAGACATACAACTGTTGTGTCAAATTATGCTCGAATTCCGCCCGTATTTCCGCGATAAGCAGTGCGTTTAGTTCCGTGGCGGACAGTCCCGGCTTGTGATTTCGCAAAAACAGGCTGGCCGGGCTGATCCGCTCCACCAAAAGGACCAGCCGTTCATAGGCCTGTAAACGAAGGGAAACCGTTGGGTCGGGGCCGTTTCCAGCGCGCGGGATTACTTTTTTCAGCACAATTACCGTGGTCGCCAACACAATAACAGCCGGAAGTGTTATCTTCAGCAGGTCAAAGATATAATCGTTATATTCCATGCAGATTCCGAAAACAAAAGATCAGACCCAAAGTTATTAAAATATGGCAACAACGACGTTACCGATAAACTTTACCCCAGGCGCACTGAAAGAGCTTAAAAGCCTGCTCCAGGAACAACAACTCGATTCCAGCCAGGGCATCCGCGTTGGCGTGGAAGGCGGCGGATGTTCGGGTATGAATTACGTGCTCGGTTTCGATCAGAAAAAAGACGGCGACGATGAGTTCGAAATAGACGGCATCCGCGTTTTCCTGAACAAAGCACATGCCCTGTACCTATCGGGAATGGAAATTGATTACCGGGAAGGCCTCGACAACAGGGGATTCACTTTCAATAATCCCAATGCGTCGAGCACCTGCGGCTGCGGAAGCTCATTCGCGGTGTAATTTACTTCCGGAACTGCTTGAATTTTTACTACATTTACCACACATTCAGGCATCCGGCACATGATCTATTCCGAAGACATTAAAGTTGGCTTTCAATCCATCGGAGCAAACAGGCTGCGCAGTATCCTTACTGCGTTGATCATTGCCATCGGAATTACCGCCCTGGTGGGCATTCTTACGGTCATCGATGGGGTAAAGAAAAACATCAACGAAGAGTTTGCCTCCATGGGTGCCAACTCCTTCACCATCCGCAACCGCGGATTCAACCTCCGCATTGGGGAAGGGGGAAAACGGCCCAAACCGTATCCGCCCATCCGATACGAGGAAGCAATGGCATTCAAAGAACGATATGAGTTTTCCGAGATCGTATCGGTATCCAACAACATCTCCGGCGGGGCCACCGTGAAATACGAGGGTGCCCAGACCGACCCCAATGTCCGCGTGATAGGCGGAGACGAAGACTGGGCCATCGCCTCGGGTTATGAAATAGCCCTTGGCCGGAATTTTTCAATCAATGAACTCCGGTATGGCAATAGTGTAACCATCATTGGCGATGAAGTCAAGCGCCGGGTATTCGGCAATGCCAATCCCATCAACCAGGTAATCGCCATTGGCAACCACCGTTTTAAGGTGATTGGCGTATTTAAGGGAAAAGGAGATGCATTCATTGGGCCCGGAGACCGCTTCTGTCTCATTCCGATCTCGAAGGCCAAGCAATTGGACGGGAGTGAAAACACCAGTTATACCATTACCGTTATGGCGAACAACCCGCAAACGGTAGACGGCACGATCGGCGAAGCCAAAGGGCTGCTGCGGAGCATCCGCAAGGTAAGCACTCGTGAGCCCGATAACTTTGAAATTACCAAAAGCGATGCTTTTGCCACCACCATGATTGAAAACCTGCGGATCATCAACATGGCCACAACCGCCATCGGCGGGATCACCCTGTTTGGCGCGGCCATCGCGCTGATGAACATCATGCTGGTATCGGTTACCGAACGAACGCGGGAAATCGGTGTACGGAAATCCATTGGAGCCACATCGGCGGTAATCCGGCGGCAGTTCCTGATTGAAGCCATCATCATTTGCATCATGGGCGGGGTGGCCGGCGTGATGCTTGGCCTTGCCGTGGGCAACGGCCTTTCAATACTCATCGGCGGCACGTTTGTCATTCCCTGGTGGCCCATCTTGATGGGAATCCTGCTTTGCGTGATCGTAGGGATAGTTTCGGGGCTTTATCCAGCAGTCAAAGCGGCGCAGCTCGATCCGGTGGACGCCTTGCGATACGAATAAACAGCGCTGCGGATCAGGTCAGGATCCCAGGCGCTGTTCCCATTTCCAGGCCGAGGCAACCATCTCGTCCAGTCCCAGTTCTGCCTTCCACCCCAATTCGTTGTTGGAAAGGCTGGTGTCGGCATACACTTTCTCAATGTCCCCGGCGCGGCGGGGTCCGATCACGTAATTCAGCTTCACTCCATTTACCCGCTCAAAGGCCCGGATCACTTCCAGTACCGAGTATCCCCGTCCCGTTCCGAGGTTAAAGAACTCGATGGATTTCTTATTGTCGCCCGCGATCAGCCGCTCGCAGGCTTTGACATGCGCCTTGGCCAGATCCACCACATGGATGTAATCCCGGACGCCCGAACCATCCGGCGTATTGTAATCGTCTCCGAATACGGTCAGTTTCTCTCGTTTGCCGATGGCGGTCTGGGTGATAAAAGGCATCAGATTATTCGGTACCCCGCGGGGCAGTTCGCCGATCAACGCGCTTTCATGCGCCCCCACCGGATTGAAGTACCGCAAGGAGATGGCTTGCAATTCCGTGGCGGCCGCCACATTGCGAAGAATGTCTTCACACATCTGCTTCGTATTGCCGTAAGGAGATTCGGCCTGCTTGATCGGCGCCGACTCCGAAACAGGAAGCTCATCGGGTTGCCCGTACACGGTGCAGGAGGAAGAAAAAACAAAGAAAGGCACGTTGGCGGCGAGCATGCATTCCAGCAGGTTGATGGTTGAATCCAGGTTGTTCCCATAATAGGCAAGCGGTTTCATTACCGACTCGCCCACCGCTTTGAATGCAGCAAAATGAATCACCGCGGAAATGTCCGGATGATCGGTGAAAATTCCCTGAACGGCCGTCCGGTTGCGGACATCTTCCTGATAAAATGGAGGCCGTTTCCCGGTGATCTGCTCGATCCCATCCAGCACGGCGGCCTCGGAATTGCTCAGGTTATCGATGATCACCGCCTCATGGCCGGCATTCAGCAGTTCAACCACCGTGTGGGAACCAATGTATCCGGTTCCTCCTGTAACAAGTATTTTTGACATATGCTTATCGAATGTATTCCGAAAAATCCTTCGGCGTAATATCCACTTCGGGCAGCGATTTAAAATATTCGTAGGTAATCTTCAGCCCCTCCTCCCGGCTCACACGCGGTTCCCAGCCCAGCAGTTCCCGCGCCCGGGTAATATCCGGCTGCCTCTGTTTCGGGTCATCCGCAGGCAGCGGTTTATAAATGATTTTCCGGTTGGAACCGGTTAGGCGGAGAATCTCCTCAGCAAACTCGTTGATGGTAATTTCCCCCGGGTTCCCGATATTGACCGGATAAACGTAATCACTGAAAAGCAAACGGTAGATGCCTTCCACCAGATCGTCCACATAACAGAAGGAACGGGTCTGGCTGCCGTCCCCGAAAGCAGTCAGGTCCTCACCCCGGATCGCCTGCCCGATGAAGGTAGGCAGAACCCGGCCGTCATTCAGCCTCATGCGCGGACCGTAGGTATTGAAGATTCGCACGATGCGGGTATCCACCTTATGATAGGTATGATAGGCCATGGTCATCGCTTCCTGAAACCGCTTGGCCTCATCGTACACGCCACGCGGACCCACCGGGTTTACGTTCCCCCAATAGTCCTCGTGTTGCGGATGAACCAGCGGATCTCCGTACACCTCGCTGGTGGATGCCACCAAGATGCGGGCTTTCTTGGCCCGGGCCAGTCCCAGCAGGTTATGTGTGCCAAGCGATCCCACTTTGAGGGTTTGGATCGGGATTTTCAGATAGTCAATGGGACTTGCCGGCGAGGCAAAATGAAGGATGTAATCCAGGTTCCCCGACACGTGCACGAATTTTGATACATCGTGGTGGTAGAACTCAAAATTCTCCAGTCCGAACAGCTGCTCGATATTCCGCAGCGATCCGGTAATGAGGTTGTCCATTCCAACCACTCGAAAACCTTCCTTGATAAAGCGATCGCAAAGGTGAGACCCCAGAAAGCCCGCGGCCCCCGTGATCAATACACGTTTATCCCCATTCATATTTAATTGAATTACGTTCCGTCTGTTCAACTCCGGCCATCGGCGAGTCGGCGGCCGATGCTCCAGTAATAATACCCCTGCGCTTCCATCCTTTCGGGATCATAAAGATTCCGGCCATCAAAAATAATTTTCTCTTTCAGCGAAGCGGCCATGGCTTCAAAATCCGGAGCGCGGAAAACAGGCCATTCCGTAAGGATCGCCAGCGCATCCGCGCCCAGAATGGCTTCGTACTGATCGGCCCCGTAAATCAGTTTATCACCAAAGACCGAGCGGATGTTCTGCATCGCTTCGGGGTCGTACACAACCACCGTCACGCCTTCCCGCAGCAATTCAGCGATCACGTAAATGGAAGGCGCCTCCCGGATATCATCCGTTTCGGGTTTGAACGAAAGGCCCCAAACGGCGATCCGTTTGCCGTGCAGCTGACCGTTGTAAAACCGGCGGATCGCACGGACAAAATGACTCCGCTGAAACGCATTCACCTCCATCACCGCTTCCAGGATCTTGAACTGGTAATCGCACTCCACGGCAGAACGGGCCAGCGCTTTGACATCTTTCGGAAAGCAGCTACCGCCGAACCCCACCCCCGGGAACAGAAAACGCTTTCCGATGCGGGGGTCCGAACCCATTCCCAGCCGCACCATATCCACGTTGGCATCAAGCCGTTCACACAGGTGGGCGATCTCGTTCATGAACGAGATCTTGGTTGCCAGGAAGGAGTTGGCCGCGTATTTGGTCAATTCAGCCGAACGCACATCCATGAAAATGACGGGGTTCCCCTGCCGTACGTAAGGAGCATACAACTCCGCCATGATATTCCGCGCTTTTTCAGAGGCAGATCCGATCACGATCCGGTCCGGCCGCATGAAATCATCCACCGCCACCCCTTCCCGGAGAAATTCCGGATTGGAAACCACATCGAATTCCACGTCGGTATGCCGGGCAATGATTTCCTGAACTTTGTCAGCCGTCCCCACCGGAACCGTGCTTTTATCGACAATGATGGTGTAATCCGCCAGCAACTTGCCGATATCCGCCGCCGCTTTCAACACATAGGAAAGATCGGCCGATCCATCCTCCCCCGGCGGGGTAGGCAAGGCCAAAAAGATGATCGAGGCATCTTTGATGCCTTCTTCAAGATTGGAAGTAAAGCTTAGTCTTTTATGCGCAATGTTGCGGTAAAACAACGCATCCAGGCCCGGCTCGTAGATGGGAATGATACCCTGGTTCAGCTTTTCCACCTTCTCCAGGTCAATATCGATGCACGTTACTTTATTGCCGGTTTCCGCCAGGCAGGTTCCCGTTACCAGCCCCACATAGCCCGTGCCCACTACTGCAATATTCATGGTTGCTAATATAAGAACTAAGCGGGTATTCAAATACACTCCGGACTGAAAAAGTGGAAACAGGTGCGATATTTATCCTACTTTTGTAGCACATGAACAGGCCGCAATTGCAAGTTGACTTAATCTATCTGTGGGTGGACGGCAGCGATCCCGAATGGCAAGCCAGGAAACGCCAGTTCACCGGCTTGGTTGCTGACAATTCAGAGACCAATAACAAGGGACGCTATATCAGCAACGACGAATTGAAATACGCGCTGCGTTCGGCAGAAAAGCACGCTCCCTGGATCCGGCGCATATACATCGTGACCGATGATCAGTGTCCCGTATGGCTTGATACCAGCCATCCCCGGATCCAGATCGTGGATCACCGCGAGATCATGCCACCCGAAATACTGCCCTGCTTTAATTCCAGCGTGATCGAGTATTTCCTCCACCGGATCCCCGGCTTATCGGCGCATTTTTTGCTGGCTAATGACGACATGTTCTTTAATGCGGAATTGTCGCCGGACTTTTTCTTTGCCGCCGACGGATATCCCATTGTCCGGCTCAAACGGAAACCCCTTGGAAAATGGCACCATCGACTGAAGGCGCTGGCAGGGAAAAAACTGGGACAATACGCACAGAAAGTAGTGGATGCCACGTTACTGGTAGAGAAAAAATTTGGAAAATACTACCCGGGGGTGCCGCATCACAACATTGACGCGTACCTGAAAGAAGATTATCGTACGGCTGTGGAAGAGGTGTTCAACGAGCAGATAAAGAAGTCGCAGCACCATCGGGTGCGGACCTTCGGCGATATGCACCGTTCGGCTTTTTCGTATTACGCCCTGGCAATCGGTCACGGACACCTGAAATATGTCGGCAGACGCGAAGCCAGCCGGATCCTGGTGTACAAACACGATTTCATGAACTACCTGCGCCGGTACCAGCCCGCGCTGTTCTGCCTGAATGACAATCAACGGGTTACCGATGCGGACCGCCGGAAAATCCGACCTTTTCTGGAAGCCCTCTTTCCCGACAAGTCGGCCTTCGAAAAATAGAATTTGAAATGAACAGTCGCCTGAAACGTCTGAAGAAGTCCGTAGAGCTTTTTTTCAATGCCTATTGGCTGAAAGAATATTACATGCTGCTGAAATACCACCGCTTGTCGTCATCGGGAGCCAAGCGCGAACCCATGCTGATCTCAATCGTGGACAGCAAAAGACAAGGCAAGGGGCTCACCGACCGGTTCAAAGGGATCATCAGCGTTTACGCCCTGGCCAAGGCCGAAAACATTCCATACCGCTGCATTTTCAACCATCCGTGTCAACTGACTGATTTTCTGGTGCCCAACACCTATAACTGGATCCCGCGCCCGGGGGAGCTCGGAGAAGGAGTCGCGGAAGTCCGCATCAGATTGTTGCGGAAGCAGGAGACCATCAAACGCCTACGGAAGACGCTTCCCCTGAAAAAGCAGATGCGGGTATACGCCAATCTGGACTACCTGGACGAGATCAACGGAATTTACCAAACCGGATATCAGTGGGGCGACTTATTCCAGGAACTCTTCAAACCAACCCCTGTCCTGGAAAGCCAGATTGCCATGCACCGGCAAAATCTGGGTAAAAAGGGATACATCGCCGGCGTGTTCCGTTTTCAGGCGCTGCTGGGTGACTTTAAGGAATACAATTGCAGGCCATTGCCTGGGGAAGCACGCCGGCAGCTCATAGAAACCAACCGGAAGGCGCTTGAACGGCTTGCCCGCAATAGCGAACTGCCCGTACTGGTCACTTCCGACAGCATCACCTTTCTCTCGGAAGTGCGCGAGATGGACAATGTGTACGTCATTCCGGGAAAAGTGGTGCACATCGATAACGTGGAGGACGCCGAACGGGAGGTATACATGAAATCATTTCTTGACTTTTTCATGTTGACACACGCGCGGCATGTGTACAGCATCGGAACACCCATCATGTACCGGTCCGATTTTCCCAAGTACGCCGCAAAGATCCATCAGGTGCCTTTCGAACGCGTCATGCTGTAATAGTTCCTCCGGCACACACCCTTCCTTCGGGATAAAATCCATACTTTTGGCCTTTAAAACTGGGCATATGGACATCGACTTTGTAATTACCTGGGTAGATATGAATGATCCGGAATGGCGGAAAACCTTTGCCGCCTATTCAGGCAAAATCGACAATAAAAAAAACGAGGTGTCCGAAGCCCGTTTCAGGGACCACGGCCTGCTGAAATACTGGTTCAGAGGCGTGGAAAAATTTGCGCCCTGGGTGCGTAACGTCCATTTTGTGACCTGTGGACAGCAACCCGACTGGCTGAATACGGATCACCCCAAACTGAAACTGGTCAATCACGAAGATTATATTCCCAACCAGTTCTTGCCCTGCTTCAACTCCAGCCTGATTGAAATTTACCTGCACCGGATTCCCGGCCTGTCCGAGCACTTTGTCTATTTCAACGACGATTTTTTTATCATCAACCAGCTTCCGCAAACCCGCTTCTTTACCGGCGGCCTGCCCAATGACATCGCCGCCTTCCGGATGAACCTGGGACTTTCCCTCTGGAGCAAATGTCTGAAGAACAACATCGCAGTCATTAACCGCCGCTTTGACAAAAGGGAGGTATTCAAACGCGATCACGATAAATGGTTCCACCCCAGCTACGGCAAAAAGGCGCGCCTGACACGACTGCTGAAAAATTATGGGAAATTCGTCACCCTGCGCACGCCACACAACGCCCAGCCTTATCTGAAAACGACCTTCGACGAAGTGTGGGATTATGCGGACGCGGAACTCACCCGCATGTCGGAAAACCGGTTCCGAAGCCCCGAGGATTACACGCAGGAACTATTCAGGACCTGGCAGATCTGCCGCTCCAATTTTGTGCCCTACAATACGTACCAGGACACGAAAATGTTTCCGCTGGTATTCCGCTCAGCCCAGGCGATCGAAGCCATCCGGGCGCAATCCTATAAGCTGGTCTGTGTAAACGACAGTGAGTACATTGTCAATTACGAGAAAACAATGCAGGCGGTGGAGGATGCGTTTCAATTTATTTTACCCGAAAAATCTCTTTTTGAAAAATAAGCGCCCGGCGGGATTATTCCACCAGGATCCGCTCGAACGGCACCTCATTCAGCTTCGCCGCATACTTTGGAAAATCCGTCTTGTACATGGCCCCCGTACCGATGCTGTAAATTTTCCGGGCCCGTGAAAGCATCAGAAAGTCGATGAAGGATTTCATGTAAACTTCCTTGCCCGCATCGTCCACATTGTCAATGTGTACTACCTTGCCCGGTATGATATACACCCCCGGCAGGTCTTCCGCGGCAGCCAGAAAAGTCACGCTATCGGAGGTAACCAAAACTGGCACGTCGCTTTGCTCCACAATCTTCCGGAGGGCTTCCGTGTTCTTCAGAATGAGTTCCTGCCGTGCTGCCGGATCGAGGGCTTGGAAATGATATTCCTTGAAATCTCCCAGCAACGATTGGAACCGGAATACGCAAGCGATGAAATCCCCTCCGCCCAAGTTGTCCAGGTGAATGCGCAGGTGCTGTTCCAGCAGTTCGCTAGGCTTGAATAACTCATGAAAAAGCGCGCCCCAATGAAAGTCCGTGTGATATTGCGTATTGATCTCCTCCAGGTAATCCACCTTGGCATACACCCATACCTGCCTGGTCAGGGGGAAAATCTTGGTCAGTTTGCTAAGTGGCGGCTGCTTGGTCATGATCTTAAACCGGACATCGGCTACGCAGTCGCTCAGTTCCCCGGCCTGCGGCTTCCAGTTATACACGTTGGGTTCCAGAAATTCCGATAATTCAAAGGGATGGTCAAATATCAGCCGGAAAGGCACCCCCATTGCCTTCGACAAGGCATACACGCTCACGATGCCCTTGAAGCGATCGGTCAATCCCTTGGTTTTCCGACGCTTGTCGATCACGGATATAAGCATCGGCTGTTTGCCTGATTTACTGAAATAGACCTCGCAATGCTTTA
>JAJUHF010000018.1 GCA_029268045.1 Anseongella ginsenosidimutans
AAGTGGATGGATGTAGACAATCAGCTCCTGTTGAAGCCCAAACAAACCGATGCATCGAACTACACCTGGACCCTGTCTCAGGGAAGGCTCAACTATTCTTTCGAAAGCCGGGAACTGGAGTTGATGATGTCGGAACTCAAATTCCGGGCAGGCGCGGATTTTACGATCGCCCTTCGGGTCAACCATCAGCTTCCCTCGGGGGATTGCGCCGATGAAAAGCAGTTTGTTCTGACTGCGGCCCTGTTTAAAAAATACCAGGCAAGCGGAAAGGCATTCGACAATACCACCAAAGAATAAAGGGCATGAACGGGATGCAATACAGGAAACCGCTTCACCGGATCCGCATGCAGCGCCTGGAGGTGGAATTCGAAAACCAGGTGGATGCATTCAAGACACGGGATGAGCTCTCGGCCGTATGCCGGCGCCGGCTGATTCCGGCCATGGAGCGGCTGTTGGATAAAAAATACGCTCAATCTCCTCTGATCCGTATTCCCAGCCTGGTGATTGATGTGGGAACGCTGGATGCCGAGGATTGGGAAAACGCGCTGACCGACGCGGTGGTAACGCAACTGGAGCAGTATCTGGACCGGGAACTATTGCGGAGCGGGCCTGAACGGGCACCCGATGGGCAAACGCCGGCCGCAGAACACTTCAGGCAAAAAGCGGATTTCTTGTTGTCTTACCTGAAGACCGGTATCCAGGCCTGGAACTCACCGTACGAAAACACAGGACAGCTGCGAAATGACCTGACCCGGCTCCTGGAAAGTTCGCGCCGGTTTTTGAAGTCTGCCGACGGAACATCGGCGATCACCCGGGGCCCCGGTCTTTCCGGGGGTTTTCCTGCAAAGTTGCTGGGTCTTCTGAATTCAGACCTGAACGCCATGGTCCGGCTGCTTTATCTGGTTCCCGAAAAAGCAATTCTTCCGGTGCTGATCCGAAAGGAATGGGACCGGAGGGAGATCCGAAAGACGCGGAAGCGCTGGGATACCCTTTTGCGGGGGGCGGGGTTGTCCACGACCGACTGCCGTGCCGTCTTTATGCAGGCCCTGGGTCTGCTGAGTGAGCGCGGTCGGAACCCCTCGCTGACGCTGTCGGAAGATGTTTCACAGCAAGTGGTTCAGGTGCTGAAAGCGTGGCACACGGCGGTATTCCGGAATCTGCCGGAAATGCTTATTGCCCATGCAGCCTCAGGAAACGCAAAGCCGGCAATCGGTGCAAGGCGGCCCGGCGTTCCGGGTGATTCACATCGTGATAAAACGGCGGGATTCGAACGGGACGCCCCTGCGCAGGAAGAAAGCGGCGAATCAGGAAGCTCCGCGGATCAAGGCATGGTTGTCCGGACGGACTGGAACCGGTTGCCGGCCCATGAGTCGGTATATATTTCCAATGCGGGATTGGTTTTACTTCATCCCTTTTTGCATCATTTATTCGAAAATATCGGCCATACGGTGAAGAACGCCTGGAATTCACCTGAATTGCGGCACCGGTCCCTTGTGTTGACCCAATACCTGGTTCACGGAAAAGACGAATATGCCGAGCAGGACCTCCTGCTGAACAAGCTGCTCACCGGTTACCCTCTGGAAGCACCCCTGCCGCTGGATACGGTGTTAAGTGATTTTGAAAAGAAAGAAGCGGAAGAATTGCTTGAATCGGTCATCGCCCATTGGAAAGCGTTGCGGAACACGGGGATTGCGGCATTCCAGGGGACTTTCCTGCAGCGGGCCGGAAAACTTTCCAAGCGCGACAAGGGCTGGTTATTGGAAGTGGATCAGCAGGTGCAGGACGTATTGCTTGGAAAGATCCCCTGGGGTTTCTCCACGATCAAAACACCCTGGATGAACGAAATACTAGCGGTCGAATGGGCATGAAAACCAATACACGATATGAAACTACTTAAAAAAGGAATGGAAGGCGACGAAGTCCGTCAGCTTCAGGAAATTCTCCGGGAATTGGATTATGACGTGCCGCTTAGCGGCGTGTTTGATCAGGCCACCTACAAGGCGGTACAGGTTTTTCAAAGCCGGCATCTGGATAAGCACGGCGTCCCTCTGGTGGTGGACGGGCAGGTGGGACCGCTTACCTGGTGGGCACTGCAGAATCCCCGCAGTAAGGTGGAAACCGGCAGCACATTGTATAGTGAAATGCCTCCGGATTCCATGGGTGGCTCTTTTTTGGGACGGAACGCATTGCAGGAAGCAATCAATGAAATGAACGCCGGTGCGACCGAAGTGGGGGGGAACAACCGTGGACCCTGGGTGAAGAAGTACCTACAGCCGGCCGGTCTTGGCGAGGGGAACCCCTGGTGCGCCGCATTTGTCAGCTGGTGCTTTTTGCAGACGGTGGGCGAAGACAAGAGCGATATGCCGTTCCGGTATTCGGCAGGCGCCCGGAATATTTTTCAGCAATTTAAAGACAAGGGATGGGCACTGGATGAAAATGCCACACCCGAGCCGGGCGACATTGTATGCTGGTGGCGGATCAGCAAGCCTTCGGGCTTCGGCCACATCGGTATTGTGCACCATTGCAAAGACGGGTTCCTTTACACGATCGAAGGGAACAAGGCCGCCAATGTCGCCGGATTTTCGTATGTGAAGTCACGCATGGATAAATTACTCGGTTACGGAAGGATCCCCTAAAACTACAGGTATGAATTATCAAGCGGAACGAAAAAAATCGGATTCAGCTTCGGCTCCGGGAACATCTTCTTTCTTCCCTGCAGCCATTGTGCAGCCCAAACTGCGTGTAAATGCACCGGGTGACCGGTATGAGCAGGAGGCCGATGAGGTGGCCGACACCGTGGTGAATGGACAGGAAGTGGCGGACGGGGCCTTTCAGGTCCGGCCTACCCCCGGTGTGCAGCGGAAATGCGCCCATTGTGAGGAGGAGGAAGAAAAGGAGGTACAGCTCAAGTCCAATGGCAAATCGCCTGGCCGCGTACTGGATCCCCAGCTCATCCAATCGCTTCAGGCCAGCAAAGGCGGCGGGAAACCCTTGCCGGGCGATGCCAGGCAGTACATGGAAAGCCGGTTCGGTACGGATTTCAGCGGCGTAAACATTCATACCGGCGAAAAAGCGGCCCGGTTAAGCCGCCAACTGAATGCGCAGGCGTTTACCCACGGCCGCGATATTTATTTTAACGAAGGAAAGTTCGCGCCCCATACCCAATCGGGAAAGCACCTGCTGGCCCATGAACTGACGCATGTCCTGCAGCAGACCGGCGGCGCGGGTTCTGCCGGGCAGGTCATCCAAAGGCAGGAAGAGGAGGCTTCGCTGATGCAGCGGGCCAGCATCGAGGTCCTGGATTTCCTTCTTCCATTGGGCAATGGATTTTATTTTGAGGTGACCGGAGGAATTACCTGGGGATATCCCATTTATACCGGGGGATCGGCCGTTATTTATGTCACCCGGGCAAGCCAGAGCCGGCTGCATATTCTGGTCCGGAAGCAGGGGCGGCTGGCCTTTGACACGGGTGTGGGCGGCTCGGTTATGCTGGGACGCCGTGGCAGGGCCGGAACCGGAGAGCGGGGATGGGGCGTAGGGGCGGAAGCAGGCGCGAATTTCATGGCAGGTGCGGTGGGAACTGTCCTGGAGGAATATTCCATTCCAACGGGTGAACTGTTGAGTTTTATGGGATCTCAGGCAATTGATACGGTCCTGTCGGCCACCCTGGTGACCTCCACGCTGAAGGGACCGGTGCAGGACCTGCTGGGCGCGGCAGCGGACCAATACATGACGCGCCAGCAGATCGAAGGAGGACTGTTTGCCCAGGGAGACGCCGAAGCGGGCATTGGACTGAGAAGACCCACCGAACGCTTCAACGAGCGCGTGGGTGATTCCGACGGCAGGCACTTGCGGGGCAGCGCCTGGGGCCCGGGAGATGACCGTGATTTCCAGGGTACCACCTCCACCTGGGATCCCCTGACCTTCCTGAACCGTTTTCTGGGGGTCTTTTTGAGCGCGAACGCCAGTGCCCAGGTTGTGGGAGGGTATGAGCAGCAAATGGAGGGGAATTCCCAAACCCATGCGATTTACCTGGAAGGACAGATCGGTGCGATGATCGGGATACCCATTCCGGTGGTCAGCCAGATCCTGGCTTCCCTGCCTCCCGATGCGGGCGGAGGAGTTCGGCTTGAACTGGTGGAGACTCCGGGCGAACCGACCCAGATCCGGGCCGTTGTCTATCTGAAACAGGGGGAAGATCAATATTATGCCGGTGCCGCGGGGCAGCAGAACATGGTATTTAATCTCACCAATCTTATTTCGGTGGAAGAGCTGGCCGAAGCGCTCCGGACCGGGCGGCTGCCTTCGGTGGGGGCGCTTTCTTTTGCCAACCTGATGGAAAAAGTATCCTTCTTCAGCCGGCTTACACTGGGGACACAGAGCCGGAGGCTGGCGCGGTTTATAGGCCGGCAATCCGGAACCCGCTCACTTCTTTCCGATGCGGCGCTTAGAAAAGCGAGCTATACGGGGGGAGGCGAACTGGAGGTATATCTGGACTACGCCGGAGAAATGAACGGAACCGATTTTATGCGTGTTGCCGAACGTCTGCTTCATGCCGGGGGACAAGCCGTGGATGCGGTTTCCAGTGCGGAGGATTTTTCTTCAGCATATGAAAAGCTGTCCCAGTTCTTTTCGGGATACCTCGATTCGGAAGAGTTCGGCGAACTGACCGATGACCTAATGGACCAATTGACGATCACCACCGCCAAACTACGTATACAGCTCGGACTGGGCGTGGGCGCGTCCGCCCGGCTTGCCAAAGGGGCAAAGGTTCGGGGAGACATCAGTCTGGTGGGTGGGAATTTTTGTGAGCTGGATATCGCGGCCCTGTTCGGCGGCCGTATCACGCTGCGGAGCCTGCTTGAAAAAGTCGGAGAGATTGTGAATAACCCCGTTTCCTATCTGCCCAACTGCCCGATTCTCAGCCTGATCTACGGTAGCGGAGGCGGGGGGGCGTCCGATTCCAGCGGATCGGAAGGGACCGCCGGCGGTCCCGCCTCGGGCAACAGCGCTTCGGGTAGGGACTCGGGTCCGGCTGCTTCGGGCGGAACCACTGGAACAGCTTCTTCGCCTTCCCGAAGCCGGCGCCGGGAGGGGGCGCAGGCACAGTCCCGCAGCGCATCCTCCGGCGAATACAATGTCACCCAGAACTATCCCCCGGATGTACCTCCGTTGGTACTCCAGATATTGGAAGTGTACGGTCCACTGCATCTGAATACGCCAAGAAATGCCCGGCTGGAACTTACCATGCTCATGACGACCGAGCATGTGGCCCGGCCGTTCCGGGTCAGGGTACACGTTAAAGTTATTGAAATCGGCGACGGCCAGATCGTGCTGGAGCTTACCCGGGCCTGGTGGATCGAGGAGTTGCGTGTCGGATCGGACCAGGGTGTCCGGTATCACCTTGAATACAACAATTGAGATATGGAAGTAGTACGGAGCGTGCCCTCACTGAAAACCGCGGATTCGTACCTGGTCACTGCGCTGGATTACCTGAAACGATTCGTGGAATGGCGTCTTCGGACTCATTTCGGCGAAGCGGACCCTTGGGGGGAGGATCTTTGCCTGCCTCCTGAGGAGGACCAGACCTCTTTTGCGGGTTTTGTCCGCCGCCTACAGCCTTCTTCTGAGGAAATGATTCTATTGCTTACGGCCCTGGTCCCGCACCTGGTGCCTGGTTTTTTTGATAAGATCATCGGGCAGTTTCTGCCCCGGGGAGGTGAATTTCCCGAGTTCGGAGGCCAGAAGGGAAAGAATCACCGGGGGACCCTGCCCACAGGCGAAACGGCGCTGTTTCTTTTGGCAGGACTGGACCCCGGAGCCAGACTGCAGATGCTTCCTTTCTTTGATCCGGAACACGATCTGTTCAGGAACAGGATCCTTTCCCTGGAGCCGGTTGCAGCGCACGAACCGGCCCTCAGCGGAAGATTGATATTGGAAAGGGAATTCGTGGAAGTATTTACCACGGGCAAAGTGGGACTTCCCCGCCTTAGTATTCATTTCCCGGCGCAGCATTTAACCACGCAGACAGTATGGGATGACCTGGTTCTGAATGAACGGATCTGGCAGCAGATAGGGGAATTGAAAAGCTGGATCAAATACCACGACCGGCTTTGGTCGGAATGGAAAATGGGGAGGAAACTCAAACCTGGCTACCGGGTGTTGTTCTACGGGCCGCCCGGTACGGGGAAAACATTGACGGCCACGCTGTTGGGCAAGTACACCGGACGGGAAGTGTTTAAGATCGACCTTTCCATGGTTGTATCGAAATTTATCGGGGAGACAGAGAAGAACCTGGCCTCGCTCTTCGACAAAGCCGAGCATAAGGACTGGATCCTGTTTTTTGACGAAGCCGACGCGATATTCGGAAAGCGGACCGGAGTACGGGATGCGCACGATAAATACGCCAACCAGGAAGTGTCCTATCTTTTGCAACGGATCGAGGCTCACTCCGGGCTGGTGATCCTTGCTTCAAACTTCAGGAATAACATCGACGAAGCATTTATCCGACGATTCAATTCGGTCGTCTATTTTCCACCCCCATCGGCGGAGGAACGGTTCCGGCTATGGAAACAATCCTTTCCCGATGAAGTGCGCCTGGCAAAGGAGATCGACCTGGAAAACATTGCAGCGGAATATGAGCTGACCGGTGCCCACATCATCAATATTGTCCAATACCTGTGTCTATCGGCGCTGGAGAAAGGCAGCAGCGCGATTTCCCGTGCGGATCTTCTGCGCGGAATACGACGTGAACTGGAAAAGGAAGGGAAATAGGCTGGATGCTGTTCAATCCGTATATTAGCGGATATGCATCACACGCGCTATCGTAATTCCCAAACCGGCCTTTTGGGTGGCGTCGCCTCGGGGCTGGCCGAGCAATTCAAGGTTCCGCCGTTTCTATTCCGCTTGTTATTTATTATCCTGTTGATGGGGCTGGGTTTGGGACTGTTTTTGTATCTTGCTTTATGGATCGTGTTACCTGATAAGCGAAACGGGCGTCGTATCGTAGATCAAGTGTTAAATCAAGTTCAAAAATGGAAAAAAGACTAGTCAGAAATATTCCGGACAAAATGATCGGTGGTGTCGCCGCGGGGCTGGCCGACTACTTGGGGATTGATATGACGGTGGTGCGGTTGCTGTTTGTGGTGGCTACCTTTTTACACGGTTCGGGCCTCTTGGTTTATATCGTATTGTGGATCGCGATGCCGGCAGGCGGGTCCGGCCCAGTATACGCCGGGAATCCGGACGCAATGAATCCGGGCACACCCGAAGCGGGTACTTCGCCTCCAGGGACTCCCGGGAGCCCGCCGCTTGAAAGAAAGCGGTCCGAGAACAGGACGTCGGTACTGATCGGCTGGATCCTGGTGGGTTTCGGAGTGTATTTCCTGATGCGTGAATTTCTGGGCAGGTGGCTTTCGGAATTCTTTTACTGGTTCAACTTTGGCAGGATCTGGCCGGTTATATTCATCATTGTTGGGGTACTGATTATTACCTCCGCCAGGCGGAAGCACGCAGCGCCGTCTTCAGGAAACGGCGATCAGGCCAGCCCCCCGCCGGAACCCGCTGGAGGTCCTTCCAGCACCGGACCGTCTTCCGGACCGGGCGGACCGTCTCCGGATCCAACTGGACCTTCCGGACCGGCCGGACCGTCATCGGGGCCGACCGGATCCAATCCAGGCGCCCCTGCGGGGCCAACCGGACCGTCTCCGGGATCCGTGGGGCCGCCGTATTCCCACCGGTCTCCCGATCCTTCCGATAAGAGTCACAACACTGAACTATGACATCCCGTGATACGATGAGATCCCGAGATATTTTTTGGGGAATTTTCTTTATTCTCCTGGGTACCCTGCTTATTCTGGAAAAGTATCATCTCATTGAGATCTGGTGGAACATGCACGACATCTGGCGGCTATGGCCGCTTATCCTGGTCGTAATCGGAATGAATCTGATTTCCCGGCGCACCGAGGTGATTTACAAGGTGGCCACTGTGCTGCTGCTGCTGGCGTTTGGATACATTGTCGTGTACGGTTACCAGTTGCAGAACGGATTTTAAGGGGTAGGGAGGATCAGCCGGCCAGCAAGCCGCTCAGAATGGTTTGGACTTCGGTCAGGGGGATCCCCTTTAGAAGAACCTGTTTTTTTCGTCCGGTTTCGCCTTTCAATAGGTCGACTCGGGACGCGGCAAGTTCAAAGGTTTTCGCGATGAACCTGACAAGCGCTTTGTTCGCCTTTCCTTCTACGGGAGGAGCCTGAACGCGGATCTTCAGGGACCCGTCGTGCTCTCCCGCCACTTCGGTCCTGGAGGCGCCGGGTTGAATGTAAAGGTACAGGATGACCCCTTCCGGATGTAACTTGATCATTTGCGAAAATTAAGCAAAAATAGCCTATTTTTACACGATTCCAGGATGCACCGCAAGATCATTCATATTGATATGGATGCGTTTTACGCGTCGGTTGAGCAGCGGGATTTCCCCGAATACCGTGGCAAGCCACTGATTGTGGGCGGACCTCCCGAAGGAAGAGGCGTGGTGGCAACCGCCAGCTACGAAGCCCGCAGATTCGGCGTACGCTCGGCCATGCCCAGCCGGAAGGCCCGCGAGCTGTGCCCCCATGCCCTGTTTGTCGCGCCGCGATTCGAAGTGTACAAACAGGTGTCTCACCGGATCCGGGAAATATTCCGCCGATACACCCCATTGATTGAACCGTTGTCACTTGATGAGGCTTATCTGGACGTGACCGAGGATACGCAGGGGATTGGTTCCGCCATTGAAATTGCCGGTCTCATCCGCAAGGCCATCCGCGAAGAATTGCAGTTGACCGCATCGGCCGGTATTTCAGTCAATAAGTTTGTAGCCAAAATCGCATCCGATATGAATAAGCCCGATGGGATGACCTTTATCGGACCTTCCCGGATCGAGTCCTTCATGGAACAATTGCCCGTGGAGAAGTTTTTCGGCGTGGGCAGGGTGACCGCTTCCAAAATGCGGCAAATGGGTTTATATACCGGGATGGATGTTAAAAAGCTGTCCGAAACGGACCTGGTCCGGCATTTCGGGAAAGCCGGTCAATTTTTTTACAAGATCGTCCGGGGGATCGACGAGCGGGTGGTAAAACCCAGCAGGGAAATCAAGTCGATCAGCGTGGAAGATACCTTCCGGCACGATGTGGAGGAATCCGGAGCCCTGCTGGATGAGCTCCTGCAACAAGCCGAAAGGCTATCGGAACGCCTGGAAAAAAGGCAATTAAAAGGGAAAACCCTGACCCTGAAAATCAAATTCAGCGACTTCAAACAGATCACCCGGAGCCGCACCCTGCCCCAGGCAGTTGCTGATCCGGAGACTGTAAAACGGGTCGGGGCGGAGCTGCTGGAAGGGCTTCAGCTTGGGGGACGGCCGGTCCGTCTGCTGGGACTGGGCATTTCCAATTTTCATCGCCACGTGATCCCATCCCCCTCCGAAGCGCTGCCCGGTCAGCTCCGTTTGTTTTAATATCCGGTAAACCGGGAACGGGTTCGGCTAAAAAATATAGCAAAAAGGTTTATATTTGCATGGAACCAGGAAATGACAAACACTACCCAAATAAGATGTCCCAATTGCGGTACTTCGGTTGATGTGCAGAATATTCTGTCCCATCAGCTCGAGGAAGAGATCCGTCAGAAATACCAGGCCCAGCTGGCTTCGGAAAAGAAACGCTTTGAGCAGGAACAGGAAAAACTGAACCAGGCAAAGGAAGCATTCGAACAAAAGAAGCGGCAGGAAAACGAGTTATTCCAGGAACGCCTTGAACGGCAGCTCAAAGAGGAACGGCGTGCGTTGGAGGTGCGGCTAAAGCAGAAACTGGCCGAAGAGCAGTCCGAGCAGCTTCAGGCACTCCAGAAGGAACTGACCCAGAAGTCCGAGCAGATCCGGGAACTGAATCGTACCAAGGCCGAAATCGAAATCCTAAAACGGGAAAAGGCTGAACTGAGGGAAGCCGTGGAAGCGGAAGCTCAGAAAAAACTGAACGATTTGTTGCTTGCCGAGAAGGAGAAGATTAAGCGAGCGGAAGAGGAGCGGAACGAACTTCGGATCCGCGAGCTGCAAAAGCAGCTGGACGATCAGCGGAAGCTCACCGAAGAAATGAAACGGAAGCAGGAGCAGGGTTCCATGCAACTTCAGGGGGAAGTGCAGGAACTGGCTATTGAAGAATGGCTGGCCGCGCAGTTCCCGCTTGACCTGATCGAGGAAGTCAAAAAAGGCGCCCGCGGCGGGGATTGCATTCAGGTGGTTAATACCCATACCCGTCCGTGTTGCGGCCGGATCTATTATGAAAGCAAGCGGACCAAAGATTTTCAGCCCGGCTGGATTGAAAAATTTAAAGCCGACATGCGCGAAAAAGGCGCCGACGTCGGTGTGCTGGTAACCAACGCCATGCCTGCGAACCAGGAACGCATGGGTATCCGTGACGGGATATGGATCTGTACCTACGAAGAATTCAAGGGACTCTGTACGGTGCTCAGGGAATCGGTGATCCAACTGAGCCTGGCCATCGCTTCCCAGGAAAACCGGGGGGACAAGATGCATATGCTTTATGATTTTCTTACCAGCAACACCTTCCGGATGCAGGTGGAAGCGATTGTAGAAGGGTTCGCATCCATGAAAAACGCGCTTGAAAGCGAAAAGCGGTCCATGCAGCGGATCTGGAAGGAGCGCGAAAAGCAGATAGAAAAGGTGATTACCAATACCATCGACATGTATGGCTCCATCAAGGGCATTGCCGGGAACGCCATTCAACCCGTAAAGGCGCTGGAATTACCCGAAGGCGATTACGGAAACGATGAAATCGATTAAAACATGACGAAAAATCAAAATTCCCCCATCCGCGTGCTCGTGGTGGGCTGCGGTAACATGGGCGCTTCGCACGCCACTGCCTACCATACCCTGGACGGCTTTGAAATCTGCGGTCTGGTTTCCACTGGGAAAAGCAAGGAAGTACTGAATGAAAAACTAGGCGGGGGCTATCCGCTTTACAGTGATTTTTATCAGGCATTGGAAGTGACAGCACCCGACGCGGTCTGTATTTCAACCTATCCCGATACGCACGAGGAATACGCGATCCGCTCCTTTGAAAAAGGGTGCCATGTATTTGTTGAGAAGCCGGTTGCCGCAACGGTGGAGGGTGCTGTGAATGTGGTGGAGGCCGCCCGCAAGGCCGGCCGGAAACTAGTGGTCGGTTACATTCTGCGCCATCACCCTTCCTGGGAACGGTTCATTGAAGAAGGACGTGCACTGGGCAAGCCGCTGGTCATGCGGATGAACCTGAATCAGCAAAGCGATGGACCCATGTGGAATGTGCATCGCAACCTGATGAAAAGCCTGAGTCCCATCGTGGATTGCGGAGTCCACTACATCGACGTCATGTGTCAGGTGGCCCGTTCAAAACCTGTGCAGGTAACAGCCATCGGCGCCCGGCTGAGCGATGAAATCCCCGAATGGAACTACAATTACGGCCAGCTTCAGATCCGCTTTGAAGATGGATCGGTAGGATGGTATGAAGCGGGGTGGGGCCCGATGATGAGCGAGACGGCTTTTTTTGTCAAGGACATCATCGGTCCGAAAGGCTCGGTCTCCATTGTAGCGAAAGAAGCCGCCGGGGAAGGGAAATCCGATTCGGTGGAATCCCATACCCAAACCGAATCCATTCGGGTTCACCATGCCGAACTCGATGAGGAAGGCCGCCTTGCGCGGGAAGATACCTGGATTGACCTGCAGGATGAGCCGGATCACCAGGAACTATGTAACCGCGAGCAGCGCTATTTCCAGCAAGCGATCCTACACGATACCGACCTGAGCGATCACATGGAAGACGCGGTGAACAGTCTCCGCATTGCTTTCGCCTGCGATGAATCGGTACGCACCGGGAAGGTCGTTTTATTGTAGGATCAGGGGTTCCGCTTCGCGTTGCAGCTCATTTCCACGTAGTTTAGTATACTCCTGGATCAACCGTTGAAGTGTATCGGGTTGAGCCTGGGCGAGATTCTCTTGCTGACCGGGGTCGTCTTTAAGGTTGAACAACTGGTATTCCGGCGCGTTCCCAAGTTCAATGTTCACGTCCTTTTGGATGGCGGGGCCCGTGTACGGGGGAATCAGCGCCCAATCGCCGTAACGTAGGGCCGTGCGTTTGCCCGCTTCAAGGATCAGGGAAGTCCTTCCCTGATCGTGTTTCCCAAGGAATACGTCCAGAAGATCTTCGCTGTCGCGCTTGTCGGCGTTGACGCCTACCAGTTTTGCCAATGAGGCCAGCAGGTCCAGCTGGCAAACCAGGGCGGGGGAAACACGGGGCTCGATCGTGCCTTTCCAATACGTGACAAAAGGAACCCGCGTGCCCGCTTCATACAGACTGTATTTTCCGCCACGCAAGGGCCCTGCAGGCTTATGGTCGCCAAGCAATTCAACGGCCTGATCCAGGTATCCGTCGTTGACTACCGGCCCGTTGTCGCTCGTGAAAATGATGAGCGTATTTTCCAGGATCTCCTGCTCCTTGAGTGTTTTAATCAATTCCCCGATGCACCAATCGGCTTCCACGATCACATCGCCCCGTGGCCCGAGTCCGGTGGCGCCTGCGAAACGGGGGTGGGGTGTGCGTGGAACATGCGGCTGCTGGAGCGCGTAATAAAGGAAAAACGGACGATCTTTGGTTTGGAGAATGTACTCCCGTGCCTTGGCCAGAAACGTATCGGCCATGTCCTCGTCCTTCCAACGGGCAGCTTCTCCTCCCTTCATAAAACCGATCCGCGGTATGCCGTTTACAATGCTGTTGTTGTGTCCGTGATGCCACTTCATGGTCAGCAATTCAGGATTATCCAGTCCGGTGGGTTCTCCGTCGAAATTTTTTTCGTAACTGACTGAAATCGGATCGGCAGGGTCCAGTCCTACTGTTCTGCCATTTTCAATATAAACGGTGGGCACCCGATCCTGGGTAGCTGCCATAATGAATGAATAGTCAAAACCTACTTCGTTCGGTCCGGGAGCAATCGTTTCATTCCAGTTTACCTGGCCATTCCCTAGGCCAAGATGCCACTTGCCTACTACCGCTGTTTGGTAGCCGGCTTGTTTTAGCATCTTGGGCAAGGTCGTCAGCGCGGTGTCAATCAGGAGCGGGGCAGTGCCGGGTAGGATGCGGGCATCCTCATTCCGCCAGGGGTAAATGCCGGTCAATAAGCCAAAGCGACTGGGGGAACAGGTGGCCGAGGTGGCGTAGCCATTGGTGAAACGGACTCCGCCCTGGGCCAGGAAGTCCATATTTGGTGTTTGAAGCTCGGTTGCGCCATAGGCGCCTACATCGCCGTAACCCAGATCGTCCATGTAAATGATGATGATATTCGGATGGGTGGCGCCGTTTTGACAGGCGCTTAGCAGTGCCGCAGCCAGCAAGCCGTAAACTAAGGATTTCATAGAGGTCTTTTTTTCGTGCATTTGTATAAGTGTCTTAATTCGTTTCCAGTGCGCCCAGGCCAGGAGGATTTCCCGTTTCTCTGCCGGCGAAATCTTCGGGCAGATACAGGCCCTGCATCAGCCCAAAGGCATCGCCCTGCAAATACGGGACCCGCACACCCTTGCCTTTAACCAGCTTCGTGTTGCGGGGCAGGTAATCGGAAGGAACCAGGCTTCCTTTCCTGACAAATTCCGGATCGCCGAAAAAAGGAGCGCTATCCTGGATGGGAAGATCCCCAGGCCAGTTTTGCGGTTTCAGATAGAGGTTATTTGTAAAGATAATACGGTTTAAGCGTTTTTCCCCTCCTTGATCCGGCTTGTTTTGGTCGCCCAGAACGGTGAGGGAATTACCTGCAATGTAGAAAATATTGTTGGCGATCAATACGCCATCGGAACGTTCGTCAATCGCGAATTTGGCGGTAATCGTTTCATCGACGAAAATTGTATTGTTATAAAAATAGGTGTTTATCGGTCCCTTCCGGTCTTTGTTGTTGCCCTGGTAGCCACTTAGCCAGAATGTTTTTCCTTCCTGGAACGCTCCGTTTTCTCCTTTTACCCGGTGGCCGTCATTCACGCTGATGTTATAGCGGTAGGAGCAATTGTAAGTATTTCCCAGGATTTCACAGAACCCTCCGGCGTTGTAGGCGCTGAAATTATACTGAAGTACCACGTTGTCGCAATTGAAGTCAATGTGCGCGCCGGCGGAATCGCCCGGCCCGCTGGCGTACATGAACCGGTTTTTTTCGATGAGGATGTGGGACGAGCTCCAGGTCCACAAACCGCTGCCGCGTCCCCATTTCCGCGGATCTTCTGAACTTCCGGAATACGTAACCTCGTTATTGCAAACATGAACAAATCGAACGTTTGACATTTGAATCCCCGGCCCCCCCGTACGGGTTACCAGGTTGTCCTGAAGCCATACGCGGTTGATATTCTGTTGGGTTCCGGTTAGTTTAATGCCGGTATGTTCAATGTTTTCGATCCGGCAGTTCCGGATACGGATGTTCTCTATCCGCGCAGATTCCGCCTGGCTGATGATGCGGATACCCCATCCATAGGATTGGGTCCCGTTGGGAGTCCGCACCTCTCCGGCTGGCCGGCTATAGCCCGGATTTTCATAAAAGATATCCCGTATATCCACCTTGTCCAGGACGATGCCTTCGGTCCGCTTACCGGCGGTGGCTGTCACCAGGATTCCGCACCGCATGGTGGATTCATCGTCCTTTACCCGATACCCATTGGCCCGTATTGCCAGAAAATCAATGTGAATGTATTGACAATCCTGTAGAAGAAGTCCGTGTTTAAAGCCTTTTGCATCGATCCGCGCCGGTTGATCACTATCGCTGCCGCTGCCAGGCCATGCCACCGAAGTGATCGTGACCGGACGATCGGGCAGGCCCCGGACGTTAATCAGCTTCAACGTACCGGGGTATTGTGCACCGGCAGCCAAAAGCAGGCGGTCTCCCGGGCCAAGGGGCAACTGCGCGGCCCGTTCCAGTGTGCGCACCGCCTGGCTAGGGGACCGTCCCGTATGGTCATCGCTGCCTTGTAGGGGATGTACGTAGTAATCGGTTCCCATTGCCGACGACAGGGTCAGACTTAAATACACCAGCTGTAGGAGAAATCGTGTAAGGCTCATGCGGTTCCGTATTTCTTGAAACCCCAAAACTAAGGAGAGGCTCCCTTTGGGGAGGGGGGAGGCAAACCAATTTAAGGGGGAGATGGTTCAAAGATCGTGTTGGGGAGCGTATTCAAACTTTAATGCTTGTTTTGTGCTGCTTTAGGTACTCCGACGGCGTAAGCCCGAATTGCTGCTGAAAACTTCTCCGGAAATGCTTTAGATCATTGAAGCCGGTTTCGTAGGCAGCTTGCGTAATATTGAATTTTCCGGATTTCAGCAGCGCCGCGCTTCGCCTCAACCGGACCAGTTTGATGAATTCTGAGCCGGATAATCCGGTGATCGCTTTCAGCTTCCGATAAAAGGTTGAACGGCTCATGTTGGATGCACTCGCCAGCATATCGGTATTAAAATCCCGCGAGCCCATGTGTTCCTCGGTATAAGCGATCACTTGCTTGATAAAATCCGCTTCGTAGGAACCTAGCTCGTTCTGATCCGGCTCCAGGTTGATTTGCCGGGCGAATTGGTCCCGGAGCCGCGTGCGAAGTGTGATCAGGTTCTTGACATACGACTTCAGGACCTGCGGATTGAATGGTTTGGTTAGATAAACATCAGCCCCCTTGTCGATGCCTTCTATGTAAGCGTCGTCGTCCGATCGGGCGGTCAGCAGAATGATGGGTATATGGGAGGTGCGCTGATCCTGCCGTAATTGCTGGCACAAACTGAAGCCGTCCCGCACAGGCATCATGATGTCGCTGATGATCAAATCCGGAAGTGCGCTGCATGCAAGTTCCATGCCCTGTTGTCCGTCGCTGGCCTGGAGGACACGGTAGAGCCTGCCCAGCAGGGAAGCCATGTATTCCCTGATCTCGGGATTGTCCTCCACAATCAGGACCTGGTTTTCATTTTCCGGAACCGCCGCGGCCTCCACCGCGTCCGGATCCTGCCCGGGAAGTTCCGGATCCGATCCGGTTGCCGGAAGCGTCACCCGGAAGGTGCTGCCCCTGTCAGGAGCACTGTTTACGGCTATCTGTCCCCCATGCAGATCCACTAATTCGCGTACAAACGCCAGCCCTACGCCGGTTCCGGTTATGTGGTTAGTGGCTGAATGGTCGCAGCCGCGGTAAAAGCGTTCAAAAATACGCTCCTGCTCTTTTTCCGTGATTCCGCTGCCGGTATCCTTCACCTCGATCGTGCAATACGCGTCTCCGGTGTCGGCCAGGGACTTGCGGGCGGACAATGAAACGAAGCCTCCATCCGGCGTAAATTTAAAGGCATTGGAAAGCAGATTATAGAGGACGATCTCAATCTTTTCCTTGTCGAAAGAAAAATAAAGCGAGGCCGGGCTGTCCACGGCAAACCGGATGTTTCTGCGTTCGGACTCGTCTGAGAACGCATCGGCGACATAGCGGAGCACCGAGGTTAGATTATGGCGGTGAATATGCAGCGAAAGATTGCTGGCGTCGGCTTTCTGGACTGCAAGAAGTTGGTTCACCAGGTGTAACATCCGCCTGGCGTGATTGAGAATTCTGTTCAGCGTACGCTGAAGTCCCTGTTCCAGCCCGGAATTGTTGGCCAGTTCGTGTAATGGGCCCATCATCAAGGTTAGCGGCGTGCGGAACTCATGCGACACATTAGTAAAAAGT
Organism: Anseongella ginsenosidimutans; assembly: GCA_029268045.1. Classification (GTDB taxonomy): domain Bacteria; phylum Bacteroidota; class Bacteroidia; order Sphingobacteriales; family Sphingobacteriaceae; genus Anseongella; species Anseongella ginsenosidimutans_A. The sequence continues at coordinate 16,737 of JAJUHF010000018.1, forward strand.
TTAGACCGGACTTCCGCAATTTCCCGCTCCCGCTGGTAATTCAGATTCGCTATTTCGAGATTATTCCGCAGCTTGATCCGGCTGATGCCAATGGAACGGGATATCCAGAGGAAGGCGATGATCAGCACGAGGTAAATTGCGTATGCCCACCAGGTTTTCCAAGGGGGTGGGAGTATCCGGATTTCCAGCGTGGCGCCCTCTTCATTCCAAATCTTATCACTATTGGAGGCCATTACCGTGAACGTGTAACTACCCGGAGGCAGGTTGGTATAGGTAGCCTGGCGGTGATCTCCGGCATAAACCCAATCCTGATCAAACCCGGACAGCTTGTATCGGTACTGATTCTTATCCGGCGCATGATAGTCCAGGGCCGCGAACGACAAGGTGACGATATTCTGTTTGTACGATAAGGTAATGCTGCGTGCAGCGAAAACCGCGGTGGAAAGAACCCGACGTCCTGCCACGGTGTCTCCCACCGTAACCTCTTCATTATTCACCTTGAGGCCGGTCAGGTAAACCGGCGGGACCTGCCCGTTTAAACGGATGCTGTCGGGAACAAAAGAAGTGACCCCTTTGGAATTGCCAAAGAACAACAGGCCTTCTTCCGACACGAACGAGCTGTTTTCAGAAAAAATATTACTGATCAGGCCATCCCGGGTATCAAAATTATGGAACTCGTTACGGGTTACGGTATACCGGACAATACCCTGATTGGTGCTCATCCAGATGTTGCCTTGCCGATCGGCCTGAATAGCATGAATGTAGTCATTGGGGAATCCATTCCTGGCGAAGTAGGATTCAAAATGATAGTTTTCCTTCCGATCTCCCCGAAGCCTGTTAAAACCGTGTTGGGTGCCAATCCAGATGTCTCCATGCCGATCTTCCGTGATGCAAAGGACGGCGTTGTTGCTCAGGCTCGAGGGGTCACCTTTACGCTGACGGTACACCCTAAACTGGTCGCGGGCATGATCATACAAGTGCAGGCCATGATAGGTTCCCACCCAGAGCCGCCCCTTGCTATCGGAAAGCATACAGCTTATCCGTTCATTCTGAAGGGCGTCCGGTTTTCCAGGTTGGGGCAAATAACGCTTGAACCGAGGGATGCCGTCCGCGGTCATGCCGATGACCCGGTTTAAACCCGATTCCTGGGTTCCTACCCAGATCACACTGTCTTTATCCCGGACGATCGTATTTACTTTGGGGCCGCTCAGGCTTTCGGGGTTGTTTCGGTCTGGTAATACAGCCCGTTGCCGACCAGTGACCACCCAATCACTCAGAATAATCAGGCCCAGGTCGGTACATACCCAAAGATCGGGTCCGTTTTCAAAGAAGCCCCTAACCGAGCGGATGGGGATGGAGGTGGGGACTTTTTTGAATCGCACCCCATCCTGGGAAAGGTAGATGCCGTTTGTCCTGGTTCCCACCCAAAGGCCTTGCTTATTTGAAAATACAGCCCGGATATAGGTGTCCTGCAGCTGTTCTTCGGGCCGGGTTGCGAACGCGATGTTATTGAAGCGTTTTCTGCGGGGGTCCACCTTGTATACTCCTCCGCCATCGGTTCCTACCCAAAGGATGCCGGAACGGTCCTGCATGATTGAGAGCACAATGTGCCCCGGCGGAATTCCATCTTCCTGTGCCGGGAGTTCATAGCGATGAATCCGCTGCTTTTTTGTGTCAAGCAGATTGAGCCCACCCCCCCAGGTTCCGATCCACAGGTTTCCGGATTCATCCAAAAACACCCGGTACGCGTTATTGTTGCTTAACGACCCGGTGTTGCCAGCCTCGTGTTTGTATTCGCCGATGACACGCCCTCTGCCGGGATCCGCGACAAGAACCCCCTTCCTCCAGGTACCTAGGTAAAGAATGCCCGAGGCCGGATCTTTGGCAATCGACGTAACCTGCACCTGACCTGGCATGTCCCACCGGGCCTTCCGCAGTTTTTTCTGCGGGATTGAATAATGGAACAATCCGGTAGCGGTTCCTATCCATAGCACCTCGCCGTCGGATAACAAGGACAGAACATTCAGATTGGCCGTGATGCAACGGTAGTTCAAGGTGGATAGATCGTAAAGGTATAACCCGCTCGATGAGCCGATAAACAACTGTCCGTCGGTTTCCTGCAAGGCTTGGATATTCTGGATATTGAAATCCAGACTATCCGGAGGAATGTGGTGCCGGATGGTGTCCAGCAGCATATCGTATCCGTTGAGACCGGAATTTTTTGTGCCGATCCACAACGTGCCGCTTTCCCCTTCATGGATTACTTCAATATACTGGCTTGTGAAATTATTGCCGGATTCAGGCGGATTCCGGATTAACTTGAATTCGTACCCGTCGTAACGATTGAGTCCGCCCCGCGTACCCATCCATAGAAAACCAAACCGGTCCTGGCAAAGCGAAGTGACTTCGTTGTTTACCAGCCCCTGTTCTATGGTCAAAGAAGAGATCAGCTCCCCTTGGGCCTTTGCTTCTGAAAGACTCAAGGCGGTTGTCATCAGGATGACGAGGAGATGCTTTGCTGTAATCCAGTATCCTGGTTTAAGGCTCATCACTCAAGATAATTAATCCATCCAGACTGTCCAAATAACTTCCAAGCCCCGCCGCTATCCGGCCGCAATTTATAGAAGGAAGATTATCCATAAACATAAACCGACAATGACTACATAAATTAGCCATTCTATGGCCGATAGCTTTCTCATAAGGCGGTCCGTTGATCTTTTCATCAAAGATAGGTCTTCCAGGGAGGGAGGCCAGGGGCGGGGAATTCAGAAAGCGGGTCGTGTGTTTCAGATTGGCCCAGGCATGCGGTTATCAATTGTCGATTCGTTAAATTAGTTCCTATGATTCTGAAGACCACTGTTTTTCTTTTGATTCTGGTAGGGTGCTTTCATCCATCACATAGCCAGCAACAGAGTCCGGGTCCTTTTAACGTGGTGATTATCCTGGCCGATGATCTGGGTTACGCCGATGTGGGATTTAACGGGTGCAAGGACATTCCCACCCCGAACATCGACCGGATTGCGCAGAATGGAGCTAAGTTTACAAACGGATACGTTACCTACGCGGTGTGTGGTCCCAGCCGGGCGGGATTGCTCACCGGTAAATATCAGGACCGGTTCGGTTTTGGCCGGAATCCCCTGCTGGCTCCCAACGATCCGGATATGGGGCTCCCCTTGTCTGAAAAGACCCTGGCAGACCACATGAAGGCCTTCGGGTATCAGACGATGGCAATCGGGAAGTGGCATCTGGGGGCGCATACGTCCCTGCATCCCAACAATCGCGGCTTTGATGAATTTTTTGGCTTTTTAAGCGGCGGACACCGGTATTTTCCCGAAGAGTGGGTATTGAACGACGAATTTGAGGCGCAATCGCAGTACGACGGCTACCGCACCAAACTATTGAGGAATTTTGAACGGGTGGAGGAACGTGAATATTTGACCGATGCGCTGTCGCGTGAAGCCGTACGGTTTATCAGAAACAATGCCCGCACATCCTTTTTTCTATACCTTGCCTACAACGCGCCGCATACGCCATTGCAGGCAACTTCAACGTATCTCGAGCGCTTTTCTCACTTATTCGATAAAAAAAGACGCACCTACGCAGCCATGGTCAGCGCCCTGGACGATGGGGTAGGACGTGTCCTTGACGAATTGGAAGCGCTGGGTATTTCGGACAATACGCTGGTCGTATTTCTCTCTGATAACGGCGGGCCTGAATCCGCGAATGCATCCGACAACGGGGTTTTACGCGAAGGGAAAGGGAGCTTTTTTGACGGCGGGCTGCGCGTCCCCTTTGCAATGCAATGGCCAGCCCGGATCCCATCGGGAACGGTTTATCAGGCGCCGGTGATCTCCCTGGATATTGCGGCTACCCTTCTTGAAAATTTGGAGCCGGGAGGTGCACTCAAGCGGGACCTGGATGGCATCAATTTATTGCCTTTCCTGGGTAATCCGCGTGTGAAAGCGCCTCAACGCACGTTTTTCTGGAGGAATTTCGATCGAAACTGGCAGGCGGCGCGAAGCAGCGAGTTCAAACTGGTCATCCGGGAAGGGGAGAATCCGCAATTGTACCGGATCACGGAGGATATCGGGGAAAGAACGAATGTCCTCCCGGAAAACCGAACGGTTTATGAAAAAATCGCTGAAACTTGGAACGCATGGGAAGCAAGCCTGCAGGATCCAGCTTTTCTGGGATTGTCCCAGGATCGTGCCTATAATCAATTGCATCCGGATCGATTTGTCCGATCCGGCGGCCCGGAATAACCGGCGGACTCACTCAGTCCTTATGGTGAATATCAATCGGGAGAGGAACAAAATCGCGATAACGTATCATCCATCGGTTCAGGGCGGTCAGAAGCTGTTTTTGAATATCCTTTAACTCACTACACCCGTAGAGGTTCTTTAACTCATACGGGTCTTCCTGCAGATCGAACAATTCAAACATGGGACGCGGATTGGCAAAAAGCAGCCTGCTGAACGTGGAATCCAGCGATCCGCTTCTGTTCAACGCCGTAAGCTCTTTCCAGAAAGCCTGGCCATTCACATCGACCGGAGCATAGGGCAGGGTGGGCAGTACATTGTAGATTAATTTGTACCGGGTTCCGATCACGCAGCGCGAGAGGTCAAAGGCTACCGTTGACCGGGGCAGCATGTCGGCATGCGCGCCCCGCTGGGCGTATACAAACTCGTTCGCCCCCTGGTTTTTGCCATCCAATAAGGCGCTGAAGCTGGTCCCTGACATGTGTTCATGGGGCGGCAGGCCGGCCAGTTCCAAAATCGTGGGAGTCAGGTCCTCTCCGGAAAGCAACGCGTCGCTGACAAGGCCCGCTTTGATCCGGCCGTCCCAGCGAACCAGTAGCGGAACGTGTAATCCGGTTTGGTAAAGCGTGCCCTTTCCCCGTAGCAGCGCGGCACCGTTGTCACCCATGAAAATAAGCAACGTGTTTTCCAATAATCCGCGTTGTTTCAGTTCTTCGAGCACCTGTCCCACCCATTCATCCAGTTGCTGGACTTCCGCATAATAGGCCGCCAGGTCGTTCCGAAGTTTTTTTGTGTCCGGATAATCAGGCGGAAGGACCAAATGAGCCGGGTCGGGTTGGAATCCGGCGGGAGCCGTGAAGGGGCGATGCGGATTGCTGTAATTCATCCATAGAAAAAAAGGCCTGCCCTTGGGCACCTGATCCAGGAAGTAGTTCATGGTTTCAAGGTTGTCTTCATCCAGGCCGGTATGGAGGAAGTCCACCCGGTGCCGGAACGTGCGTAACTGAAATTCTTCAAAGACGGCTGCGGCTTCGGGAGATTGACGACCGGAGCCGTCCAGATGATAATTTCTTCCCTGAATACCGGTGAAATAGCCTGCCTCCCGAAGCAGCTCAGGAAAGGTGATCACGTCCGCCGGCAAGGGTGCTGAAAAGCGGGTCATTTGGATATCAAGGGCGTTCCTTCCCGTCAGCAGGGTTGCACGGGACGGCACGCATTGGGGCGAGCCAACGTACATCCGGGTGAAACGGATGCCCTGGGCCGCAATCGCGTCCAGATTAGGCGTCCGGACGTTGGGATCGCCATAACAGCTGAGGTGGGGGGCGCTGTGGTCATCGCTTAGAATGAAAAGAATGTTGGGGCGCTGATATCCCTGGCAGAAGGCGATGGCCGGCATCAGAAGGACGAGCAGGACAAAGCGCGCCGTACGTGTATTCATGGTGGATATGCGTTATTTCCAGGCCTCGTGTTGCTCCAACGCCCGGTTGGCATCCAGTTCGCTTAGGGGAATCGGAAAGGATTCCGACCGCTTACCCTGATACCGTGGGTTGTAGCCGTTCAGGTTATCGGCAATCATCCGGTCGTACGCTTCCTGCATGGTTCCCCATCGTTTCAGATCAAAAAAACGAAGTCCCTCAAAAGCCAGTTCCACACGACGTTCGTGCCGGAGGATTGCCCGTAACTGTTCTTGATTGAGCGCACTGCCTTCTGCTTCCTGCACCGTGGGCATGTTTACACCGGGCCGTTGTCTTACCTGATTAATCAGTGAATAAACCTCTTCCCCCGTCTGTCCGCTTTCAATCAGCGCTTCGGCGCGCATAAGGAGCACGTCGGCATACCGCAGAATATAAAAATCCTGACCGCCCGGCTGCGCCGGGCTGGTGCCTACCTCGGAGGTCCTCTTGCGAAGGTATTTTTTAAGACCGTATCCGGTCACGTTATTTCCGTTAAACGACTTAACCTCGTCCTCGATATACACGTCTCCTTTAAAGAGGATCGTGGCGGATAAACGCGGGTCGCGGTTTTCCTTCGGATTGGCCGGGTTATACAAGGGAGAAGTGCTGATGGGCCGCCCATCAATGCAGTAGAAATCAGCGGCCAGGTTGGGCATCGGTTGTTTATCCACTTTAGGCTGGCCTACATAAGTCGCGGAAAAGGTTTCGCCGGTGGAAAAACCCGGCGCATCCAGAAAACGGGCAGCAAAAATTACGTCACCGGATGTTTCCCCGGATTCGGTAAACTGGGTGGTAAAGGGATGATTCAAATTGTATTGTTGAAGATCAATAACCCGCTGGGCGGCTTCCGCAGCGTTGTTCCATTGGCCGTCGTACAGAAACGCGCGCGCAAGCAAACCCAATGCCGCCCCTCGGGTGGCATGTCCGAAGCGTTCGGCAGGCTGCACAGGAGGAAGCAAGGTGGAGGCGTTTTGCAGGTCCGCAATGACCTGGTCCAAAATGGCCCGTTGGGAAGCTTTTGGGGTTTGTGCTATCTCCAGGGTCTGTGGCTCGGTAATCAGCGGAACATCCTCGTAATAGACCGCGAGATTGAAATAGAACAGAGCCCTCAGAAAGAGCGCTTGTCCGGTAAGGTTCTCCCGCATCGGTTCCTCGATCTGTTCTCCGGTCATCTTCGCCAGGTTGGCAATGGCTTCGTTGCTTCTGACAATTCCCCGGAAATTGGCGAGCCAGAAATCCTCGAACATGCCGCCGGTGGAAGCCGATACGTTGCCTTCCACGTAATTTCCCGGACCTTCCCATTTCCAGTTGTTGAAGCTGTTATCTGTAAAACTATCGTGCATCGGAATCCCGGCCGGGCCATTCAGGTTGCCACTATAGAGCACACGGGCCTGCAATACGTCATAAATGCCATTGATTGCAAGTAAAGCATCCTTCTCGTTTTGCCAGAAATTATCGGCAGCCAACTGGGTCAGGGAATGTCTGTCCAGAAAACGTTCAGAACATCCCATGAACAGGGAAGAGGTGGCAAGTGTTGCGATGAATAGTATTCTCATGATGGTGAATCTTTAATTTAGAAGCTGACATTCAAACCGGCCGTGATGGCTTTATAAATCGGAGCATTTCGTGCGTTCGCATTCCCAGTGGCGCGTTCGGGATCGAAATTTTCCATTTTGGTGAACGTGAGAAGATTTTGACCGGAGACAAATACCCGGATGCCGTTGACCTTCATCTTGTGTAGAATATCCTGTGGAAGTGTGTAACCGAGCTCAATGTTCTTCAGACGGAGATACGAGACGTTGTGAATGTAGAAGGAAGAAAGAATGTGATTATTGGCCCCGCCCATGCGTGGGAGCGTCTGGCTTGGATTTTCAGGTGTCCACCGGTTGATCCAGTAGCTGAGTCCGTTACTCCGTTCATCATTTAATGGTGTTTGTCCGTTCCCGATAAAAATCCGGTCTACCTCTCCAATGCCCTGCATCAGCACGCTCAGGTCCACCCCCTTGAAATTCAGACTCGCATGAAAGCCGTACAGCCATCGCGGATAGGGGTTTCCGATAACGGTCCGGTCGAACCCGTCAATGACTCCGTCCGGGACCCCCTCCGGCCCGCTTAAATCGGCGTAACGGATGTCTCCCGGCGCGGTACGCGGACTGCCGAACTGAATAGGCGCCGCTTCCACTTCCGCTTCGGTTTGAAATATGCCTTCCATGACGTAACCGTAGTAGGCCTGGTAGGGTGCCCCTTCCCGAATGATGGTATTGCCGTCGATCGTCTGAACCCCTGAGCCCAGACTTGTTACCTCATTTTCCGCAAAATGGGTGAGGTTGACACCCACGGTGTAGCGGAATTCACCCTGCCGGTCGGTAAAATTCAGATTCATTTCAACACCCTGGTTAACCATTTCAGCAGCGTTTTGGGCAGCTAGGCTGCTTACACCCAACGAGCCGGGAATGGGAAAGTTGGTGTAGAGTATATTGTAGCTCCTCCGGTTGAAGAAGTCCGTTTCCAGGCTGAGCCGATTGTTCAGGAATGCGGCGTCCAATCCAATATTGTATTGCTCGCTGGTTTCCCATAAAATCGTGGGGTTCGCCAGACTGGTCAATGCGACTCCGCTGACGACCACGTCGTTGCCCAATACATAGTCCAGCCCGGCGTTATAGGTCTGATCGTAGATGTAATTTCCGATTCCATTGTTTCCGGTGCGGCCCCAGCTTCCGCGCAGTTTGAGACTGGTCAACGCCTGGCTTGAAGCCAGCCCTTTCATAAACGGTTCTTCGGAAATTCTCCACCCTGCTGAAAACGAGGGAAATGTGCCGTACCGGTTACCCGGGCCGAATTTGGACGATCCATCCCGGCGGACATTCGCCTCAAAAAGGTAACGTCCAAGATAGCTGTAGTTTACACGGCCGAAAAAGGACTGCATGGCCTCTTCACTTCCGCCACCGGAAACCGTCGGATTGGCAACCCCGCCTGCATTGAACTCCTGCAGGTTGTCCGAGGGGAAGTTCTCCAGCGATCCCTGGAAATTGTCCCATCGGTCATAGATAACCGAATGTCCCGCCATGACACCCAGCCGGTGATCACCGAAATCGGAATCGTACCTGATTAGGTTTTCGTTCATCAGCCGGTAGTGTTTATTGAAACTGTTGGTCAAGGAATTCTGGTCGTTGAAACTGATGATGTTGTTATCGTAGTCCCTCTTTTCGACCGTGGGACGGAAATTGGATTCGTCGCGGAAGTCGAGATTCACCGTTCCCGCGGACTCCAGGCTAAAATTACCGAAGGCAGCCTTCACACTCAACCGGTCGTTGATGCTGTAATCATGCGAGACAAAATCTCCCAGATAGCCCAGTTGAAGCGGTTGGAATTCGGTTCCCAGCGATGGATTCACGTTCTGCCAGGCGCCGTCCACGTATCCATATCCGCCATGGGAATAATAGGCCGGGATGGTAGGAGCGTTCCGCCGGAACGAGTAAATCATATTGCTTACCACTCCTGAACCCCCGGAAGGGCCTTTAAATTTATTCAGCGATCCATTGAGGTTGTTGTCGAGACTCAGCCAACTTTTGATCCTGGACTGGACATTGGCCCGGAAGTTATACCGGTCCAGGTGAAACTTCCCCGTTACCACGGCTCCTTGTCCCATGTATCCCAATGAAAAGCGGTAGTTTGTCTTGCCACTGCCGCCAGTCAATGCGAGGTAATGATTCTGTAGGGGGGCGTCCCGGAGTGTCTCTTTGGCCCAGTCTGTATTGGCGAACTGATCGGGGTTCGAGCCATCGCGGATTTGCTGAAGCTGTTCGTCGGTATACCTCGGATTATAAGGTTTACCGTCCGCTTCATTTTTGAATTTCTCGTTCATCAGCTCAGCATATTGCACCGCGTCTAAATACCGGGGCATGATCGTGGGCCGCTGGAACCCGAAGTAATTATTGTATTCAACCCGGAAATCCGAATCCCGTCCCTGTTTGGTGTTAACGACAATGACGCCGTTTGCGCCGCGTGCACCGTAAATGGCTCCCGCCGATGCGTCCTTGAGCACCGTGATGGATTCAATGTCGGCCGGTGCAAGTCGGTTAAACTCACCCAGCCCGTCGAATTGCATTCCGTCGATCACAACCAGCGGGGCGGCATTCCCGAACGTTCCCAGTCCCCGGATATTGATGGACGAGCCGTCTGAACCCGGTAAACCCCCACCCTGGGTAAGTTGCACGCCCGAAAACCGACCGTACATCAATTGGGCGGAATTGGTCACCGGAATGTTTACGACACTATCCATTCTAAGCGTCTGCACCGAACCCGTCAGGTTTATCTTTTCCTGCACGCCGTAACCGATTACCACGATCTGGTCGAGTTTCTGGCTGGAAAGGGTCATGGTCACAGCTAAATAGGTCCGGCCGTCCAGTTCAATATCCTGAGGCGCGTAACCGATCATGGAAAAACGAAGGGTGCTTTGCGGACCGTTGACTGTGAACGTGAAATTCCCGTTCTCATCGCTGGCGGTTCCGTTCTGGGTACCGACTTCCGTGATATTCACGCCAGGGAGCGGAGTCTGGTCGGCACCGTCGGTGACCGTTCCCTTGATGACAACCTGTGCGTGAAGTGTTCCTGCCGATAGCAACAGGAGGGATAGGAGTTGCCACCTGTACAGGCTTCGGATTGAAAATGTAAAAAATCGCATAATATTTGGACTAGGTTATAATAGCATGGAAACAAAGATAGCCGGAGTCGTCCCGCCATGCGGGGTATCTGCGTTCAAAAAGAGGGAAGGACGATTCAAATACAGCACCGGCGGCTTGGATGAGCGACTCCGTGAAATTCTTTGTACTTTTGCAAAAAGAATTTTCTATGACCGGAGAGGATGAGGTAAACACCGTGCTGGCTGGAAGATATTGCAATTCCCTTCTGGAATACGCTCGTTTCCGCACGCGCGAGGTAAAGATCGGGGACCTTCCCCTGGGGGGCGATAACCCCATCCGGATTCAGTCCATGACCACCACCAATACGATGGACACACTGGCCACCGTGGAGCAGACCATCCGGATGGTGGACGCCGGCTGTGAATACGTCCGGATTACCGCGCCTAGTATAAAAGAAGCGCAGAATCTGGAGGCAATCAAAAAGGAACTGGCCCGCCGCGGCTATCGCGTTCCGCTGATTGCCGACATCCATTTTACCCCCAACGCCGCTGAAATCGCCGCCCGGATTGTGGAAAAAGTACGGGTTAATCCCGGAAATTTTGCCGATAAAAAACGTTTTGAAACCATAGAGTATACGCCCCAGGCATATCAGGCGGAGCTGGAACGCATCCGTAAACGCTTTGAACCGCTGGTGCGGATCTGCAAGGAATACGGAACCGCCATGCGGATCGGGACGAATCACGGATCGCTTTCCGACCGGATTATGAGCTGGTATGGCGATACGCCCCGCGGAATGGTGGAATCGGCCATGGAGTTTATCCGGATCTGCGCGGATATGGATTATCACGAGCTGGTCATTTCGATGAAGGCCAGCAATCCGCAGGTAATGGTGCAGGCCTACCGGCTGCTGGTGGAAACGATGGTGGCCGAGGGGATGAATTATCCCCTGCACCTGGGTGTTACCGAAGCCGGGGATGGGGAAGACGGCCGTATCAAGTCGGCAGTGGGAATCGGAACCTTGCTGGAAGACGGTCTGGGTGATACGATCCGCGTTTCCCTGACCGAAGAACCCGAACTGGAAATACCCGTGGCGCGTCAACTCGCCGAACGGTACACCGGTCGGAAAATAGGGGCTGCCCCGCGGTCCTTCATCGCAGGGGATTTATCTTTTCCGGCGGGCTTCGATCCGTACCAATACAATAAACGCGCATCCGCCGAGCTGAATACCTTCATCGGCGGCGCCCAGGTGCCCCGCGTTGTCCTTGACATTTCCGCTGACCATCTGAAAAGTCCGGCCGTGCTGGATGCGGCGGGATACCGGTATTCCCCGTTGCTTGACAAGTACCACATGGGTGAACAATCGGTAGATTTTGCTTATCTCGGGAGCCGGCTGCCCTCGTTTACCATGCCGGGAAATCTGAAACAACTTTACGATTACCCCACCTGGCTGAAACTGGCGGACAAAAGGAATTGCCATCCCCTGTATACCTTAAAGGAATACACCGCCGCAGGAAGCCAGCGGGATGTGACGCTAAATCTGGTGCGCGTCACGTTGCAGGATTCGGATACGGAAATTTTCGGGGAGCTCCGGGCGGATCCCACGCTGGTTTTTGTGTTGGAAGTTGCCGAGTCCGCCCGGCACGGCATGGCCGAGCAGCGGGCCTTCTTTTTCAAGTTGATGGAGGCCGGACTGGACATCCCGGTGATCATACGGAGGTCCTATTCGCCGGAGGACGATTCCCTTTCCAGGTTTCAGCTTTACGCGGCTACCGACGCGGGAGCGCTTCTGGTGGATGGATTGGGAGACGGCCTGTGGCTGGATGCTCCCGGATTTTCCCGGGAAGAAATTGTGAGTACCGCATTTGGTATCCTGCAGGCCACCCGGTCGCGGATCTCCCGGACAGAATACATTTCCTGTCCTTCCTGCGGACGGACCTTATTCGATCTGCAAGAAACCACCCAGCTCATCCGAAGCCGTACCAGTCACCTGAAAGGAATCAAGATCGGGATCATGGGCTGCATTGTAAACGGCCCAGGGGAAATGGCGGACGCCGATTACGGGTATGTGGGTACCGGGCCGGGCAAAATCACCCTGTACCGGGGTAAGGAAGTGGTCCGCAGGAATGTAAATACCGAAGATGCCGTGGATGAATTGATCGAACTGATTCGGGAAGACGGCAACTGGATTGAAGTGCAGGAAAATAAAATGTAAGATGTTGTTATTTCCGCCACTGGAGCGTAAAACAACAACATCTTACGGGTGATTAGCGGTTGGGTTGGGGAGTATAACGCAGATAAGGCTTAATCCGGGTATGCCCTTTCGGGAAACGCTCCGGAATTTCCTCGTCCTTGACAGCTCCCGTAATGATCACATCCTGTCCATCCTCCCAGTTGGCAGGAGTGGCCACTTTGTATTCGGCGGTAAGCTGCAGGCTGTCGATCACCCGCAGGATTTCGTTGAAGTTACGTCCTGTCGATGCCGGATAGGTAAGCGTTAATTTTATTTTCTTGTCCGGTCCGATAATGAAAACAGAACGTACCGTTGCGTTTTCAAGTGAATTCGGATGGATCATGTCATACAGATTGGCCACTTTGCGGTCGTGATCGGCGATCAACGGGAAGTTGACTTCCGTATTCTGCGTTTCGTTGATGTCGGCGATCCAGCCATGATGCGAATCCAAGGGATCCACGCTGACCGCTGCAACCTTCACGTTCCGTTTTTCGAATTCTTCCTTTAATTTGGCGGTTGCTCCGAGTTCGGTAGTGCAAACTGGAGTATAGTCTGCGGGATGCGAGAAAAGAACGCCCCAGCTATCTCCCAGCCATTCGTGAAAACTGATGGGGCCGGCGGTTGTTTCGGCCTGAAAATCGGGCGCGGTATCGCCCAGTCTGAGTGTTGCCATTTTTAGATTGATTTAATTAGTCTATGGATTAAGTAGTTATTAGTTCGTTTATTGAACATCCAATTTAAATAAATGTTTCGAAGTGCAACAAAAAACCCGCAAAGAATGTGCACAAACTGTTATTCTCACTATTTAGAAGTATTCTAAATAATGGATCTGACAATCGGATGACAATGATCGTGGGAAGGTTTGGCATCTTTGTATGCGAAAATGGAAGAGCTGGGAAAACTCAAGATAATAGCTTTCACGCACCGTGATTTTAAGCTGGACGACGTTGGAAAGTTGGTTCTTGCGGAAGAGGAACGGCCCGCAAGACTTCAGGAGCTGAAAAACCGGTTTGGCTGGTCTGAATTAATGATGATCGCCACCTGCAACCGGGTCGAATTCATCTTTGTCAGTGAGCTCCCCGCCCTGGGCGCCTCAAACCACGCGGCAATCACTCCGGAATCCACTGCAGAAATTCTTCAGTTTCTTTATCCCGGGCTGGACGGGACAGAGATCGCGCAATTTGCGGAAAAGGCGGCGACGTTCGCCGGGGTGCCTGCGCTGGTCCATTTGATGAAAGTCTCCAGTTCGCTGGATTCGCTTGTGGTAGGTGAAAAAGAAATTCTGCTGCAGGTACGGCAATCGTACGAGGCTGCCCGCGGCATGGGGTTGACCGGGGATTTGCTGCGTCTGGTCATGGACCGTGTGGTAAAAGCCGCCAAGGAGGTTTATACCCATACGCGGATTGCCGAAAAGCCGGTTTCGGTTGTTTCGGTGGCGTACCGCCTGTTAAAATCACAGAAAACGACACCCGAAGCCAGAATACTGCTCATCGGTGCAGGGCAAACTAATAAACTCTTCTCAAAATATCTTCGAAAGCACGGTTCTACCAACTTTACCGTTTTTAACCGGACGTTGAGCAAAGCCGAGGAACTGGCGGCCGAACTGGGTGGTACCGCGCTCCCGCTGGAACAGTTGACCTCGTATAATAAAGGATTTGATGTAATCATCACCTGTACCGGCGCCGCTGGTCCAATCATTACCCCGGCCATTTACCAGAGCCTGTTGGCAGGGGAGAATTCCACCAAGACGATTGTCGATCTGGCGCTGCCATCGGATACGGCCGAAGAACTTCGGACGGCCGAAGGGGTCCAGTTCATTGGAATGGAGCACCTGCAGGATATTGTCCGGCGGAATATGAACGAGCGATATCTGGAGCTTGAAGCGGCTGAAGCCATTATTGACCGCAATGTGCAGGAGTTCCGGCCGGTGCTGAGGCAAAGGCAGATCGAGCTGGCAATGCGGGAAGTTCCGCACAAGATCAAGGAAATACGGGCATCCGCATTGAACAACGTATTTGTTGAAGATATTCAGCAGCTGGATCCGAATTCGCGTGAAGTGCTGGAAAAGGTATTGAACTACATGGAAAAACGATACGTCAGCGTTCCCATGGTCATGGCGAAGGATATCCTGCTTAGCAAAAGCAATTATTAATCTTAATTTAAGTGTGGGTACGGCCGGATATTTGCTATAGACGGGCCGGGGGATAATTATGCAGCGTACAATTATAATTGGAACCAGAGGAAGTAAACTTGCCTTATGGCAGGCCAATCATATAAAAGATGAATTGGAAGCCGTGGGTGTTCATTCCGAGATCCGGATCATCAAAACCCAGGGTGATAACTTTGTGAACCTTACATTCAGCAAGTTGCTTGGCAAAGGATTTTTCACGAAGGAACTGGAAGAAGAACTGTTGGCCGGTACCATTGACCTGGCCGTGCATTCGCATAAGGACTTGCCTACCGAGCAGCCGCCCGGATTGGTCATTAGCGCTGTCTCGGAACGGGAAGAACCTTGTGAGGTCTTGCTGATTCATCCCGAGGCCGTGGATGTTTCCCGTCAATTCTCCCTGCGGGACCGGGCCATTGTGGGAAGTTCTTCTGCCCGGCGTCGCTCTCAGTTGCTTTCCTACCGTCCGGACCTGGAATTGGCCGACATCCGTGGAAACGTTCCCTCGCGGGTCCAGAAACTCCGCGACAGGGAATTTGATGCCATTCTGCTGGCCAAGGCCGGCCTGAAACGTTTGGGAATTGATCTTTCGGGCCTACACGTGGAGGAACTCGATCCGCAGGTAATTGTTCCTGCCGCCGCCCAGGGTGTGCTTGCCCTGCAGATCCGGGAGGAAGACACGGACCTGGCTGCCACGTTGCAGAAGATCCATCATCCCGAAGTGCAGGACACCATCCGGATCGAGCGGGAGATCCTTCATCTGTTTGAAGGGGGATGCCGCATGCCCATTGGCGCCTACTGTGTCAAAGAAAACGACGAGTACCTGGTTTGGGTGTCCCGTGCTGCAAACGATGACGAGTATCCCGTGCGGTATCATACGCGCGCTTACGACACCACCGGACTGGCCCGCCGGATCGTGGATAAATACCTGAAAAAAGACAAGGCGATAAAAAGCGTCTTCATTACCCGGGACCTTTCCGAAGACAGTTATTTTTACCGCTCGCTGACCCGGCAGGGAATC
>JAJUHF010000019.1 GCA_029268045.1 Anseongella ginsenosidimutans
ATAAACCCCAATCTTTCGATCGCGGTGGGATACGACCTGTCAAGCATCCAATTGAAGAATGGAAAAACCACGCAGGGAATCATCGCCAGTGAAGCCGCTTCGGCCGTCACCTTGCGTACAGCGCCAGGTGCGGAAGAGACCGTCAGACGGCAGGATATTGAGTTGATCAAAATTTTGGATATGTCTGCCATGCCTGCAATATCC
Organism: Anseongella ginsenosidimutans; assembly: GCA_029268045.1. Taxonomy (GTDB): domain Bacteria; phylum Bacteroidota; class Bacteroidia; order Sphingobacteriales; family Sphingobacteriaceae; genus Anseongella; species Anseongella ginsenosidimutans_A. The sequence goes on from JAJUHF010000019.1 coordinate 205, forward strand.
CAATTGGACCAGCAGGAAATGGCCGATCTGCTTGCCTTTCTCCGACAGCGGGAATAAGGGCAGCGTTAAAAAAAAGATATGATGCGTTTTTTAAATCAGGTTTTACCGGTTCTGCTTTGCATGATCCTGGGCGCATGCCGAACGGATTGCCAGGAAGGCTGGGTTAAATTATTCAACGGGAAGGACCTCGAAGGCTGGGACACCTACCTGCGGTCGGTCGATATGTCGGGGTATGAAATTGACCCCACCTATCCCTATCAGCCACCGATCGGGTTAAACAACGATCCGCTGGACGTCTTCACCGTGCAGGACGGAGTGATCCGCATTTCGGGGGAAGTCTGGGGTGCCATCACCAGCAAGGAAGAATACAGCAATTACCACCTGCGCTTTGAAACCAAATGGGGCGAAAAAAAATGGGCGCCCAAGGACAGCTCGTTGCGTGATGGGGGACTGCTTTTTCACTGTACCGAAGGTTTCGATTACGCCTTTGCCTGCTGGATGCGGAGCATGGAAATGCAGATTCAGGAAGGCGAAATCGGTGACTTTTACAATGTAGGCGGGGGAGATGCCGAGTTCAAGCTGAGAAAAACCGTGACCCGGGAGGGGGAAAATGCAAATCAATACGATCCTTTTGCTAAATTAAAGCGCCAGCCGGGAAGAGTGTACCGGTCGGGCGATTTTGAAAGTCCACCCGGCGAATGGACCCGGAGTGAACTGATTGCCCGACATGCCGATGCGGTCTTTATAGTAAATGGTTTTGTAGTGAACCGGCTGTTCAATATGTACCGTCCCGATTTGCAGCAGCCGGTTACCACTGGGAAAATACAGTTTCAAAGTGAAGGGGCGGAGCATTATCTGAGAAACATCGAGATCCGGCCACTAACCTTCAGCAGACACACACCGCGATTAGTCCCGCAGGATAGCGTGCTATTCCTTTCACACGGGCAGCGCGGGGAAATCACCGTCCTGAACGAAGGCCAGGAAGTGGAACTTATTGCCGCCGAGTTGATGGGCCGGGATATTGAGAATTTCCAGGTCACTTTACCAGAACTTCCGTATGTTCTGAAACCGGGGGAAAAACTCCAGCTGCCGGTTTCGCTGAAGGCGGGAGCGCCTGCCGGACAGGAGGTGAAGTTCAGGCTGGAAACCGTATCCGGTCCGGTACCCGGTTTTGAAGTTGTTCTCCGCATAAACGACCGTATGTAATGAAGTTCAACGCAACGTTCGCCGCCCTTCTGTTTGCGGTTTGCTGCCTGCTGCAGGCGGCAGCCCAGGATTCCTCTGCTTCCTACCGGGTCATCGCACTGGATCGGCTGGATGCGTTTCAGGAACCGGGAAAAAACTGGCAGATCGCCGGAACCGCCCTGGCGGATTATAGCCGGCGGGAAGACATGCACTCCCTGCCAGGCTCCGGGGTTATTGTGAATACCTTCCCCAAAAACGGGCGCAGTCACCTGATGACCAAACAGCACTTCGGCGATCTGGAGATCGAACTCGAATTTATGATGGCGAACCAGTCCAATTCCGGAGTTTACCTGCAGGGACGGTACGAGGTGCAGCTGCTGGACAGCTGGAGGAGAACGCAGCCGACCTTTTCTGATGCGGGTGGGATTTACGAACGCTGGTTACCCGAAAAGGGTAATTTCGAGGGAACCGCACCGTTGATGAATGCGGCGCGTGCTCCCGGCCTCTGGCAACAACTGCGTATCCGCTTCCGCGCCCCCCGTTTCAATGCGCAGGGGGAGAAAATCCGGAATGCCCGGTTCGAAGAAGTGTATTTGAACGGCGTATTGGTACAACAGCAGGTGGAGGTCACCGGCCCGACGGGATCGGCCATGTTTCCTGATGAGCAGCCCGAAGGTCCGCTTGTGTTTCAGGGAGATCACGGTCCAGTCGCATTCAGGTCCATCCGGTGGCGTCCTTTGGCGCTGGAAGCACCTCCCGGGTCGGCTGGGGGATACCAGCCCAAACCCATTCTGGTTGATCCCGCAGCCAGGCCCTATCTGCTCCGTACATTTATGCACTTTGGCGACGAGAAGCTGACCCATGTCCTCTCGGTAGGAAACCCCAATCAGGTCCATTATTCCTACAATATCAAGCAGGGGGCTCTGTTCCAGGTCTGGAGGGGGAGGTTTTTGGACCTTACACCGGCATGGAGAGACCGTGGCGGTATGCAGACGGGGGTTCCGCGGGGGAGTCTGCTTGCGCTGTCCAATGCCCCGGCTGTGGCCGTGCTCGCCCGGGGTACCGAATCCTGGCCCGAAGCAGTGGATTTCGACTCCCTGCAAAGTCATGGATACGTGCTTGATACGCATCGGAACCCTGAATTCAGTTATACATGGAAGGGATTGCAGGTGAAAGACAAGGTGGAATGCCTGGAAAGCGGGGAAGGATTATCCCGGACGCTGACGCTTATTGATCCGCCGGCAGGCGTTTATTGCCGTCTTGCCAGCGGCAAACTCATCGAGAAGCTGAAGAACGGGATGTATGCCGTGGACGGACAAAAATACTACATCCGCCTGGAGGGTCGGTACAAACCCTTGATCCGGCCGGCGGGTGAAGGACAGGAGTTGTTAATCCCCTTTGCCGGGAATCAGCCTGTTTCCTATTCAATAATCTGGTAATCAAAAAATCGATGCGTCTGAACTTGATATGGCTGCTAGGAGCGGCGCTGCTGGCCGGTAAAAGCAGGGCAGTAGCGCAGCCGGATACGGCGAAAATTCAAAAGCAGGAAGACTTCTACTGGATTCACACCGTTCCCGTTCCCGAGCATGTGTCCCTGGAGGTGGGCGGAATGACTTTGTTCCACAACGACGCGCTGGCCGTTTCCACGCGCCGTGGCGAGGTGTGGGTGATCGGTAATCCGTACCTGAAAAATGGCCGAACGCCGGACTACCGCCTGTACGCTCAGGGACTGCACGAACCCTTGGGTTTGAATTACATACGCGGCGACCTGTACCTTGCTCAGCGCACGGAACTGACCCGCCTTCGTGACCTGGACGGAGACGGGGAAGCGGATGAATACCATACCGTTTACTCCTGGCCTGTCGAAGGGAATTACCACGAGTACGCCTACGGCCCGCTGCTGGATCTGGAAGGCAATTTTGTGGTCAGTTTGAACCTGGGTTATACCGACCGGGCCGTCAGCCTTTCAAAGTGGCATGGCTGGATGCTGAAAATTACGCCCAAAGGCGAGATGATTCCTTTTGCTACCGGCATGCGCTCGCCTGCAGGCCTCGGTATGAATAGTGCAGGCGATCTGTTTTATGCGGAGAATGAAGGAGAATGGGTGGGTTCTGGAGGAATTACCCATGTTGAAAAAGGCGATTTTCTGGGGCATCCCGAAGGGTTGAAGTGGGCCGGTCTGCCGGCTTCTCCCGTTAGGCTGCGACCGGAAGACATCCAGAGTACCGGAGAATCCAAGTTTGATGTCGCCAAAAGGGTTCCCGGATTAAAGAATACCAGCGTCTGGTTCCCCCATACGGTGCTGGGAATTTCCACATCAGACATTTTGAATTACGACGAACGCGGAAAGATGGGACCGTTTCAGGGTCAGCTATTCGTCGGAGACCAGGGACATAGTAAAATCATGCGGGTATTTCTGGAAAAGGTAAATGGAGCCTATCAGGGCGCGGTCTTTCCCTTCGTGGAAGGATTCAGTTCCGGTGTGTTGCGCATGATATGGGGGTCGGACGGAAGCATGTTTGTGGGCATGACTTCGCGGGGATGGGGGTCTACCGGTTCCGAGCCCTATGGATTGCAACGGCTGGAATGGAACGGCAGGGTGCCCTTCGAAATAAAGCAGATCGAAGCGCGGCCGGATGGTTTCGAACTGGAATTTACCAAGCCGGTTGATCCCCGCGGGGTATTCAACGAGGATTCCTATCAGGTCACCCGTTTTACGTATATGTACAGTCATCATTACGGCAGCCCGGTAATAGACCCCGCCAACTGTCCGGTAAGGGCAGTGGAGTTGTCGGAAGACCGCTTGCGGGTACGGCTTGTGGTGGATAGCATGCGGCAGGGGTATATCCACGAAATCAGGGCCGGAGGCATCCGTTCGGCTGAAAACTACGCGCTTTTGCATCCTGCCGGATACTATACTTTGAACAATATTCCGGACGGACCGCGACTGAAGATTTCCTCTGCAAACGTGCTGAAAAAGGCGAGCCCGGCAGAAGAGGTCGTGCAGGAACACGCGCGCGTTGTGGAGGAAAAGCCAGCGCCCGGGCCTACAAGGGCGGTGCCTTCTACTTCCAAGCGCATCACCAGCCAGCCGGCAGACTGGACTGGGGGACCCGAGCAGGTCATTGAATTGCATCCGCTGCCCGGGCTAAAATTCAATACGGATCAAGTCACCGTTCCCGTCGGAGCCCGGGTGAAGCTCACATTCAACAATACGGATGACATGCCGCATAACGTGGTAATCACAAAACCCGGGACCGCGGATGAAACCGGCGTAAAGGCCTTGCAACTGGGACTGAATGGTCAGCGCATGAATTTCGTTCCCGATTCGGAAAACGTATTGTTTCATACAGCTGTACTCCGGCCAGGTACCCGGGAGAGTATTTATTTCGAGGCGCCGGCCAAACCCGGAAATTATCAATTCGTTTGCACCTATCCGGGCCACTACCTGGTTATGAAGGGCACGCTGAAAGTCGTAGCAAGATAAGGGCTTATTGGCGTTGAAAATTGTTCAGCAGACGGATCTCGCTCCGGTCCACTTCGGTGGTTGTTTCCACTATGTTTTTTGCACCGTGAAGCAGGTTTCCCGTCAGGAAAACAGCCTTCGACTCCGCGCCTTCAACCCGTAGGAACGTGCCCGTTTCATTGAGGGTACGGGACCCTTCAATAAACACCTCCTGACAGTTCTGCAGCCGGATGGCCGATTCGGCATCGCGGTCTCCTGCCACCTGAAATCCGGAAAGGTCGAGTTGATCCACGTCATCGCATACCAGGGCAGGGCGGAGGTCCCGGTCGGCCAACCGGAATTTTACATTTTCCATGCGGATGCCCGATGCATGATGTATGTACATGCCGTAGGCAGGGAGCTCTCCGAAAATGTACATTTCCGGATAGTGCCGGTCCAGATCGGGGACATGACGCCTGCTTCCCTGCCGGGCGGTTCCTCCTCCGGCAAAGGTGAAGTCCAGGTTGCTGAATGTGATTTGCCGGGGCCGTGTTTTGGAGGTTCCGGTAAGGGATATGCAGATATTATCTGCCGGCATGGTGGCTTGGATATTGTTGAACAGAATGTTTTGAAGCGTTCCGCTTTCCCACCGGCTGTCGTTGATCTCAAACGGCGCGGAATCTCCCGGGTTCAGCTGCCAGCCCGCGACCCGGATGGACACAGGCCCCCTGACATTATCCATGACAATGTTGGAAAAGGTGATATTCCGGATTGCCGCACCCATGGCTTCCTGGATTTTGATGCCATTTAGCCGGGTATCCCGGATGACGCAATTCGAGATGGTCACATTTTCAATGTCATCGGCGGCATCCGGGCCGAACCGGATGGCGGCGCATTGCGAGCTGAGAATGCAATTGGTGATTACCACGTCTCTGCAGGGATGTCCGCGTTCACTTACTTTAAAGGCCAGGCTATCGTCTTCGGTTGTAATATGGCAGTTAGAGATCCGTACCTCTTTGCATCCATCGATGTCTATTCCATCCCGGTTGGGACTGATGGGGTTATCGATCCGCACCTGGTCAACCACCACCCGTTCGCATTGCAGGAGCCAGCACGCCCAGACGGCTGAATTATGCAATAGCACGTTTTCAATGCGGACGTCTTGGCAGGATCGGAGTTGGATCAGGAAGGGCCGGACCGCATAGGAGCCCCCGGACTCGAATAGATGCCCCTGCCCGTCGATTGTTCCCGAGCCAGTGATTGCAATGTGACGGCAGCTGTCGGCATGTACAAAGGACCGTACCGGTTCACCGTGATTGAATTGATGATCCTCGTGAAAATCATGGATATCGGAAGAGCCAAGTAAAACCGCCGTGGAAGTAAGGTGCAATTCCACGTGATCCTTCAGAATAATCGCGCCCGAGCGGAAGGTGCCGTTGTGGAGCAATACCACACCGCCCCCATTGGCCGAGCAGGCGTCAATTGCTTTTTGTATGGCCGAGGCGTCGTTGGTTTTCCCATCGCCCCGGGCGCCAAAACGCCGGACATCATACCAATGCTCGGGAGAACCCCCCGGAAGCCGGTCCACGGTGTGCTTGTCCGCCTTGGCCTGCGGAAAATTGAAAAGCATTCCGGCGGAAACCGCGCCCGCCATTTTTCCTAATAGATCGCGTCTTCTCATAATTCATATAAGCTGATAAGCTAAAGGTACGCGCCGAATGCGGTATTAAATATCGCTTCCTTACCCATATTTGTCGCTATCTATTCGGTTAAGGATATGATAATTCCTGCAAATTACAGGAGATTTCCCTTCCGGTTTTCCTCCTAGCTTTGGCATTGGAGTTTTAACCGTCTAATCCGTGATCAGAAATACAGTTTCTTATTGTTCCGCCGGCCTGACGGCCGTAATTTTCCTGTCTCTGACAGGCTGCCAGCTTTCCCCGGGGAAAAAGACGCAGGAAGAAGCCGGGGATTTATTTGCCGACCACATCCGGCGTACCGATTTTCAGACACCCGAAGAGGAGCAGGCGGGCTTTATTCTGCCACCGGGTTTTGAGATTACCCTGTTTGCGTCAGAACCGGATATCAACAAGCCCATTAACATGGAGTTCGACGCGGCAGGGCGGCTGTGGGTCACCCACACTACTGAATACCCCATGCCCGCTCCACCGGGACAGGGTAGCGACCGGATCACGATCCTGGAAGATAGCGATGGAGACGGAAAAGCCGATAAATTCATTCCCTTTGCCTCGCAGCTGAATATTCCGATCGGTCTGACGCCTGTTCATCGGGGCGCGATCGCTTACAGCATTCCCCATATTTACCGGTTTACCGATACCGATGGAGACGGAATAGCCGATGAGAAGAAAAAACTGGTAGGACCCTTTGAATATGTCGACACCCACGGAATGGTAAATAACCTGATCCGCGGTTTCGACGGCTGGATCCATGCATGCCACGGCTATGCCAATACCTCCACCGTTGCAGGAGCCGATGGGGATTCCATTACGATGTCCTCGGGCAATACGTTCCGATTCCGGGAGGACGGCAGCCGGGTAGAGGCAACGACCTTTGGCAGGATCAATCCGTTCGGTTTCGCGTTCGACGAATGGGGTTATCTTTATTCCCTGGACTGCCATACCAAACCCATTTATCAATTAATTCCCGGAGCACAGTATCCCGCCCAAGGGGTAAAGGCGCCCACCATCGGCTGGGCCCCCGAGATGATGAGTTACGAATTCGGTTCAACGGCCAATTCCGGGCTGGTATTTTATACCGGCGATCAATTTCCCGAGGCTTACCGCAATAACTTTTTTTCCGGGAACGTGGTAACCAGCCGCATCAACCGGAATACGATGACCTTGCATGGGAGCTCGCCCGAAAGTACGCGGGAAGAAGACTTTTTGATAAGCAAAGACCCCTGGTTCCGACCGGTGGACCTGAAGGTGGGCCCCGACGGAGCGCTTTATGTCGCTGATTTCTATAACCGGATCATCGGACATTACGAAGTGCCCAAGGAACATCCGGGGCGGGATCGGGTCAGCGGACGCATCTGGAGAATAGCCTATACGGGAGATTCTGCGCAGGCGACTTCCGGAAATAGCCCGGGAGTTCCGAAAGATTGGTCCAGGGCCCCGCTGAACGAGTTGATTGAAGGGTTGGGTACCGGTCAACTGAACCTTCGGATGACAATCGCCAACCGGATCGTAGATGAGTTCGGGGTCCAGGCCGCCGATCCGGTGAGGGCGATGATGGAAGCGCGCCCGGATAATTCAAAAGCATTCATTCAAGGCCTTTGGATCCTCCACCGGTTGCAGCGCCTTCCGGAGAAGTTGTTGGAGAAAGCGCTGCATCATCAGGACCCAATGACACAGGTCCATGCGCTGCGGGTATTGGGGGAACGGCAGACCATCGCGCCGGAACACCATCGCTTCGTGGTATCTGCGCTAGATCACCGCAATCCCCAGGTGACCCGCATTGCGGCCCAGGTGCTGGGGAGCTTTCCCCGTTGGGAAAGCCTGAACCCCCTGCTTTCTCTCTATATCCGGACTCCCGCGCGGGATACGCATCTGCGGTATACCTGCCTTTTAAGTATCCGGGATCATTTGAAAACTCCTGCCATCATCCGGAAGGTTTCTACCGAAAAATGGAGCGAAGAAGAACTCGGATTGCTGCTTTACGTCATGCCGGAGGTGCCTTCGGCCGAAGCGGCAAGCTTCGTGCTGGATTACCTCCGCGCCAGTCCGGTTCCAGCCGACCGGATGAAGATCTACCTGGCCTATATTAGCCGGCACGTGGCCGGACAAAGCCTCGATGAGGTGGTGCATCTGATCCGCAATACGATGCCGGATGATTCGGATGAACAATTCGGACTTTATGAAACCATCCGGCGGGGAAGCGCCCAGCGGGGTGAGCCGGTGAGCGAGTTGGTGCAAGCGTGGGGCATATCCATCGCCAGGCAGTTTCTGGGTACCTCGTCCCGGGATTGGACCAGTAGTCCGCTGGGGAATGCAGAGTCCTCCAATCCATGGACCAGCACCCGAAGGCATGAATATCCGGGCTTTCCTGCCGCGCAGAGCCTCACCAGTCAACTGAACGGCTTTCACCATACAGGCGTTCTTTATTCCGCGCCGTTTACGCTGCCTCCCTCGCTTAGCTTGACGGTGTTCGATAACGACCTCACCATGGGCGCTGAAAAAAAAGGCCAATCCCGGAATGCGGTAAGGGTCCGCTTGGCGGAAAACAACGCGCTCCTTGAAGAATACCGTCTGGTACTCACCCGGGAAGCAACGCAGGACGATGAACTCGCGAAAGTGACTTTCAATCTGAAGAAATACGCCGGCCAACAGGCCTATCTGGAGGTGGTCGATAGCAGCAGCGCGGGATTCATCGGGATTTCCGACATCGAGCCGCAGGTTCTTTCCATACCAGAACGTGGACCCGGCGACTACGCCTTACGGCAAATCCATGCGGCTGGAATTGCAGCGGATTACCGTTCGATTGAACTGGCGCCGGCCCTGGAGGCCGTCGTGTCCGATCCTGCAGCCGGACTGCGCGCCCGCGCGGCGGCGGCGGAAGCGTTGATGGGGATCTCCGCGAAGAGGTACCAGCCTGTATTGAAAAGCCTGTTTGACAAGGAGGAAACCCCTGCATGGCTCAAGGGCCAGCTTGCCCATGCCCTGGTACAGTTGCCTTCGTCTGAGGCATATGAGCTGCTTGCAGAAAGTCTTTCCGGGGCGGCCCCCACCCTGCAGGAAGAGATCTCCCTGGCGCTGGTTAGTTCGCCGCGCGGTATTGATCATTTTTTGAACGCGCTTCAGGCGAAGCGGGCGAATGATGCGCTGCTGAATAATTCGCTGATCAGGGCCCGCATGGACAGTTACATCAGTCCGGCCCAGCAGCAACTGCTGGACCAACTGTTGGGTCAAACATCGGGTCGGGATGACCGGGAGGCGCTGGTGAAAACACGGATTTCGGAATACGATCCGGCCACGGTTTCCCTTGATCAGGGAAAAGTGGTATTCACGCAATACTGCAGCCCCTGTCATACCATCGGAAACCAGGGGGGCGTGATCGGTCCGCAACTGAACGGCATCGGAACCTGGGGATTGCAGGCCTTGGCTGAAAAAATACTGGACCCCAACCGGAACATATCGGAAGCGTTCCGAACCTATACCATCACGCTGAACAACGGCCGGGTTTTATCCGGGCTTTACCGGCGTGAAGAGGGGGAGCTGCTGGTGTTTGCCGATCCGGGTGGGCAGGAATTCTCAGTATCCAAAAGCGAAATAAAGGAACGAAAGCCCACCGGGTACACGCTGATGCCGGACAACTTCGGAACGGTGCTGGACAAGCGGGAATTTGATGCCTTGTTAACGTATTTATTAAGTATAAAGGAGAATTGAAATGATTATACCCGTATTGGAAATTATCGCTTACCTGGCCGTTGGGGGTCCGGGCATCCCTGCGCAGCAATCCGGGGGTGGCGACCCGGAAATCCGTTTTAAAAAACACGTCCTTTCCACCGAATACCTTTCCGAAGGAGTAGCCATGGGCGATGTTAATAAAGACGGGTACATGGACGTATTGGCAGGCACTTTTTGGTTTGATGGAAAAAACGGCTGGAAGCGGCATGAATTAACCACTCCCGAGATTAACCCCTCCATCGGGGGATACGGGAATTCCTTCCTTAATTTCAGCATGGACGTAAACCGGGACGGTTGGCCGGACCACCTGGTCGTCGGCTTTCCGGGCAAGGAAGCCTATTGGTATGAAAATAATCGGGGGAAGACCGGTCACTGGCGCCGGCATCTCCTGTTCCATGCCGTTGGAAACGAAGCGCCGCTATTCGAGGACGTGGACGGGGACGGACGGAAAGACCTCATTTGCTCAGACCCGGTGAACAAAAAAGTGGTCTGGCTGAAGGCTCCGGATTCCGGTTCGGGTAGTTGGACCCCCTATACGATCAGCTCCGACTCGCTATTGGGGACACATCACTTTACACACGGGCTGGGATTCGGCGATGTGAATCTGGACGGTCATCCCGACGTGCTTATCCGGGAAGGCTGGTGGGAAGGGTCCGCCCATCCTGAAAAACCCGACTGGACATTCCACCCGGCCGACTGGGGTGAAGAATGCGCCCAGATGTATGTGCTGGATGTAGATCTGGATGGCGATCAGGATGTGATCAGCTCTTCGGCACACGGATACGGGATTTGGTGGTACGAGCAGATACCGGATAACAATGGGGCCATCCGGTGGAAGAAGCACCTGATAAGTGACCGCGTTTCACAAACCCACGGCCTGGCGATGGCCGATATCAATAACGATGGACATCCCGATCTGATTACCGGAAAGCGATTCTGGGCGCACAACGGGGGAGACCCCGGAGCCAACGATCCGGCCGTTTTGTATTGGTTTGAATTCCGGCCGGGCGAAAATCCAACCTGGATTCCCCACCGGATCGACGCGGATTCCGGGGTGGGCTTGCACCTGGTGACGGCAGACTTCAATGGAGACGGGTTGACCGATATCGTCATCGCCAATAAAAAGGGTGTCTTTGTTTTTGAACAATTGTGAGATGAAACAACGGGTCCTTCACAAGGTGGTCTTTCTGGGGATCCTTGCGGCAAGCTGCGCCCGGGAGCCCGTCAGCAAGACCGAAAAACTGAAGCTTCCCCCCGGATTTCAGGCCGAACATTTATACAGTCCATCGGATCAGGGAACCGGTTCCTGGGTTTCCATGACTTTTGATAACAAGGGCCGGATCATCGCTTCGGATCAGTATGGCGGGCTTTACCGGATGGAGGTTCCGCCGGTGGGACAAACCGGCCGGAAACCCCGGGTGGAACGGCTCGGGCTGGTCCCTTCCCGTCCGGATGCAAAGCCCGTTGAGATTGGGTTTGCACAGGGCCTCCTTTGGGCTTTCAACAGTTTGTATGTGGTGGTAAACAGCGAGGCCGATACTGTTTTTGGTCACGGCAGCGGGTTTTACCGCCTTCAGGATACCGATAACGACGATCGCTTCGACCAGGTGACCCTGATCCGGTCGTTCGACGGATTTGAGGAACACGGTCCGCACAGCGTGATCCTTTCCCCCGATAAAAAACACTTTTATCTGATCGCGGGCAATTTTACCAGGCTTCCCGAAATGGACGGCTACCTGCTTCCCCCGGTCTGGCAACGGGACAATCTGTTACCGGATCCTACCGACGGAGATGCCCGGGCCCATCCACACGGCGGATGGATTGCGCGGGTGGACACCTCCGGCACGCGGTGGGAACTGTTCAGCGCCGGTTTGCGGAATCCGTTTGACCTCGCATTCAACCAGGCAGGTGATCTATTTACCTACGATTCGGATATGGAATGGGATATTGGCATGTCCTGGTACCGGCCTACCCGTCTTTGTCATGTGACCAGCGGGAGTGAATTCGGCTGGCGGGACGGAAACGGAAAATGGCGGGCCGACTATCCCGACAACCTTCCGGCGCTGATTAACATTGGGCAGGGGTCGCCTACCAATCTCATTTCAGCCCACGAGGCCGATTTTCCCGAACCCTACCGCAACGCGCTGCTGGCCTTCGATTGGAGCTTCGGCATCATTTACGCGATTCATCTGGAGGCAAACGGCGCATCCTACAACGCCCGGGCAGAAGAATTTATTTCCGGCGCGCCGCTTCCCCTGACCGACGGGGTCATCGGTCCCGACGGAGCCTTGTACTTTCTCACCGGGGGACGCCGCCTGGAGTCGGATCTTTACCGGGTGGTTTACACAGGCCCCCGAAGCGCGGAGCAGGCGCCTGTCATTCCCCCCAATGGCCCTATCCGCAAAAAGCTGGAGGCATTTCACGGAAAGCAGGACACCACCGCAATCGGCATTGCCTGGCCCTATCTGAATCACAAAGACCGATACGTCCGTTATGCCGCACGAATCGCGCTGGAGCACCAGCTTGTCGACGCGTGGCAGAAGCGGGTGTTCTCTGAAAAGGACCCCCGGACTGTTGTTCAGGCCAGCCTGGCACTTGCCCGCGTGGGGTCACCGGAATTAAGGGATCGGCTGCTATCGGGTTTGATGAAAATTGAATTGAACGCGCTCCCCGAAGAAACGCAGTTCGAACTTTTACGGGCGGTTGAATTGGTTTTGTCCCGGATGGGGCTTCCCGACCCGACCCGGAAACTGCAGCTTATCCAATTTCTGGACGCCGGTTTTCCGGCTGAAAGCGACCGGCTGAACCAAAGCATGAGTAAAATTCTGGTTTTTCTGGATGCTGCTTCGGCAACTCCCAAAATCATGACGCTGTTGGAGGCGGCCGGGGACGATGCGGCGCCGGACGGGAGTTTCTCCAGTTCCCCGGATCTGATTTTCAGAAATCCCCAATACGGAATGGACCTTGCTTCCATTCTTACCAATAAGCCGCCGTCGCAGCAGATTTACTACGCCATGGTGTTGAGCAAGGCACGTTCCGGCTGGACCCCTTTGCTCCGCGAAAACTATTTCAATTGGTTTTACGGTGCCTATGCGTACAAAGGAGGCCGGCATTACATGGGATATATCGACAAAGCGCGGGAATCGGCGTTGGATTACGTCCCCAAGTCGGAATACGCCTATTACGATTCGTTATCGACCAATACCGCTTCGGCCGAAGCGGTGATCGACTGGGTCAAGATCATGAGCGACGGGGGGCCTGGAAGAAACTGGAAGCTGCAGGAAGCCCTCGAAGTGGTGGAAAACAACCTGAAAGGGCGGGATTTCGAGCAGGGGAAGCTGATGTATTCGGCCAGCGCCTGCATTTCCTGCCACCGCATGCAAGGCGAAGGAGGAGACATCGGGCCCGATCTGACACGGCTGGGATCGCGATTTACGGTGAAGGACATACTGGCCTCGATCATTGAGCCCAATCAGGTAATCTCCGATCAGTATGCCGCGACCATTTTCTACCTGCACAACGGAAGTACCGTCATCGGCAAGCTTGTAAAAGAAGACGAAACCACCTTCTATCTATCGCAAAACCCCTTTGATCCGCAAGTTCTACGGGAACTGGATAAACAGGCGGTGGCGGAACGTAAATTGTCGGATGTATCGGTAATGCCTCCCGGCCTGGTTAACAGCCTGAGCGAAGACCGATTACGCGATCTCATCGCTTACCTGGTAGCTGGCGGCAACAAAGATCATCCCGTATTTTCTAAAAATTAAAATTATTCAAAATGAGATTTGGAATTAACACGTTTTTGTTCACTTCTCCGTTTACCAACGAAAGCGTTTCCTTGTTCCCCCGCTTTAAGGCCTGGGGCTTTGACTCGGTGGAAATCGCCCTGGAAGATCCCGCGCACATCGATGCGAAATTAGTAAAAAACGCCTTGGACGACCACGGCCTGGTGTGCGGTTCCATTTGTGCAGCCTTAGGGCCAGGACGGGATCTGCGCGGAACGCCAAAAGAGCAGGCCGCTTCTCTGGATTACATGAAAGGGGTGCTCGATACCATGGTTACGCTGGGTTGTCCTCTGCTCATTGGTCCCCTTTATTCCAGCGTGGGCAGGGCAGAACCCACCGATCCGGAGGATTACCGGAAACAATGGGATACCGTAGCCGGTCACCTGGCTACCCTGGGGGATTACGCCCGGGAACGGAATTGCAGGCTAGCCATTGAGCCCCTGAACCGGTATGAGACCGATTTTATCAATACCTGTGAGCAGGCGCTGCAAATGGTACACGATGTGGGAAGCGACTCGCTTTACATTCACCTGGACAGCTATCACATGAATATTGAAGAAAAGGATTCGGCCAAGGCGATCCTGCTGGCCGGTAAGAAACTCGGTCATTTTCATGCTTGCGGTTCAGACCGTGGAACGCCGGGAGGCGATCATACCAATTGGCCGGCGATCGTCGCCGCGCTTAAGGAAATAGCTTACCAGGGGGAGGTGGTCATCGAATCGTTCACTACCGATGTGAAGGTCATTGCCAAAGCCGCTTCAATCTGGAGGCAATTGGAACCCTCCCAGGAAGATATCGCCGTGAAGGGCTTGCGATTCCTGCGCGACGCAATGCAATGAGATTACCGGCTGAGTAAGCGCTCGTACCGTTGCCTGGCCAGCTGGTATGCTTCCTGTGCTGCGGCGCGGTCGCTTTCTTTGAAATGCGGCGATTTCATTCGCCAGCACTGGTCGAGCGCTTCCATGCACCATTGCACGCTGCGGGGTTCCACAATCGGTTTTCCGTCCAGTGTGATGTACACCGGATTAGAGTGGGAGCTGGGGAATACGCGCAGTGCAAGCCAGACCGGCCTGGAAACCAAATAGTCGAACACCACCTCGGTTAAGATGCCGTTGGCCGTGATCTCCGTGGTATCCACGGCCTGTCCATTTGCGATCAATTCCACTTGCACGTTCCGGGATTGTCCCATCCGGGCTCTTTCAAGATGCCAATAAGGACCTTCGCTCAGAGAACGTTTGCCAATGTCCTGAAAAGCAGCAGCCTGCTTCGGGGGGAGATAGGCTGCCAGGGTGGCTTCCACACGAACCGATTGTTCTCCGGTCAATGCGAGTTCACTGCCCGCCGTCCCTGCTTCAAGCCCATTCACCTTGAAATCCAGAATATGTGAACGTCCATCGGAAACGTAGTTCCGACCCTGCTTGATGGCCTCTGTAAAATCATGGTAGTTCACCGCGTCGGATTTCCCTGTTTTGAAATAGCTCCGGGCGTTTCCTACGCGCTCATCGGTAATGCATGGGAAATCGGTTTCGCCACTCAAGGGGATCCTGAAACCGCAATTCAGGGTATGGTACCACATGTTGAGCTCCCAGGGAGCGGGCGTATCCCCGACGCTGTAAAAGTCAACGGCATCGTGGGCAACGGTTGCCACGTACTCATTGGCGCCGATGTAGTCCATATGCGGCGTGATGTAGTTGGGCAGCTCTTTGGTGTCCTGAAGAGGTTTCAAGCCCCAGCCGGAGTGGGCATATCCGCCAAGGCCTCCCTGCGCGCGGGCCCAGCGGAGAATGGGCAGTGTCCAGCTCGGCCAGTCTTCCACCCGTTCGGCGCCCGGATAATCGTCTTCTTTTAGCCGGAGCAGTACCAGGTGTCCCGCGTGGGAGGAAGGGAATCCGGATACTTCTACGTCGTAATGGATCAGGTTGCTGCGGGTGGAAAGCGGGTTGCTGTGCCCGGTGAAAAATTGCTTCTGGTGATACCAGCTCGGTCCCCAGGTAAGGATGGATGCGACATTCAGGTCTTCCCCCAAAGCCTGTCTCCACATGTCTTCGGGACGGACGCCTTCTTCGGGACTGTCGTAGTGGCTGCATCCCGAGGCATGCACGTGGTGGTCTGCGCTGTACCAGCCCATCTCCGCCAGATGAATCCATCGCTCCAGCTGGAACGAAGCAGTAATGGAATCCATCTCCTCGGGAACGGTGAGGTGTTTAACCCGGGGAAGGTATTCGGGCCCCCGAGAATAGGTTATTTCGTAATCACCCGGTGGAAGCAGTACGTATTCTCCCGTGGTGCGATACACCTGCGGCTGAAAGAAGAAATCGGGATACTCGTCATGGGCTGCCACCCGCCGCGAAGGAAGGGGATACACGTTGGCAAGCGTGCCCGGAGCGCGTTCCACGCCATCTTTGATGATAAAAGAGGCCATCGCCGGCGTCCCGTCCACATCCCGGATGTCGAAAACCACCTTTACCGCGGGCTGGATATCGAAAAGAATGTGCGTGGTGTTCCTGAACCCGATATCCTGCGAGCCCTGTCCGGCATGAAAACCAATCTCGGCTTCCCTTTTTCCCGCGTCCCTACTGTAAAGCTGCACCACGGCGTATTCCAGTTTCAAACCGGAGAGCCGGGGGGATAAGGGTTTGTTCCGGTACATCTGAACATCCAAAAAGCGGTTGGCCACCGATCCGGCACGGATTACATGTTCGGGAAGTACCCGATGGCTGAAGGATGATCGGTGCCAGGGAGGCAAGGCGTTCGGGCTTTCCACCTCCAGGCTGGAAGTGGCGCCCGCTTCGTTGTGGATTTTCACCAGAAAGGTAGTCCAGCCGCCCTGAATGAGTTTCGGGGAAGCCGGGCCCTGCGCCGTTTTTACCCTTCCTTCGGGATTAATGTGCACTTCAGCCAAGCAATACGGATCCAGGATTTCCTGTATTTTCTGCACCGTTCCCGGTGTATGGGGCTCATGTTGAATCAGTTCCAGGCTTTTTTGGTCCTTGTCAGCGAGCGAGCTGCCCAGGTAATTCAACGCTTCGTTCAATCGCATGGCCTGCGAGATAAACGGTTGGGGTTCCACCTCCTGCGCCGATAAGGCCGCGATGCTGCAGATACAACCTGCGAAAACGGAAAGCAAATATTTTTTCATATGAGGAAAGCGGTGCTTATTTTCATATGAAATTAATGATTTTTCCCGAGCCGGCAGGGGAAGGCGGGCTGTTAGTTAAGGATATGATAAATCTTGGTAAGGAAAGAACATTTTCGCTGACGCCAGGCCCGTAACTTAGACTGATCTAAATACCAAAGAAGAATTTACCATAAAAAAAGACAATCTGATGGATTTGACACGTCGGCTTTTTGCCATTTTTTGGATCTCAGCATGCTGTTGCCCTTTGCTTTCATCGGGCCAGGGATACGTGGTTCAACCCGTTCCGTTCACATCGGTTAAAATAAACGATGTATTCTGGACACCCCGGCTGGAAAGCCATGTCAACACGACACTGCCGGTTTGCATTGCGCAGATGCGCGATTCCACCAGCCGCATATCCAATTTTGAAAAGGCGGCCGGTTTGAAGTCCGGGAAATTTGAGGGAACTTTCTTTGACGATTCAGACGTGTACAAGGCGATGGAGGGCATGGCTTATTCGCTGCAGAATCGTCCCGACCCCGAAATAGAGGCCATCATGGATCATTGGTCCGATCTGATCGAGAAAGCCCAGCAGCCGGATGGTTACATCAACACGTTTTTTACACTGGAGCGAGACAAGGATTACTGGGAGGAAAACGGACGTTGGTCGGACATCGGCCGGCACGAAATGTATTGCGGCGGACACCTGATCGAAGCGGGGGTAGCCTATTATCAGGCAACGGGGAAGCGAAAACTGCTCGATGTGGGAATCCGGTTCGCCGATCATTGGATGGAAATCTTCGGACCCGGTAAACGGCATTGGGTGGAAGGGCATCAGGAACCTGAACTGGCCCTGGTTAAACTCTATCATGTGACCGGAGAGGAAAAATACCTGCGCTTCGCCCATTGGCTATTGGAGGAGCGCGGACACGGCCATGAATTCGGTCCCATGTGGGAATGGAATCCCAATGCCAATGTGGATATTCAAAGCGATGTTCCCGTCAAGGACATCCGGGACGTGAAGGGACATGCGGTAAGGGCCATGTACATGTATTCCGCCATGGCCGATATAGTAGCCAATACGGCCGATAGCACTTACATGACCGCCCTTCACAGCGTATGGGACGATGTGGTGCTGCGCAATATGTACATCACCGGCGCAATCGGCGCTTCCCATACAAACGAAGGCTTTGTCGAGGATTTTGATCTGCCGAACAAGACCTCCTATTGCGAAACCTGCGCCTCGGTAGGCATGGTCTTCTGGAATCACCGGATGAACCTGCTTCTGGGAGATGCCAAGTATGCCGACGTCATGGAACGTTCGCTGTATAACGCGGTGCTTGCAGGCGTTTCCCTGGCCGGCGACCGTTTCTTTTACGTGAACCCACTCGAGTCCGATGGCGATCGCCGCCGGTCGCGTTGGCACGGAACGGCCTGCTGTCCAAGCAATATATCGCGATTTATGCCATCGGTAGGCAAGTACGTATATACTGTTCGGGAAAACGAGCTCACCGTGAATCTGTATACCGCAAGCCAAACCGAGGCGGAAGTGGGCGGAACGGTGTTTTCGATCGTTCAGCAGACTCAATATCCCTGGGACGGAAAAATCAAGATCCAAATTTCACCCGAAACGCCCAGCAATGCTTCCATCCGATTCCGTATCCCCGGATGGTGCCGCTCCTACACCGCCGAACTGAACGGTGTTCCGATAGAAAAGGGATTGGACCGGGGTTACCTAATCCTGAACCGGCAATGGAAAAAAGGCGATGAAATTACCTTGGATCTGCGCATGCCCGTGGAGGCGGTGGCGGCTGATCCCCGGGTGAAAGCCAATATCGGGAAGCGCGCGTTGCAACGGGGCCCGTTGGTGTACGCGCTGGAACAGGTAGACAATCCCGGAATCGACCTGGAATCGCTTGTGTTCTCCCCGCGGAACGAGTACAAGTTGTTGGATGGAACGGGCGTCCTATCCGGAATCAAGAAACTCCAGACCCGGATCGAAAACACGCCGGTTACCCTAATCCCCTATTACGCGTGGGAAAACCGCGAACCCGGGAAAATGCTGGTTTGGGTCAATTACGCTGAATAATAAAAGGAATGATGCGCTGTATTTTAGTTGAAAAACTTGCTGTATTTATTGGATTGTTTGTTTTTGCACTGCTTGTTTCCTGCGGTAACCCCGAAGGGAACCGGGAGCTTTCCGACGAGGAAAAACGTCTTCCCGAAAACGCGCTTAAGGGACTTCAGATGGCACAGGGCCTGGAGGTGCAACTCCTGGCCAGTGAACCTGCTCTCCGGAATCCGACCAACATCGATGTTGACCACCTCGGACGGATCTGGGTGACCGAGGCGGTGAACTACCGGCCCGGCGAGGGGGAGATGCCTTTGCCCGAGGGCGACCGGATTGTGGTGCTGGAAGATAAAGACGGGGACGGGATCGCTGAAACCCACACGGTTTTCTATCAAGGACCGGAGATGAACGCGCCCTTGGGGATCTGTGTGCTGGAGGACCGGGTCATCGTTTCGCAAAGCCCCTATGTGTGGGTATTTTATGACGACGACGGAGACCTGAAGGCCGACCGGAAGGAAATCCTTTTTCAGGGCATAGGCGGCGAACAGCACGATCACGGCATGCATGCCTTCATTGCCGGTCCGGACGGAAAACTTTACTTTAATTTCGGAAACGAAGGCAAAACCCTGAAGGACAAACACGGGAACGTCGTAAAGGATCAGGACGGCGATGAAATCGGGCCGGAAAAGTACCGGCAGGGAATGGTTTTTCGCAGCAACCCCGACGGGTCGGAGGTGGAGTGTCTGGGCCATAATTTCCGGAATAACTTCGAGCTGGCCGTGGACAGTTACGGCATCATGTGGCAAAGCGATAACGACGATGACGGGAACAGGGGAACACGCATCAATTACGTCATGGATTATGGTAATTACGGATTCACCGACGAAATGACCGGCGCCGCATGGTATATTAAGCGGACCAACATGGAAGATTCCATTCCCCTGCGGCATTGGCATCTGAATGATCCGGGTGTGGTTCCCAACCTGCTGCAAACCGGGTCGGGTTCGCCTACGGGTATTGTGATCTACGAAGGGGAGCTGCTCCCCGAGCCCTTCCGCAATCAGATGATCCATTGCGAGCCGGGCCATAATGTGGTCCGGGCATACCCCGTAACCAAAGACGGGGCAGGCTACCGTGCCGAAATTGTAAATATCCTGGAGGGGGCGCGCGATCAGTGGTTTCGCCCGTCGGACGTATGTGTAGCGCCTGATGGATCCCTGATCATTGCCGATTGGTACGATCCGGTGGTGGGCGGCCACGATGCGGGTGACCGGAGTCAGGGTCGCATTTACCGCGTTGCACCCCGCGGAGTGGCCTACAAGGTTCCGGTATTTGACTTTAACACGGTTGAAGGCGCCATGGAAGCCTTGCAGAATCCCAACCTGGCGGTACGCCGGAAGGCCTGGGTGGCGCTGCGCGCTTTTGGCCGGGAAGCCGTGCCTGCGCTGGAGAAGCTTTGGCGTTCTTCAGCTTCACCCCGGATGCGGGCACGGGCCCTGTGGGTCCTGTCCAAAGCAGAAGGCGGCGACAAATACATCGCCGAGGCAATCCGGGAAGAAAACCCCGATCTCAGGATCACCGGAATCCGGGCTGCCCGGGAGCTGGACATCGACCTTTTAGGCATTGTGCGGCAGTTGGTCAACGATCCCGATCCGCAGGTGCGGAGGGAGTGTGCTTTGGCCTTAAGGCATCATCCGTCGCCGGAGGCGGCCGCTTTATGGGCCCACCTGGCAGTTCAATACGACGGAAAGGACCGGTGGTACCTTGAAGCATTGGGAATCGCTGCCAGCCGGCAATGGGACCGATTCCTTGCGGCTTATCTGCAGGAGGTACAGAATCCGCTCAAAAGTCAGCAGGGAAGGGACATCGTCTGGCGTGCGCGGACTGAAAAAGTGCTTCCCATGTTAGCCAAACTGGCCCTGGATACCAGCATGGATTTAAAGTCGCGGCTGCGTTATTTCCGCTCATTTGATTTTATACCCGGTCCTGAAAAATCTGGCACCCTGCTGCGGATGATGGCTGCAAGTTCGCCGGAAGACACCCCGGTGAATGCGTTGTTGCTGGAACACCTCGACCCGGAAGACCTTCGGGGATCGGCCATTGCGAAAAAAACCCTGACGAATGTGCTGGATGCGTCCTATGGAACCGATACCTACATTGGCCTGGTAAAGCAATACCAGGTAAAAAGTGAAACGGAACGCCTGCTGGAGCTGATCTCTTCCAAACCGGGAGAGGCGGTGGCCGCCGACGCGTGCCGCCTGTATATTTCCTTTGCAGGCGAAGAGAAACTGCGCCAACTTGTCAACGGACCGGACCAGGACAAGGCGATGAAAATACTGCGCACCATGGGTGAAGTGGGGTACTATGAAACGCTGGATATCATTCAGGAAGTGATGCTGTCGCCAAGGCATTCCGACACGCTGAGAACTTTTGCAGCGGAAATGCTCGGACGCAATTACGAAGGAGAATACCGGGTATTTGACTTGGTCAAGGAAAATAAGATTCCCGAACAGTTCATTTCTCCAGTGATGAAGGGCTTGGCCAAGGGACCGCGGCCCAGCATGTATCAGCGTGTGGAAGCGCTGCTTGCAGGCGATGGGGGAGACCCAGGTCAACAGGAAGCCTTCAACCGGGATGCGGTCCTTGCCGCTGCCGGCGATGCGGTGAAAGGGAAAGAGGTTTTCGCCGCCAACTGCCTGGTTTGTCACCAGGTAAACGGGGAGGGGCTCAATCTGGGTCCCGGCCTTTCGGAGATTGGTGCGAAGCTGCCCCGGGAAGGCTTGTTGGAGGCCATTATATCCCCTTCCTCGGGCATCAGCTTCGGCTTTGAGACCTGGCAGGTGAAGACCCGTCAGGGAGTCAGCATGGCAGGCATTCTAGCGAGTCAGACCGACTCGGAAGTGGAGATCAAATTTCCGGGGGGACGGACCGATAAAATTTCAAAGGAAGACATTGAGTCACTTGAAAAGCTGCCGGAATCACTGATGCCGTCCTTTAAGGATGTCTTGTCCATGGAGCAACTTGCCGATCTGTTGGAATACCTCGGCACGCTTACCAAATCAAATTAATCAGAAGGAATATGACACGTCGCTTGTTTTTCATTCTTATCACTGGCCTTCTTTCGGTAAGCCGTTTGCTGGCTGCCGGAGAAAGCGGCGAACTGCTGGTGGGTACGGCTTCAAACCGGATCACGCCTCCCTTGCCGGTTGCGCTTCTGGGTCAGTTTCATATGCGGATTGCCCACACGGAGGAAAGCCCGCTTATGGTACATGTATTGGCTCTGGAAACACGCGGCAAGCAGATAACAGGTGATATGGCCATTTTTGCCTCCTGCGATTTGACCGTCATTACTCCTTCCCTGATCAACCGCGTCCGAAGACTGACAGGAGAACGGATACCCGGGCTGGATGTAAACAAGATCATCCTCACAGCCACGCATACGCATACCGCTCCGGTGCTGGGTAATGAAAATTTAAGGTATCCGATTCCTGAAGGGGTGACTAGTCTGGATTCGACCCTTGCCTTTGTCTCCGGGCAGATCACCGATGCCATTGTCCGGGCCTGGGAAAGCAGGGAAAGGGGAAGCGTGACCTGGGGCCTGAGTCAGGCCGCCATTGGCCATAACCGGCGCAGCGTGTATGCCGATGGTTCGGCCTCGATGTACGGAGGCACCCATGTGCCTTCGTTCCGCGGGATGGAAAGCGGGGAAGATCACGATGTAAATACCTTGTTTTTCTGGAACGGGCAAGGGAAGTTGCTTGCCATGGGCATCAATGTAGCCTGTCCAGCGCAGGAGGTGGAGAACAGGTCCACGGTAAATGCGGATTACTGGCACGAGGCCCGCCGGGAACTGAACGCGCGGTTCGGGGACGAGGTAGGGATCATCGCCTGGAACGCCGCCTCGGGTGATCAGTCTCCACGCCCGATGTATCGCGGGCCAGCCGTAGAGCGGATGCTTCGCCTTGCCGGAAAAACTCCCATGGAAGAGATGGGCCGGCGGATTGCCGACGCGGTGGAAGATGCGTACCGGATCGTACAGCATGACCGGCACGCTCCGGTGATTCTGGAGCATAAAATGGACAGTCTGTCGCTCCCTTTCCGGATGATCTCCGAAGCGGAATACATCCAGGCCAAAGCCGAATGCGAACGGCTGGCGGCTGAAATCGCGGCTGACCCGGAAAGGGCAAAGGACTTATACGCCCCCATGCATTGGTTTGGCGACGCCGCGCGCCGATACGAGCTGCAGGAAACCGAGCCACAGCGTTTCGATGCAGAAATTCACGTGCTCCGGATTGGCGACGTTGTCATCTGCACGAATCCTTTTGAGCTGTTTCTGAACTACGGAATCCAGATCCAGGGGCGCAGCAAAGCCCTGCAGACCTTTGTGGTGCAACTTGCAGGAGCCGGCAATTACGTGCCTACCGAAGAGGCCATCCGGGGGGGCGGTTATAGCGTTATTATGCAAAGTAGTTTTGTAGGTGCCGAAGGCGGCCGCATGCTGGTAGACCGGACCGTGGAGCTGATCGACGACCTTTGGCGGCCCCGGCAAAAAGCCGCGCAGCTGGAGCTCATTTCACCCCGGACAAGGATCGTATTCCAGCGCAACAGCCAGAACAGGGGAGCGGTCCGGGTTGCGGGTCGGGCGAAGAAAGAGGTGGAACGCGTGGAGGCCCGCCTGGTGGCCCGGGTGACCGGACAGGGCACGACCACCGGTTGGACAGCCCTTCCCATGGAGGCTTCGGGGAATACATTTTCCGGTCGCATCGAAGGACCGGGGGGCTGGTATGATTTGGAAGTGCGTTCCTGGCAAGCGGGAGAAATTACGGACGTGGTTCGCGTGGAGCGCGTTGGAATAGGGGAGGTATTTCTGATCGTGGGCCACTCGGTAGCCCAGGGAGGTGCCATAAACATCGACGGCGCTTACGACGACCGGGTAAATACCGTACGTCTGGACGAGAAGGAAGAGCGGTTTGACCAAATGTACCTCACCACCGGTGACCCGGCCTATTTGCCCGAGCCCGTATTTGTGCACGCGGGGACGGGCGTCGCGCACGCGCCCTTCGGACACAGTAATTATTTTTGGTCGAAATTCGGCGAATACGTAGCGCAAAAGGAAAACGTGCCGGTGCTGCTCTTCAACGCGGCCTTTGGCGGTACCAGCCTGGAACATTGGGCCAAATCATCGCAGGGCGTACAGTTTGAGCATGGCTTTGTCCGTTCGGCTATCCGGATGCCGTATATCAACGTCCTGAATGCCTTCCGTAAATACATCCATCTAACCGGGGTCCGGGCGCTTCTTGCAGACCAGGGAGCCAACGATGCCGGTCAAAAGGATCCGGATGTGATTTTTCAATACTACCGCACCTTCCTTGATCAGGCCCGGAAGGATCTGGGATACTCCCGCCTTGCGCTGGTTGTCAACCGGCAAAGTCAGACACCTGCCGTGCGCCAGGCGCAGGAACGGATGATCCGGGAAAAAGACTGCTTTCCCGGGCCGGACTACGACCTGCTGTCTCCGGCTGACCGCTACGATGGCCTGCATCTGAGCGAAGCCGGCCTGTTTCACGCCGCCCGGCTTTGGGCAAATGCCCTCGATCCGGCTTTTTACAGGCGGTCGCAGCCCTGGATCCCCTCCGAAACTCCCTAAGACAGGTAATCGATTACATTTCCACCGGCATCGGGTGGCTTCTGTGGGTTAAATATGCTATAATTCCTGCTAATAAAGGGACATTTTTATGTCTGTTTTTCAGCGAACTTCACATTAAAATTGAGTTAAGAAATTCGGGGAAGCCAGAATGGGTTTCCCGGAATCGGATAAATGACCTAAAACTAAAGTAAATGAAAGCAACATTGACACGACTATTTCTGCTGATCCTGGTACTCTATCAGTTCGAAGGGCATGCGCAGAATAGTCCCGTTACCGGGAAAGTAACCGATCCGGACAATTCACCCCTTCCCGGAGCCAGTATCAGCATTATCGGAACCACCCAGGGAACGGCAACGGACGAAGAGGGCAATTTCACCATAAATGCCGCCGCGACAGCCACGCTGTCGATCCATGTCCTGGGGTTCAAAACCCAGGAGATCGCGATAGAAGGACGGTCGTTCATCCATGTGGTTTTACAGCCCGATCAGGAATCCCTGGACGAGGTGGTGGTTACAGGCTATACTTCACAGAAAAAGAAGGATATCGTGGGGTCGGTTGCGGTTGTGGATGTGGAGACCATGAAGTCCGTCCCCGCGGGATCGGCCATGCAAGCGCTGCAGGGCCAGGCACCCGGGGTGGACATCATCAACAGCGGATCGCCCGGACAGTCCAGTAGCATATTTATCCGTGGGATCACGGGGTTCAATACCAACCCCTTGGTCCTGATAGACGGAATTCAGGGTCAGATCAACGACGTTCCTGCCAGCGACGTGGAATCGATCCAGGTGCTGAAAGACGCAGGGGCTGCCTCCATTTACGGCGCCCGGGGGGCAAACGGGGTAATTATCATTACCACCAAGAAGGGTGCCCGGGGGCGGACCAAGGTCAGCTATGAATCTTTCTATAATGTTAAAATTCCCGATTCGGATCCCATCGACCTGCTCAACGCGGAGGAATACGCGAGAATCTGGTCGGAACTGAATCCCGCCACCACGCTTTTTCCCGGAGGAGTTATTCCGGATTACGCCTGGCGTGCTTCTCCTTCCCAACGGGGGGTTGCCATGGAAGGCGATCCGGTCGTGAATCCGTCCAATTACAATTTTGATCCACGCGATTTCAATAACAATTACATTATCGCCAAATTGGTTAAAACCGGTCGGACCAATATGTACGAAGAGATTTTCCGACCTGCACTCATGATGAACCACGTGGTGACCGCCAGTGGTGGGTCGGAACGGTCCACCTTCCTGTTGTCGATGGGCTACCTGAATGATCAGGGCACACTGGAAAGGACCTATCTGAAACGGTATAACTTGCGTGCGAACTCCGAGTTCATCATTAACGACAACATCCGCGTGGGGGAAAACCTGAATGTGTTTTACAAAGACAATCCCATGGTTGAATATTCACCCAACCACCCCTTCAGTTCAATCGGGGACGCGATGAAATGGCTGCCTTTTATGCCTGTGTACGACATTCAGGGAAACTTCGCAGGCCCGTTCGTGGGGCCTGGAATCTCGGAAATGGGAGACTGGAGCAATGCCAAGGCAATGCGTCATTTCTCGGATAATAACCGGAACCGTAACTACGGCATTGTGGGCAATGTGTACCTGGAAGTGGACTTTTTGAAAAATTTTACCGCCAGAACACGTTTTGGTGGGAATATCAATAATTATTACACCCAGACGTTCAACTATCCGTCCTACTGGTCCAGCGGCGGCGGAGGAAACAACAACAGTTTGAGTGAAAACTCGGGTTTCTATACCACGGCGCAATGGACCAATGACCTGTCCTACAATACGGTGGTTGACAAACATACCGTGAGTGTACTGGTGGGAACGGAGATGGTGGAAAACAAAGCACGTTCCCTTACCGGGTCGGGCCAGAACTTTTTCCTCACCGACTACAATTACCTGATTCTCGGAAATGCGCAGAATACCCTTCCCCCCAGCAGCGGCGCTTCGGAGGATGCGCTGTTCTCGCTCTTCGGACGGCTGGATTATAGTTTCGACGACCGCTACATCCTTGGGTTTACGATCCGGCGGGACGGCTTTTCTGCTTTCGGAAAAGACAACCGGCACGGGGTATTTCCGGCTGTAGCAATCGGCTGGAGGATCAGTGAAGAAACCTTCATGAAAGACGTAAGTTGGCTGAATGACCTGAAGATCAGGGCAAGTTACGGGGTGATGGGGAACAAGGAAGGGATCAATCCGGCGAACGCGTATTATACCTACGGGCAGCATCCGGGCTTGTCATACTACGATATGAACGGCAGCGGAAACTCCCTGGTTCCCGGGTTTTATCCACTCCAGAACGGAAACACCTATACGTCCTGGGAACGGAACGAATTAAAGAACATCGGTTTGGACGCTACGCTGTTCAACAATCAGATTGATATCTCCGTGGAAGTGTACAAAAAGTCCACCGATGGGCTTCTTCGTCCGATGCAAGCGCCTTCCACCGCCGGAGAGGCCGCCTCTCCGTGGGTCAATATCGGCGATATCCAGAACAAGGGGATTGATGCATCGCTTGTATTCCGGAAACAGCTCTCCCAGGATTGGCGGTTAAGGTTAGGGACGTCCTTCACTTCCTACCGAAATAAAATTGTTTCCCTCCCGTCTCCAGGATACGTAGACGAGGGGCAGATCCGGTATCAGGAAGGTTTCCCGATGAGTTCTTTCTTCGGATACAAGGTGATTGGCATTTTCCAGACAGCGGAAGAAGTAGCCGCCCATGCGACCCAGGAAGGGGCGGAACCCGGCCGGTTTAAATACCTCGACGCGGATGGAAATGGAGTCATTACTCCGGATGACCGGGTGCATTACGGTGATCCGAACCCCGATTTCACCTTGGGGCTGAACCTTGCGGCCAGCTATCGGAACTTCGACTTTTCAGCGGTCATGTACGGATCATTCGGGCAGGATATCTTCAATAACACGCTGGAATTTCTAGGAAACTGGTCAAGAGGCGTTAGCAATAAAAGCCGACGGGTGCTGAAAGCCTGGACGCCGACCAATACCAACACCGATGTGCCCAAGAACGAGCTTGTGCCTTCTTTCAGCAGCTATGCGAACAATGTCTTTAATTCTTCCTACCTGGAAGACGGCTCTTTCTTCCGCCTTCGGTCTCTGCAGGTAGCATACAACGTGCAGGCCGATGCGGTGAAAAGCCTGGGGATTTCCAATCTGAAACTATACTTGCAGGCAACCAACTTATTTGTGATCACAAACTATTCGGGTATTGATCCTGAAGTTGCAGGCGGTACGGGTTTCCGTGGTGTGGATTCCGGGAATTACCCGCAGGAAAAAGGATTTGTGTTCGGATTCAACGTGACATTTTAGATTATACATATCAACAATAAGACGATGGGAAAGTTATTAAATATGCGGAAACCGGCTGTGTACGTCGCTGCCCTCTGCCTGTGCCTGATGGTAAATGCATGCAGCGAGGACTTCCTGGAAAGACCGCCGATTGGACAGATCAGCGACGTGTCGTTGAACAATAAGGCCGGGGTCGAAGGACTCCTGGTGGGGGCTTACTCCTTACTGGACGGCGTTGGCGTGCCGGGCGTGAGTGACATGCATACCGGGGTGTGGAATGCCTGGCTGGGATCTACCGCTTCGGACGACTCCAGAAAAGGGGGCGGCTACGGCTCTCAGGTAGAACGGCTGGAAATAGAAAACTACACCTATACAGCCTTTAACGATATTCTGGCCCATACCTGGCGGCACTATTACGGGGGAATCCAGCGCGCGAATGAAGTACTGCGTACCCTGGCCCGGGTGGACGCGGGCGTGTTCACCGATGCGGAGGCAACGCAGATTACGGCCGAAGCACGCTTCCTACGAGGCCTTTATCATCTGGACGCGGCCAAAACATGGCGCAATGTTCCCTATGTGGACGAAAGCATTACATTCAGCGAAGGCAATTACAATGTGAGCAATACCGAACCGGTATGGCCCAAGATTGAGGCTGATCTGACCTTTGCCATGGAAAACCTCGCTCCCGTGGCTTCCCAGCCCGGCCGGGCGAACAGCTGGGCGGCGATGGCCTTTCTGGTGAAAGCCTACATGTTCCAGGGTAAATTCAACGAGGCCAAACCGCTACTGGATAATCTGATTGCAAACGGGGTGACACCCAGCGGTGACAAATACGATCTTCAGCCTGAGTTCTCCCAGCTCTGGAGACCGCAATGGGAGAACGGACCGGAAGCAGTGTTTTCCGTTCAGAATTCGGTGAACGACGGAGCCAATGGCTTAAACGGAAACTTCGGGGAGTGGAGCAACTATCCACCCTTCCTGAACCCAAGCGGTTGGGGTAACCAGCCCTCGTTCAGTCTGGTGAACTCCTATAAGACGCAGGACGGGTTGCCGCTGATTGAAACC
This sequence comes from Anseongella ginsenosidimutans, assembly GCA_029268045.1. Taxonomy (GTDB): domain Bacteria; phylum Bacteroidota; class Bacteroidia; order Sphingobacteriales; family Sphingobacteriaceae; genus Anseongella; species Anseongella ginsenosidimutans_A. The sequence continues at coordinate 29,267 of JAJUHF010000019.1, forward strand.
TGGAACGATTTCGACATTACCAACGACATGGGAATGGACCTGAATGAGCCCTTTACACCGTATGCTGGACCGCTGGATCCGCGGCTGGACTGGACGGTGGGCCGGAGGGAAATACCCTATCATGACTGGCAGGTTTACCGCCAGCCCTGGGATGTGGGCGGACCTTACCGCGGGAAGAAGTGGGTGCACTGGAAGGCCGATGAAGCGCATTCGGAGGTAAAGGACGGCTGGCAGGCTGCCAACGGTACCAATTTCGCGATCATCCGCTTTGCCGAGGTACTGCTCTGGGCCGCGGAAGTGGAAGTGGAAATCGGAAGTCTGGCCAAAGCGGAATCCTACGTGAACCGGGTACGGAACCGCGCTGCAAATCCGGCTGGATTCCTTAAAAAGTACAATAATCCCGATGATCCTTCCCAGGGATTCAGCAATGTCCCGGCGGCCAATTACGAGGTTTTACCTTATAGCGGCCAGTTTGAGGCCAAGGGGAAGGAATTTGCACGGGAAGCGGTCCGTTTCGAACGGAAACTGGAGCTGGCCATGGAGGGACATCGCTTTTTCGATCTGCAGCGTTACGATCTACAGCAACCGGGTTACATGGCCTCGATGTTGAACGATTACATTGCACACGAGAATGCCACCCACCTTGCTGCCACCGGTGAACCCTACCTGATCCTTCAGAATGCAAAATTCGTTCAGGGTAAACACGAAATTTACGCCATACCCAATATTGAGATTGATAGGTCAAGGATAGGCACCGAAGCGACGTTGAAACAAAACCCCAATCACTGATCTTCTTGCTAATTCAGCGTGATTCAGGAGGCCGTCCCGGGTAAGACCGGGCGGCCTCTTTTTATTCGGCCATTTTATTCGGCCTCTTTATCCGGCCACTGTTTTGAGGATTCAACCGGGCGGTTTAGCCGGCTACTCCGCTGACCCTGGTCTTGTATTGGTAAGGACTTTGACCGGTGTGGTGTTTGAAGATCTTGCCGAAATGGGAATTGGAGCTGTATCCACACAGACTGGCAATTTCCGAAACTGGTTTGTCCATTTCGATCAACAGCTTCCGGGCATGCTCTATCCGTCTTTCTGCCAGGTATTGGGAAAAGGTAGTCTGGGTTCGGCTTTTAAAGAACCTGCAGAAGGAGGGAGGGGTCATGCAGGCGATCTCCGCCGCATCCTTCAACGTGATCGGTTCGTGAAGGTTCTCATTGATAAACCGGATCACTTCCACCAGGCGATCGGAATTCGTATGGCTGAGAAGCGGGGATTCCTTCAGAAAGAATTTCTTTTCCTCCGTTTCGGATATCAGGTGGAGAATTTCAAGTACACTGTTGATTTTCAGCGGTTTGCTGTCGGCGGCAAGGGTCATCAGTTTCCGGGCCACCGTTTCCCGGGTTTTCCCGTAGATGAACACACCTTTGGATGCCTGCTCCAGGAGTTTTTTCACGCCTTCCAGCTCATCCAGCAGCTTAAACAGCTGTTCAAACACCGTGGGGTTGACGTAGGAAATGATCGCACGCGAGCGTGCGGGCGGATTTTGGTGATGCAATTCGGGGTCGCTCCTCCATTTGTGCGGCAAGTAGGAACCGATCAACACCATGTCTCCAGGCCTGTAGGAGAATGTTTCACTGCCTAAAATCCCGTCTCCAGATCCTTCAATGAAATAAATTAGCTCGATCTCAGGATGTGAGTGATACGAAGGTTTCCCATGATAAGGCGGAAAAAAATGTGTCTGATCTCTGTATTCCGTATGGATCAAACTCTTCGTAAAAGGACTGATTTGGGTCTTTATGAGTTTCAATCGCATAATTGGTTTAGTTAATCGATTACATTTTTACATA
>JAJUHF010000020.1 GCA_029268045.1 Anseongella ginsenosidimutans
GGTCGTATTGGCTTCCCCGGTCACCGTCAGCGTCGGGGTCTCACCCGCGCAGACCGTGATACCCTCCTCGGGAATATCCTGCGGACCGGGGTAGATGATCTGTGCACCGTAGATGTCCAGGCTGGTGACCGCGCTCAGCAAACCGCCGTTCAGACGGACTTCCAGCCGGTCGTAGTCGCCACCGGCCGGAACGGTCACCTCGTAGGAATTGCCTCCCAGCAGACGGAGGGTAATCAGGCCATCCTCCAGATCGTAGCGGCTTACCTCGGCAGTCCCGTTGCGAACGATCAGTTCCGTGCTCTGGAACAGCACACCCAGGTCAGCCAGTCCGCCCGGGAAGGCTACCCGCACGCGGATGCTGTCGTTGGCCGCTTTGTCGGCCTGGTCAAAGATCAGCTGCTGGTATATCGAGGCGGCCAGCCCTGCGCTCATGGTCAGGCGCGTGAAGTTGTCTGGATTATCGTCAATCGAATTGTTCGGGTTGATTATCTGGCACGCCAGACACAATAGCCCATCCGTCCCGTTGGCCTGCGAAGTGGGCAGGTTACAGGTCTCGTCCGGAAGAACCGGCGCGCCGGTCACCTCAACCACCACGTCGGCAAAGGCCGATTCACACCCCTCTACCCGAACCGCGGCGTGGAAGGTGTAGCTGCCCGCCATAGCGAACGGCCCTACCTGAATGCTGGTGCCTGTGCCGATCTCCGTATTCGAGCTGTCGTACCATACGATGGTAGCCCCGGCAGGTGCACCGGTGGGAAGCTCGGCAACAAGGGTTACATTGTCGCCCGTGTTGGCCGATACCATCGGCGGCGCAACCGGAGCATCCGGAGGCGCGGTCACCGTCACGTTGACCGGCTTCAGCTCGCCGGCAGCGTTCTCACACTGCCCGTCGCCCGATACCGCTACGTAATACGTGGCATTGGTACCGGCGGCCAGACCCGTTACCGTCAACACCCCGCTGGCGTCAACCCCGTAGCTTACCGGACCTTCGGTCAGCCCGTCGGTAATGGCTTCTGTTTTGTTGATATCCTTATACCAGGTGTAAACCGGGTTGCTTACCGTGCTGGTGGGACTGAGTACCGCGGCCGTGCCTTCGCAGGTGGCCACATCGTCCAGCGTAATGTCTGTCGCGAGCGAGGTGGGGTTAACCCGCACGATCGCCATCGTCCGGCCGGATTCGGTGGTACAGCCAGACCGGGTGGAGCTAACATAATATATATGGTCTCCGGCAGCAAGTACCCCCGCGTCAAAGGAGGTACCGGTTCCAACGGCTGTTCCGGACTCATCATACCATTGGTATGTCAGTCCGGCCTCGGGGCTTTCGATCGTCAGTGTAGTGGTACCACCCTCGCAGGTTGCAAGGATATCGTCAACCAAGCCGTCCACTTGAGGCCCCACAGCCAGGCGGGAGATTTCGTAGACCCGTAATCTTTCCAGCGCCGCGGCAAGTCCTCCCCCTACTGCAACCTGGATCCGGTCAAACGGCTGATCTACGGGATAGGTAATTTCGTAGATATCGCTTTCGCCGGCCAATAAATTTAAACGCAGCAGGTTTTGGTTGAGTTCCAGGTAACCATTGTCGGTTGTACCGTTGAACGTTTTTACATAAAACTTCTCCGAAATAAGCGCTAGATCCAGCAAACCGCCCGGATCCTGGACTATGATTCGAATGGAATCCCCGGCAGTCGTGCTGCCAGGAAAAATACCGGTTATATGCGTTCTGTTATCAATCGCGCTAACGGTTGCGTGCAACTCGGCGTAGGTGCTGGGATTGTTGTCAATCGCGTTGTAGGGATTCTCAACCGGATTCAGAATACTTCCAATGGATCCGGTGGCACCATACAATAGATCAACCGGCTGGTCACAGGCGAGCGGACCGCTTGCCGGCTGAAGGAAGTAAGCTTCATAGACCTCGGCCTTAGCAAGCACACCCAAACCAAGTATTCCGCCAGCCGGAGACAGGCGAATCTTCAAGCCATCATAAGCCACGTTCGGAGTAACGGTGAATTCAATCTGGTTTTCACCCGCCAAAAGGTCCACAATATCCGAAATAGCCACCGCCGTTCCTACCTCGTTGCCTCCTCCGTTGCTGTTAGTTTGAGCTCCATTAATAGGCTGAACGGTGATATTATTCAAAAGACTCAGCACTGCACCCCCAAGCCCCATTTTAACAGTCACCGGCGTACCGGGCGAGGGCCGGTTCGCGCCGGTGAAACGGAGCCGGATAACGGCTTCGCCTCCCAAGACGATACCTCCTACATTGACTCCAGTCGAATTGAGCGTCGCCGCGGTATTTGGGTCGCCATCTACCGCATTGTTCTCATTCTCTACATATCCTGCCTTTACAACGACTAAAAGATGATCGTCGTTACTTTTTTCCACATCATCCGCATACACCCGCTCCATCGGCTGCTGGGCGTAGCTCGAAAAGGCCGCACCAGCGACAAATAACAGGGTAAATAAAAACGAAGCAATACGAGCTAAACGTTTTCGGGAAGTAAAATTAAGTTTCATAAGCGCTTGAAATTATTGTTGTAACTGGTATTGCCGGCTTCGCAGCCGAGAAGGAATAATATTGGGTTCATAGACGCACACTTTGATCTTGCGAAGGATTTCTTCATCCTCGTAAATATATTTCTGACTGATAATCAGGCTATTTGTACGCACACAATTGTTTCGTCAAGCTCTTGCAAGTTACACTGCCAAAACCAGAAGGACAATTACATATATGTCAGTTTATTTTTGGCTAAAAACTGTATTTATACGCTTTAAAAGGGGATAACAATTGCCTCAGGACACGCCACAACTTCATTTTGGATGCGGATTTCGCTCCTCCGATCAAAGGAAAATGAAAGAAACTTACTTTTGTGTAATTGTCAAGTTTCTTATTTAGAAATAATTTTATGCCTCCATGTATCTTGTTAAGAGAGTAAATTAAGAGCGGTGAATCACATTTTGAAAGAGGAGGAAAAAGAATTTTTGTCGCAACTCGCGGTTCGGATACGCGAAATCCGGTCGGAGGCGGGCATTACACAGGAAAAGTTTTATGAAGACACCAACATTCACATTGGCAGGATAGAAACGGGTAGATCGAACATTTCCATCAATACCTTGTATCGGATCTGTGCTTATTTTGAAATCTCAGTAAAGGAGTTTTTCGGAAAGATTAAGAAAAAATAACACACACTGCTATTTCTTAACCAGCTATGTGCCAACGAGTTGGGTCGGCATGCCAAATCGCGCCCGTTTGAAAAATGACGTATATGTCATTTTATTGAGAGTTTATTGCCCGCTCTTTTCTATTTTTGCGTACCTTTAATCTGTAATGTTATTAAGCACAATAATATAATTAGCCTAAATGGGAGAATATCTACTGGACGTATCTGAAGACCTTGTTTATCCAGAACTGGAAAAACAGCACAGGCAGCTGCTTGTGAGTATCGCGTTGCGGATAAAAGAGCTTCGAAAAAAAGCGGGTATTACCCAGGAGGAGTTTTATCTCCATACCAATATTCATATCGCCAGGATCGAAACCGGAAAACAGAACATTTCCGTGTCTACCCTGCAGCGCATCTGTGGATACCTTGGAGTAAGCATTCAGGATTTCTTCCTCCAGCTGAAAGAATAGTACTACTCATCTGGAGCAATAGCTATTCACCAGCCGCTCAACGATCTCTTCCGTATGGTCTGGAAAATCTACCGGGACCAAAGGGCCGTTTTTAACCCATTCTTTCAGCACCGGGCCGAGTCGTTTTTCACTGGGCTTCATCACCGGAACCCCCATTCGACGCAGGGCTTCCGCGTTGCACTGTTGCTCCCATTGCCCCATCATGGGAATGGAAAAAACTTTTTTTCCCAGAAAAAGCGCTTCAGCCGGACTTTCAAAGCCTCCGGCAGTCAACAAGCCTTCGCAGGAGGCGAGGCTGTCATTGAACAGGGTGTTATTCACGGGCCTGACCCACACATTGGCGTCCCGGTAGCTTTCCCTGCAGTGTTTTGAAAAAACATGCCAGGGCACTTCGTCAATCTGTTTTAACAAGGCCACCAGGAGATGGTCGTCATGTGCCGGAAGATACACCGTGTAATGTCCTTTGTTTTCAGGACGAAGCGCCCGGATCTCGCTCCGGATGATGGGCGTATAAATGAAATCGTCGTAGCGCTGAAAATGAAAACCGATTGCCGCGGTCACCGGAGCGTAATTCCGGAAAAGCCATTCGGCCCAGTGCGGTATATGCCGGGCCGGACGGGGGGTTTTCGGGGAAAGGTACGAAGCCTGATGACTGAGTCCGATGCAGGGAATTTTCCGCGACCGGCAGGCCCAGGCGGTGACGGGTTCGAAATCGCTGATGATCAGATCGTATTCTTCCAAGGGAAGCATGGCCATGTCCTTGCGGAGCTGACGAAGATCCATTGTGGTCCAGGTTTTCCGGTAGTCCACGCCTCCGTGTTTACCGAAAATGAAGCTGAAGCCATGCAATTTCCATCTTAAGGGCTGCGAAAGCTCCACGTCGGCCTGGGTTCCGCTGAGCAGCAGGTCCAACTCGCCGTATTTTTCCAAATAGGGTATGACCTCCCGGGCCCGGCTCACGTGGCCGTTTCCTGTTCCCTGTATGGCGTAAAGTATCTTCAAAATCTAAGCTCCTGTTTCACCTGCGTTGCCTCTTGCCGTACCGGTTCAGGAAGCAAATGCTTCTCGTGGTGGGAATAAAGACACCATTTCCCTGCATGGTACTCCAATGCGGTCAGACTTTCCACCCAGTCACCGGAATTCAGGTATACCACCGACCCGGACTGATCTTGGACCCTCCGGATCGTCGGCTGGTGAATATGACCGCAAATTACATAATCATACGCATTTTCGAGGGCAATAGCCACCGCGGTTGCTTCAAAATCATTCATAAACCGAACTGCCCGCTTCACGCCGCTTTTAATTTTCCTCGAAAAACTCATTTTCGGCTTACCCGCCATGTTCAAAAGCCAGTTGGTGAAGCTATTCAAAAGGATCAGGCTGTCGTAACCTACTGCCCCTAATTTAGCAAGCCATTTGGAATGTTGCATGGTCACATCGAAGACATCGCCATGAAACACCCAGGCCTTTTTGCCGTCCAGCTCGAGCACCAATTTGTTTTTCAGGTGAAAGCCACCCAGTTTAAGGTCAGCGAATTTCCGCAGCATTTCATCATGATTCCCTGTCAGGTAGTACACCTGCACCCCTTCGGCAACGAACTGCATGATTTTCCGGATGACCTGCATGTGCGGCTCGGGCCAGTACCGTTTGCTGAACTGCCAGATGTCAATGATGTCCCCGTTTAGAACCAGCTGGCTAGGACGGATCGTATGAAGGTATTCGAGGAGTTCAGTCGCGTGACACCCATAGGTACCCAAATGCACGTCGGAGATTATTACGAGCTCTACGTTACGCTGTGTCATGAATACGATCCAAAGATCGCTTTGGCCTATTGCCTGAATGTAACGCGATGATGAAGTTATGGGTTTTTCCTACTAAATTTGCAGGAATGCAGTTCGAACTCAATTCGCAATTTAAGCCAACGGGGGACCAGCCGGAGGCGATCCGGCAATTGGTTGAAGGGGTGGAAAACAACGAACCCTTTCAGGTATTGCTTGGGGTAACCGGTTCCGGCAAGACCTTCACCATTGCCAACGTGATTGAACAGACACAGCGTCCCACCCTGGTGCTGAGTCATAACAAGACGCTGGCCGCCCAGCTTTACGGGGAATTCAAACAGTTTTTCCCGAAGAATGCGGTGAATTACTTTGTGTCTTACTACGATTATTACCAGCCGGAGGCTTACATGCCGGCCAGCAATACCTACATCGAGAAAGACCTGAATATCAACGAGGAAATCGAAAAGCTCCGTCTGAAAACAACCTCCGCACTGATGTCGGGACGACGGGATGTGATTGTGGTCTCCTCGGTCTCCTGCATTTATGGAATGGGAAATCCGGAAGATTTCTCGAACAGCATCTTCCGGGTGGGCGTGGGAACGCGGATCAGCCGGAATGCGTTTCTGCATCGCCTGGTGGAATTATTGTATTCCCGGACCGCAGTCGAATTCAGAAGGGGCACCTTCCGGGTGAAGGGCGATACCGTGGATGTCTTTTTGGCTTATGCGGATTTCGCATACCGGATCTCATTCTACGGGGATGAAATAGAAGAACTCAGTTCCATCGACCCGGTCAACGGCCGGACCCTCGAGACATTTGATACCGTGGCCATTTTCCCTGCCAACCTGTTTGTGACCCCGAAGGAACGGATGAAGCAGGCCATCTGGGACATCCAGGAAGAGCTGGAAGCCCGCAAGCAGCAATTGATTGACGAGCAGCGCTTCCTGGAAGCCAAACGGCTGGAAGAACGGGTGAATTACGACCTGGAAATGATGCGCGAGCTGGGATACTGCAGCGGCATTGAAAATTACTCCCGTTTTTTCGACGGCCGGCCGCCCGGCATGCGGCCGTTCTGTCTTCTGGATTACTTCCCGGAGGATTACCTCATGGTGATTGACGAAAGTCACGTGACCATTCCGCAGATCCGGGCCATGTACGGAGGCGACCGCTCCCGGAAACTTTCGTTGGTGGACTACGGTTTCCGTCTGCCGGCAGCGCTGGATAACCGCCCCCTGAATTTCAACGAGTTTGAGCGGCTGGCGCCGCAAACGATCTACGTGAGCGCCACCCCGGGGGATTACGAACTGGAAAAAACCGGCGGGGTGATTGTGGAACAGGTGATCCGCCCTACCGGACTGACCGATCCGGCCATTGAGATCCGGCCCGTTTCAAACCAGGTGGACGACCTGCTGGAGGAAATTGATCTCACCGTGAAGAAAGGCGACCGCGTGCTGGTAACCACCCTCACCAAGCGCATGGCCGAAGAACTGACCAAGTACCTGACCCGGCTGAATATCCGCAGCCGCTACATTCATTCCGAAGTGAAAACACTGGAGCGGGTCGATATTCTGCGTGGACTTCGGCTGGGCGAATTCGACGTGCTGGTGGGGATCAACCTGTTGCGCGAAGGGCTGGACCTGCCGGAGGTGTCGCTGGTGGCCATTCTGGACGCAGACAAAGAAGGATTTCTGCGTTCCCATACGGCGCTGATCCAAACCATCGGCCGTGCGGCCCGCAACGCCGAAGGGAGGGTAATCATGTACGCCGACGAGATTACGCATTCCATGCAGCGGACCATCGATGAAACAAACCGTCGCCGTGAAAAGCAAATAAATTACAATATTCAACACAATATCACCCCGAAAACCGTTAGTAGTGGAAAGCAGTCAATTATTGAGCAAACCTCTGTGGTGGACTTCAAGGGCGGTGTTCAGCAGCCTTACATGGAGAGCGAGGAAATAAGTATCCTGGCTGATCCGGTAATCCAGTACATGAGCAAGGAGCAAATGCAGAAAAGCGCTGAGCGGACACGCCGGGAGATGAACCAGGCGGCCAAAGAAATGGATTTTCTCAAAGCGGCCAAGCTCAGGGATGAATTATTCGCCATGGAGAAGCTGATCAAGGAAAAATTCGGATAACATGAAATTTTTGCAATTCCTGGTAATCTTTTTCGCTGTTTTCTACCTGGTAAGGCTACTTTTCAGGGCGCTTCTGCCCGGACTTGCCCGCATGATGGTGAAAAAGATGGGATATAAATTCTCTCAGCAATATCAACAATCCACTCATTCGTCCCAACCGGAAACCCGCCCCGAAGGCGAAATACGGGTGGAATACATTCCCCCCCAGCAGAAGGAAAAAGTAAGCGCTTCCCCCAAAGCAGGTGAATTTGTGGATTTTGAAGAGGTGAAAGTGAAAAAGGAATAGCATTCCTTACCCGAAGTGTGGTCTTAATTCCTATTTTTGATCGTGGCAAAAATAAGATTTGAATGAAAGACCGCTTCAGCAAACTTCTGCCGCACCTGTACGTGGTGCTGGCTTTCCTCGCACTTAGCTTCGTTTATTTCAGCCCCGTACTTAACGGGCTTGAACTGGCCCAGTCCGATAACATCCAGATGAAGGGGATGGCTTCGGAACTGGTCAAATACAAGGAATTGGAAGGCAAGGTTCCCTTGTGGACCAACGCCATGTTCAGCGGAATGCCTTCCTTCCAGATCTGGCTTGAATACCCCTCCAATATCGCATCTTATTTTATCCGTTTCTGGAATAGTATCTTCCCGAATCCGGTACACACGGTCCTGCTATATCTTTTGGGGGCCTATCTGCTGTTCTGCACCATGCGGATGAAACCGCTGCTTTCGGCTATCGGAGCAATTGCCGTGGCATTTGTGTGTTATAATTTTGTGATTCTCGAAGCCGGCCACAGCACAAAAGCCATCGCCGTGGCCTATTTCGCCCCTATTTTTGCGGGCATTCTGCTGGCGCTGCGGGGCAAACTGCTTACCGGCGCGGCGCTGACCGCCACATTCCTTGCCCTGGAAATCCGGGCCAATCACCTGCAGATGACCTATTATTTGATGCTGGTCATTTTGGTATTCATGGCGGTGTACCTGGTGCATGCGATACGCAGCAACACCCTGCCTGCGTTTTTAAAATCCTGCGGGGCCCTGCTTGGCGCGGTCGTCCTGGCCATTGGAGTGAACTTTGGCTCACTGTGGGTGAATTACGAGTATGCCGAAGAGACCATTCGCGGCCGATCCGAACTGAGCGCGGACCTGACCGGTGAAGCGGCCACCGGCGGACTCGACAAGGAATACGCCTATCAGTGGAGCCAGGGTATTGGAGAAAGTATTACTTTCTTGATTCCCAACGCCTACGGAGCAGCTTCTGGCTATGCGGTAGGAGAAAACTCGGCGCTGTATGAGACCCTCGTGAAAAACAACGTTCCGCCTGCACAGGCGCAGCAGATCGTCGCGCAGCCGGGCGCCATCGGTTATACCACGTATTGGGGCGACAAAGCCTTTACATCGGGACCCTATTATTTCGGCGTAATTACCCTGTTTCTGTTTATCCTGGGACTGGGTTTATTGAAAGGTCCGATGAAATGGGGGCTGCTGCTGGGCACCCTGCTGGTGGTACTGCTGTCGTTCGGGCGCCACCTCCAGTGGTTCTCCGACCTCTTCTTTGATTATTTTCCCCTCTACAATAAGTTCCGCGCGGTGGAATCCATTCTGATGGTGGCCGGGTTTACCATTCCGCTGCTGGCGCTGGTGACGCTTAAACGGATCTTCGACACACCCCAAGCCGACCGGAAAGCGCTGCAAAAAAACTTTAAATACACATTTTACGCGCTGGCGGGGATTTGCCTTGTATTGTTCCTCGTTCCGGGCCTGTTTTTCAGTTTCAGTTCTCCCTACGACGGGCAGCGCTTTGCCCAGATCCCGTTCGGGGACCAGCTCCACAGCGCCTTGCTGTCGGACCGGAAAAGCATGTTCCGGATGGACGCGCTTCGTTCCCTGCTCTTTATAGCCGTGGCAGGTGGAATTCTATGGGCTTTCCTGCTTGGCAAACTGAAATCCCGGACCGCCCTGATGGTGCTGGGCGTTTTCGTGCTGGCAGACCTTTGGACGGTCAATAAACGATTTTTGAATGACGAGGATTTTGTTCCCAAAAGCCGGGACGAGCAATTCTTCCCGATGCGGGCCGCCGACCAGCAGATCTTACAGGATACCACCTATTTCCGGGTGTATGATCTGTCGGCGCCGGGAGGATCGTTTCAGAGCGCGTATGCGTCCTTCTACCATAAAAGCATAGGCGGCTACCACGCGGCTAAACTGCACCGCTATCAGGAATTGATTGACCATCAGATCTCCAAGGGGAACATGGGCGTGATCAATATGCTGAATACCAAATACTTCATCGTTCCCGACAGCACGAGCCAGCAGGCGGTGGCACACCGGAACCCGGACGCACTGGGCAATGCCTGGTTTGTGAACGGCGTTCAGTTTGTGGCCAACGCCGACGAAGAGCTTAATGCCCTGACCGTCGCGGTCCCCCGCACTTCCGCCGTGGTGGACGAGCGGTTCCGCGATCAGATCGATGTTTCGAAGATCATTCAGGTCGATTCAGCGGATGCCACGATCCGTCTGACGGGGTATCATCCCGAAAGGCTTACCTATTCCTACGAGAGTCCTACCGAGCGCATCGCGGTGTTCTCGGAAATCTATTACGACAAAGGCTGGAAGGCCTATGTGGACGGAAAGGAGCATCCACATTTCCGGGCGAATTACGTCCTGCGGGCCATGCAGCTTCCGGCCGGAAAGCACACGGTTGAATTCCGTTTCCACCCCACGGCATACTATGCGGGAGAAAAGGTTTCGCTGGTTAGCTCGCTGCTGCTGGTGCTGCTCCTGGGCGGTGGAATTTATACCGGCGTCAGGCGGCGGAAAGCCGAAGAAAGCGGAAAATAATGTAGAGATGGGAAAGCAGGGTGCTTCCCAGCCCGTAATGGTTTCTCATGATGGCAAAGCGCTCCCTCCAGGCTTTCCGTTGCTGTTGCCGCGAAAAGCCTCCTTCCAGAAAGCAGGATATGTAGCGATGGGTATTGTGGATCGTCCGCGCGGCTTTCATGCACCGGATGCACCAGTCGATGTCCGCGCAGATTCGCCAGGTCAGATCGTACTCCGGGGCCAGTTCGCGCCGGACAATGAATGATTGGTGGCACACCAGCATGCCGTAGCGGAAACTTTTCCAGTTGAGCTGTTCGGGCGCGCGCAGGCGGCGGTCCCCCACAATCCGGCCATGGGCATCCACGATCTTGGTCTGTCCATAATAAATATCCGGGCGGGCAGCTCGCGTTGATCCAGCAGACCCCTCCGACCCGGCCATGTTCTCCGACCCAGGAGCGTTCTCCGGGCCGGGAGCGTTCTTCGATCCGGCCGATCCGGCCGACGAAGCCGACGAGGCGAAAACCTCCCCGACGGTATCTTTTGAGAAAAACGTGTCGCCGGCATTCAGAAAAAGCACGTACTCGCCGCGGGCCATGTGCAGCCCTTTGTTCATGGCATCGTAAATCCCTTTGTCCGGCTCCGACACCCAGCTGCCTAACCGGTCTGCATGGGCCCGGATCAGATCCAGCGTCCCGTCGGTAGAGGCACCGTCTACGACCACGTGCTCAATTCCCGGAAAAGATTGCTCCTGTACACTTTCCAGGGTCCGGGGAAGCAGGTCGCGGCAATTGAAGGTCACGGTGATGATGCTGAGAACGGGTGTCATTTTATCTGCTTAAAAGTTGCTTGTACAGGTTCAGATGCTTTGCGGCCACCACGTGGGAATCATAGTGCGCCGCCGCGTGCGCAATTCCCTGCGCGCCCAGCTCGGCCCGGTCGGGATGCCCATAAACCCACTTGATTCCTTCGGCGAAATCCAATGCGTTTCCCGTTTCTGCCAAATACCCATTTTCCTGATGCCGCACGACATCGGTCACACCCGAGGTCTCAAAAGCGACCACCGGCGTGCCGCAGGCCAGACTCTCCAGGGCGGTATAGCCCAGGCTTTCCTGCAGCGACGGAAAAAGAAAAATATCCGCCGCGCTGTAATACGCGGCAAGCAATTCATCCTGCGAAATCTTTCCGGCGAAATGGCAGGGATACGGCCAGGCTTCCCCATCGCCTTGCCGGCTGCCGAAAAAAACGAGCCTGATCCGCGAATGGTCCACCTCGGGAAAAGCCCGTAGCCGGGCAATGGCCTGCCTGAGTTCGGCCGCCCCTTTGTGCCGGTCGGTGCTGGAGGGCATGTGGCCCGCCAGAAGCACAAAGGAATCCGGGGGAATACCCAGTTCCTGGCGGCATTTGCTGCGATCCCGCGCATAAAAGACCTCCGTTTCCAACGCATTCCCGATCACCTCCACGGGCTGTCCGGGGTTTAAACCCGCCTTGCGGGCCGATCCGCCCATCCAACGGCTGGGCGCGACCCAGGTCAGTTGCCCGGGCTGGGCGGCACGCACCGCCTTCGCCTTCGCATTCCATGCCCGGCGGGACCAATCGTTTTCCCGCCGGCTGTCCAATGCCGGACACCTTCCGCAGCGATCTTCATAACGGATGCAATCGTAGCGCACATGGCAGCCCCCGGTAAGCGGATTGCTGTCATGCAGGGTCCATACCACCGGCTTTTTCAGCGCAAACAACTTTTCCAGCTGCCGGGGCGAAAGCATGCCGTGGTTAACCCAGTGAAGATGAAGAATATCCGCCCGACGGACCAGCGGATGTCTGTGTACAGGCAGTCCGAACCATTGGAGAGAAAAAGGAATGCCCTGATTGGGGGTGAGCGCCTTCACCAGGTATCGTTCCGAAAAAATAGCCGCGATGGAGCGGAGTTTCCCCAGTCCGTTGCGGTAAATGGGGGTTACGTCCGTGCCGGAATGGAACCGGTACATGCAAAGCGCCTCCGAATGCACCCCCTCGCGTTTCAGCGCGTGGTGAAGCCGCATCATGGCCTGCCCCGCACCGCCGTTACCGTCGTATGCATTCACATGAACTACTCTCACCTTCCCAAAATAACAAAAAAAGGCTGTGAAAAATTGTTTATTTTCTCGACATTCGTTTCCTTGCCATGATTAAAGCATATTGCCAGACAACGTTTCTGCCACAAGGAATGGAGCTATTGATCAACAAAGGACGGCTGTTTGTCCTTGCATGCGGCCTTCTTATATCCTGTCAGCCTTCCCAGACCCCCGAAGAGAAGCGAATCGCCGATTCGCTCGCGCTCCGGGAAGCATACGGAGAATCACCCATACTGGGCGCCGAGGAATCGCTTGAGCACTTTCAGCTTGAAGACGGTTTCGCCATTGAACTGGTCGCCTCCGAGCCCCTGGTCACCGCGCCGGTTGCCATGACCTTTGATGAGACCGGCCGGATGTGGGTTGTGGAAATGCCCAGCTACATGCCCGATACCGTCGGAACAGGCGAAGACACCCCCACGGGCCGGATCGCCGTCCTGGAAGACACCGATGGGGACGGCAAAATGGACAGGCGATCCATTTTCATGGATTCCCTGGTGCTGCCCCGCGCCGTCTGCCTGGTCGAAGACGGGATTCTGGTCGCCGAGCCGCCATACCTTTGGTTTGTCAAAAACAACAACGGCGTTGCGGGAGAAAAGACACTCGTAGATGCCGAATACGCCGTGGGAGGCAACGTGGAGCACCAGCCCAACGGCTTGTACCGGGCGCTGGACAACTGGATCTACAATGCCAAGTCGTCCAAACGCTACCGCAAAAAGGGCGACAGTTGGCTGATTGAACGCACCCTGTTCCGGGGTCAGTGGGGCATTTCCCAGGACAACCAGGGAAGGCTTTTTTACAATCACAATTCCGCCAATCTGCTGGGAGATTACTTCCCGCCCCGCTTTGGCGCCACCAATCCGTCCCAAAAAAACCTGTCCGGGTACAACGAACGCATCGTGTCCGATAACCGGGTCTATCCCATCCGCCCCACGCCGGGCGTAAACCGGGGATACCGTCCGGGCACGCTCGACGACAGTTTGCGGCTGGTCCATTTCACAGCAGCCAGCGGGCCGGTCATTTACCGGGGCGGTCTGTTCGGTGAGGATTACGCCGGAAACGCCTTTACACCGGAACCTTCGGCCAACCTGGTCAAAAGAAACCGCATCGATTACCGGATCAATCGCGTATCCGGAAAACAGGCCTACGAAGGAAAAGAATTCCTGGCAAGCACCGACGAACGTTTCCGTCCGGTAAGCGCGTACAACGGCCCCGACGGCGCCCTTTATCTGGTGGATATGTACCGCGGTATCATCCAGCACGTGACCTACCTCACCGATTACCTGAAAAGCGAGATCCGGATGCGGGAATTGACCACGCCGCTTGACCGCGGCCGGATTTACCGGATCGTGCCCACGGGCTCCCTGGGTACCGATGGCCGCGATCGCGCTGAAGACCATTCCGCCCGGTCCGTAGTCTTCCCCCGGGAGCCGGAAAAGCTGGTGGCCCTGCTTAACCATGAAAACGGATGGGTACGGGATAAAGCGCAGCAGTTGCTCGTCGATGGCCGGCACACCGAAATCGTCCCGCTTCTGCGTGAAAAGCTGAATGCCGGTCCGGCTTCCGGCAATGACCAAACCTTTGGCGCCATTCATGCACTCTGGACCCTGGAAGGACTGTACGCCCTTCGATGGGAAGACCTGAAGCCCTGGATCACCGGCAGCAACGAACTTCTGGCCGCCCAGGCCCTTACCGCCATTCCTTCGGTGGCAAGCCGCGGGAATCACGAAGACATTCTCCGCACGATCCGGCCGCTGGCCGTGAAAAAGGAGCTGGCGCCCTATCTGGCGTTCCTCCTTCCGTCCCTTCAGCCTTTTGCCCCAGGCGCAATCGATGGATTTTTAATGGAACTTGCCCGGCAATACCCTCAGGACCCTTATGTTTCGGATGCGATCATCAGCAACCTGGATGGAAAAGAAGAAGCCTTCCTGAAGCAATTGAACCAGTGGAACAGCGACAGCACCCTGACCATCAAGGAACACTTGAACGAAGTCCTGGACGACATTCGCGAGCGGGAGCAGGCCCGCCTGAAAAGGGAACTGCTCAAGGAACTCTCCCGGGGTCAGGAACTGTATAGAAACATTTGCCAGACCTGCCACGGCGCCGACGGCAAAGGAATCCGTTCGCTGGCTCCTCCGTTGAACAATTCCGAATGGGTTACCGGCGACAAGCACCGCCTGGCAGCCATTGTACTGTACGGACTGACCGGACCGGTGGATGTGGACGGCCACCATTACGGTGAGGATGAAATCAGTGGGGAAATGCCCGGAATCGGCAATAACGACGCCCTTTCCGATTACGACGTGGCGCAAATCCTGAGTTTTGTCCGGAATGCGTGGAACAACCAAGCCGAACTGGTCTCGCCCGACGACGTATCGCGGGTAAGGGAACAGCTAAAAGACCGGGAAGGAGCCTTTACGGCCGAAGAGCTCAAGGAGCTGTCCTTCTGACCTGACCGGGATCACTCCCGGCCTGCCCGAAGTCACTCCCGGCCGGACCGAAGTCACTTTCGGCGGTGCCCGAAATCACTCGCAGTCTGGCCTAAATCACTTTCGGCCTGAGCGGAGCGCATACCGGAAGGCCCGGCGGTATTCCTCCAACACGGTGTAGATATTTACTTCTTCCCGGATAATCCGGAGGGAGTTTTCACCGAAAGAGGCCGTCCGTGCGGGATCTTCCAAAAAGAAAGAAATGGCCCGCGCCAAATCCTCCGCGTTCCCGTTTTCGAAATATTTCCCGTTGAAGTCTTCCCGTACCAGGCGCTTTTCGGTACCATCCGCCTCCGCACAGATCACCGGCTTGCCAAAACACATGGCATCATTGATGGACAGCCCTCCCATGCCGGCCAGTACGTACACCGCCGAAGCATGCAGGAACGCCCCCAGCCGGTCTTCCTCGTAGATCCCTCCGGTAAAATGTACCCGATCGGCAATTCCAAGCTGCGCCGCTTGTTGTTTCAGGGCCTCCTCCTCCGGACCGAAACCTACGACCACCAGCTCAATCCGCCGATACCGTTCCTGCAGCCGGTGCACCGCTTCCAATAGCAGGTCCACCCGTTTCCACCGCACCAGCCGTCCCACATGGATCAGCCGCTGTGGATTCGGCGGAAGGATGGGCGGCTGCTTCCGGACCCGCTCAAAGGTTTCCAGCAAACGGTCCGTATCGGGTGAATTGGCGGTAATGAAAATGCGTTCCCGCGGAATACCGTAGGTAGCCATCAGCTCGTAGGCGATATCGGCATAAAAAATCAGGGAATCGGCCAGGTGGAGGTATCGTTTCCGGATCTCGGTCAGCAGGATAAAGGACCAATACGCTTTCCATCCTTTTTTTACTCCGGCCTCCCCCGCTTCGTTCCGGATCTGTTGATTCCGGAAATAAGCCCGGGCCTGTCCGTACGGGGGCACATTAAACGGGATATCCCGGTACACCAGCCGGATCCCGTGCTTGCGGAGCACCCGGGGAAGCCGTGGGTTGAAATAAAGCTGCAGAATATAAGGCCAGCCTACCACCAGCAGATCGGGTTTTTCTTTCGCCAGAAAGCGGCCAAGCCCCCGGAATGCCGCCTTTCCGTACCACGCACGGTACTCTTCCAGTTCAAACTGCCGGAAATCGGCCCCCTCCCTGCTTTCATGAACGCCCGAACCCAGCGTGGCGCCCCGCTTTCCCGGCAGGACAAGCAGCACTTCCATGTCTTCCTGCCGGTTCATTTTATTCAGCAGGAATTTAAAATAATGGGGAAGGCCTCCCAGTAGGAAGAGCACCCGCATGGGTCTTGTCAAGGTTTCTTTCTCCATCCCAGTTTCTTTAGCGCCTGCCCGACCTGTTCGTTGACGTCTTCCGATACGCGGGAAACCAATACCGGCACGGCGAATACAACCGCCGTGATCAGACTGCGGACAGGCAGGTCAATCAGAATATGCCCCATGTACGGAAGGTAGCGCCCTACCAGGAAGGCCCCTCCGGCAAAAGCCAGAATATACAGATGTTTGCCCGAAAAAGGCTGCAGGCGGTAATGTTTTTTCAGAAACCACCAGGTGCTGAGGTTATACACCAGCATGGTCAGGAAATAGACAAAAGTGGCACCCATGCCCCCGTATTGGGGCACCAACAGGAAATTCAAGCCCACGCAGAACAGGCAGGCGAGGAAAACCAGCAGGGTACCCATCCGGTAGCGCGGCGAAATGGAAATGATATGCGCGTTCAGCCCTCCGGTAATGTCCACCAGCTGCCCCAGGCCCAGAAAATAAAACAAGGGGAAGTACGGAAAATAATCGTCGTTGCTCATCAGACTGAACAGGTTATCCCGGTTCACGACGATACCGACAAAAAGCAGGGAGCCCAAAAGCAATTGCACCACCGAGGTTTTCCGGTAAATCTCATCGATCTTGGCCAGGTCGTTGCGCTCCCAGGCATCGGCCACGATCTGGTAGGTTACCTTATTCATGGCGTTGCGGGGAATCCCGATGGCCGCCGACATATTCGAATACAGGTAATAACCGCCCAATACGGCTGGAACGGCATAATGGCTGAGTATATTCAGGTCGATTTTCTGGATCAATACCCAGGGCGTTCCGGCCAGCATGGTATACATGCCGTAGCGTAAAAACTCCGTGCCCTGCTGCCGGCTAACCTGAATTTTCCAGGTGAAGC
Source organism: Anseongella ginsenosidimutans (assembly GCA_029268045.1). Classification (GTDB taxonomy): domain Bacteria; phylum Bacteroidota; class Bacteroidia; order Sphingobacteriales; family Sphingobacteriaceae; genus Anseongella; species Anseongella ginsenosidimutans_A. Next base: position 17,111 of record JAJUHF010000020.1, read on the forward strand.
GGAATTCCCCCGAAGCGATCAGCTGGAAAAGTAGAAAAACGCAGATCACTCCGTAGGAAAGGATGTAAAAAAGGAGGAAACTGTGAAATTCCATGTATCCGAAAAGGACCAGCAACAAGCCGCCGGCCGAAGCGAATTTCAACAGGAATTCCCGCAGAAACGTGGCAAAAACCGTTTTATAGGTGGCCCGGGCAAGCACCTCGAATACGCTGAACCATAAAATAAAAAAGGCCATCGGAAGCACCAGGTAATAGTAGCGTTCCAACTGCGGTGACCCCATTTCATAAAATGAAAGCACCGGTTTCCGAAGCAGCACAAATACGATGGCAAAGACCACAAACACGGCCAGGGCGGCCCCGGCGGCCAGGGACACAAAGCCTTTATGTCGTTTATCGCCACTGCGGAAATAGGGGAAGAACCGACCGATGAGGCTGGTTATTCCCGAAGTAGGTAACTGGGCGAAGGTCAGGCTGATACTCAGAAACACGCCATACAGGCCGGCTTCCTCGATCTCCAGCGCCCGGGGAATCAGCAACACGGTATTCACATAACCCATGGCCAGACCGGCATAGATCATGATCGAATTGTAAAATCCCTGTCGTTTGACGATACCCATGGTTTACTGCGTTCGGGCGCTATGGTTTAACGGCAATTCTTCCACTGTAATCGGTCCGGCAAAGCAACAAGCGGAGCTTCTTTTCCCGGATGTACTGATCCACGGCCTTTTTCGCGCCCTGCCAGTGGCCGTAGTCGTCAATCAAAAGCACGCCCCCGCTTTGCAGACGCGGATACAGGTGTTCCAGCTCGTGAAGGGTCGATTCATACCAGTCCGTATCCAGGCGCAGCAGTGCGATCTTATCGGGGATGGTCTGCGGAATGGTGTCTTCCACTTTCCCTTTGACAAAATGGATCCGCCCGGCGGGATAGCCCGTGGAAAGCACGTTTCGCCGGACATCCTCCAGTGAGGCATAGCACCAAACCGAGCGCGGGTCGTTTTTATCGCTTTGCTCCAGCAGGGTGGCAGCCGGGTCGCCGGAGTACGCTCGGTCGTCTTCCCCCGGTTCAGACATGCCTTCGTAGGTGTCGTACATATAAATGTCGCGCGAGGTATCGTTCCGGTTCAGCAAGGTGTACAGCATGGCCATGGTGCTGCCGCCCCGCCAGACCCCGCACTCAGTCACGCTGCCTTCGATTCGGTGCGCTGTAATGTGCTTGATGGCCTCGTGATTGGCAAAAAGCCGCTCAGGAAGGGTCATGGTATACGGCTTTACCCGATCGATGATGGCGCGGAGTTCCTCGCTGAAATCGGACGGATATTCCCAGGGCGGGTTATGCTTATCGAATTTGATGATGTGATACCCGTAACGGCCCAGGAAGCGCTGGATCATTTTTTTCATATCCGCAAAAATAGTCAATTCAGACTTACCGTCCCGTCCGGCGCTGAGCTGCCGCGACAATGACGTCCCAGAGCCTGCCGATCCGCTGGTCAAACGAATAATTTTCCTCCATGTGGGCACGGGCATTGGCCCCCAGGCGTGCTGCCAGCGCCGCGTCGCCGGCCAGCAGCGACATGTAACGGACCATGCCGTCCACATCCCGCTCCCCTACCAGAAAACCGGTCTTCTCATGCACCACCGCTTCCTTGATCCCTGCATGGCGGGTACTCACGGCAGGCAGCCCTGCCGCCGCGGCTTCCAGGATGCTGTTGGGCGTTCCTTCCGAATCGCCCCTCGCCGCAGTGACCGAATGCTGAACGAAGGCGCGGCTTGTCTTCATCCGCTCGTAAACCTGCTCGTGACTGAGTACCCCGGCAAACTCGATGGCTTCCCCCAAATTCAGTTCGGCCGCCAGCTTTTTGGACTGCTCCCATAAGGGACCCGTGCCGGCCATGATCAGACGGGCCTCGGGGTACTGTGCTTGCACCTGCGCAAAGGCGCGGATGGTCAAATGGGGCGCTTTCTTTTCGGCAAAGCGCGCTACCGAGAGAAAGTTCAGCGGAGATGCCGCTACATTTACCGGTTGAAAATGACGCAGGTCCACCCCGTAGGGGTTATACACGATTTTTTCGGGCGGACAGCCTAGCAGTTGAATCGCCTTGCACATGTCTTTGGACACGCCGATCACCGCCGAGGCGTACGCGTAAGACTCCCGGTAGAGGGTTTCGTATGCGGCGATCGCCTCCCGGTCGTGGGCGTCGAAACCGTGGTAATGGATGACCAACGGCACATCCGCCCGCCGGCAGGCTTCGGTGACCAGGGCCCCGGCCGGACCGTATTCAGCCAGCACCACGTCGATCCGTTCCGATTTCAGATAGGAAACAAAAGCGTCGTCCCGGACCCGGATGGACTGCTTTCCAAGGATGCGTTTCTGAATGAGGTAAGGAATCAGTTTTAGTTTATTCCGGATCAGGAAGGACCCATCGTGGCGGAATAAGGGAAAGAAGCCGCCGTAAACAACCTTTTTATCGCCCGGCAGCCGCTCGATGTGCGCCTCGATAAAAGGTTCGGAATAATTAACCTTGTTTGGTTTTATAATGCATAGTCTAAGCTGGGTCTCCGTTTTCTGCATTTTTCCGTTTCCGTAGAACCATGATGTATAGGGATGCATCCCGGTCTTTCTGCGCCTGGGAATTCATTTTGTCCGCCAGGCGGATAAGGGTTTGCATGAGCAGCGCCCAGCCCGATTTCAGCACACCGGAAAGCTTGTTGGCCACCCCGTCCTGAAATAACTGAAGCCCGCTGGCGATCAGGCCCATCACGCCGGTAAATTCCAGCAGTTCAAACCCTTCGGCTTCCACCGTCTTTTTCAGCCCCGCGCTGGTCCATCGCCAATAATCGTTGGGTGTGGGATGATAAAACCAGTATCCATGGGTGCTCAATACCATGATCCCGTCCGGCTTCAGCAGCCGCCGGGCTTCCCGCAGGTATCCTTGCGGGGAATCCACGTGTTCCAGCACCTGATTGGACAGCACAATATCGGCATAATTCCCGGGAAGTGTGGTTTTGCTATCGAAATCGATGTGGTGTTCCGCTTTGGGGTTCATCTTCAGATCCACCCCAACGTACCGTCCCACCCGGGGTTCGATCACCTCCCGGTAGGGCATGTCCCCGCAGCCGAAATCAAGCAGCACGCTATCCCTTCCTCGTGGATTGTAACGGTCCAGCAAGCGGAGGGTATGCTTTTTCAGCTCCCGCAGGTGCAGGTACCGCGTTGAAAACAAAGAAGGGTTCAGCCGATAGTTCCCCATACCGCGTTTAGCTTTTGCGCTTGCGATCTACTTCTTTCAGGATAATTTTCCGAAGCCGCATGTTCTGCGGCGTGACTTCGACGTATTCGTCATTCTGAATGTATTCGAGCGCTTCCTCCAGCGAAAATTTGACTGCCGGAGCAATCTTGGCCGCGTCGTCCTTGCTGGTGGTCCGGAAGTTGGTCAGCTGCTTCCCTTCGGTAATGTTGACGACCATGTCGTTGTCACGGGAGTTCTCCCCAATGATCATGCCCTCGTAAACTTCGTCTCCCGGGCTGACGAAGAACCGACCCCGCTCCTGCAGTTTGTCGATGCGGTAAGCCGTCGCGGTGCCTTTATCCATGGAGATCAATACCCCATTGATGCGTTGGGCGATTTCGCCCCGGAGCGGTTCGTAGGATTTGAACCGGTGCGCCATGATCGCTTCGCCGGCCGTAGCGGTCAGGATCGCGTTCCGCAGTCCGATGATGCCCCGCGAAGGGATCTCAAACTCCAGATGCTGAAGATCCCCTTTGGGTTCCATTACTTTCATTTCACCTTTGCGCTGGGTAACCAGTTCGATCACCTTCCCTGAACTTTCGGCCGGCACGTCCACGATGAGTGTTTCAACGGGTTCGCACTTGACCCCATCAATTTCTTTGATGATCACCTGCGGCTGGCCCACCTGGAGCTCGTAGCCTTCCCGGCGCATGGTCTCGATCAGCACGGAAAGATGCAGAATCCCCCTTCCGTAGACCATCAGGGCGTCGGGTGACTGGGTTTCCTCCACCCGCAGCGCGAGGTTCTTTTCCGTTTCCTTGAACAGGCGTTCGCGCAAATGCCGCGAGGTCACAAACTTGCCTTCCTTTCCAAAGAACGGCGAGTTGTTGATCGTAAAAAGCATGTTCATCGTGGGTTCGTCGATGCTGATCCCCGGCAAAGCTTCCGGGTTCTCGTAGTCGGCAATCGTGTCGCCGATCTCGAATCCTTCCACGCCTACCACGGCACAGATATCGCCTCCACGCACTTCCTGAACTTTCTGTTTGCCCAGTCCATCGAAGGTATAGAGTTCCTTGACGCGGCTTTTGACGATTTTTCCATCCTTCTTTACCAGCGAGATGGGCATATTTTCCCGGATCACGCCTCGGGCCACCCGTCCAATGGCAATCCGGCCCACAAACGAAGAATAATCGAGCGAAGTGATCTGCATCTGAAGACTTCCCTCCGGAACCGGTGCCGGCGGGATCTCTTCCAGGATCAGATCCAGCAAGGTGGTGAGATCAGTCGTGGGCTCCCGCCAGTCGGTACTCATCCAGCCCTGCTTGGACGACCCGTAAATGGTTTTGAAATCGAGCTGTTCCTCGGTGGCCTCCAGGTTAAAGAAAAGTTCGAAGACGGCCTCGTGGACCTCTTCCGGACGGCAGTTTTCCTTGTCGACCTTGTTGATGACCAAAATGGGTTTCAACCCCAGGGAAAGCGCTTTCTGCGTTACAAAACGGGTTTGCGGCATGGGCCCTTCGAAAGCGTCCACCAGGAGGATGACCCCGTCGGCCATTTTGAGTACCCGTTCCACTTCTCCGCCGAAATCGGCGTGGCCGGGCGTATCGATGATATTGATCTTGACCCCTTTGTAGGTAACGGCCACGTTCTTGGAAACAATGGTGATTCCACGTTCCCGTTCCAGGTCGTTGTTGTCGAGGATCAGCTCGCCGCTGGCTTCATTATCTCTGAAAAGATTACAGGTGTGCAGGATTTTGTCTACCAGGGTTGTTTTCCCATGGTCAACGTGTGCGATTATGGCAATATTCCTTATTGATTGCATTCATTATAAATTTCGGGCGCAAAGGTAGGTATTTTCCAGCGTTTCTTGTTATCTTTGTCACATGGACGTTCAGGTAATTATCGTGGGGATCCTTTTCGTGGCGGCCTTGTTTTACGTTGGCCGTGTCGTGTATCGAATGTTCAAGCCGAAATCGGGAGCCGCCTGTGCTTCAGGCTGCGGAAAATGCGGCGCGGATTTTTCGAAGATTCCCGAAACGGCTGATTTCCGTTCCAACTAACGAACGCTGATTTCCTTCCATTACGGAGTCACCCACCTTCGCCATGAAAGAACCCATTGTCAGCTTACAGAATCCTCGTGTAAAGCTGCTTGTCAAACTTCGTGAAAAATCTTCGGAAAGACAAAAACAAGGCCTGTTTCTGATTGAAGGCATCCAGGAAATACAGCTTGCGCTTCAGTCCGGGGTACCCGTCCGGGAAATCTTCCATTGCCCGGCGCTGACCGGAAAGTCTCCGGAAACCCAAGCCATCCTACAAACGCCCAAAACCGCTTTTCAGGAGGTCAGCCTTCCGGTTTTCGAGAAAATATCCTATCGGAAGCATTCCGGCGGACTGATCGCCCTTGCCGCGTACCGCCCTCTGAGCCTGAGCGATCTGGAATTGTCCGCCAAGCCCCTGCTGATCATCCTGGAAGCCGTTGAAAAGCCGGGCAACCTGGGCGCCATCCTGCGCACCGCCGACGCCGCGAAGGCCGACGCGGTAATTGTCTGCGACCCCAAAACGGACCTCTGCAATCCCAATGTGATCCGCTCCAGCCTGGGCTGCGTCTTTACCACGCAGGTGGTTGCGGCAAGCTCCGGGGAAACGCTTGCTCTCCTTCGGGAGAAAAAGATCCGCAGTTTTGCCGCAGCGCTCACGGCCACCGAACTGTATCACGAAACCGATCTGACCGGCCCCACGGCCATCGTTATGGGGACCGAATCGACCGGTCTTACCGAAACCTGGCTGAACGAGGCAGACGCGCAGATCAAAATTCCAATGCACGGGAAAATCGACTCCCTGAACGTATCCACTTCCTGCGCGATTATCGTGTTCGAAGCAGTAAGGCAACGCGCGCAATGAGACCGGTGCCTTGTCAGGATTTGACGATCAACGCGACCGCGTAGGCGGTTACGCCGTCCTCACGCCCCACGAAACCCATCCGCTCGCTTGTGGTGGCCTTGATGGACACATCGCTGACCTGTACGCCCAGCGCGCCGGCGATCGTTTCCTGCATCTGGGGAATGTGCGGATTGACTTTGGGTTTTTCAAGGCAAACGGTGCAATCAATGTTTCCGACCCGGTAACCGTGCTGCCGGAGCAGGTCCCGAGTTTTTTCCAGCAGGACGATGCTGCGGATCCCCTTCCAGCGCGGATCGGTGTCCGCGAAATGGTATCCGATATCGCGCAGGTTGGCCGCGCCAAGCAAGGCATCGCAGATGGCATGCAACAACACATCCGCATCCGAATGGCCGGCAGCTCCCTTTTCGGCGGGCAGTTCCAGTCCGCCCATAAAAAAAGGGATTCCTTCTTTCAGTTGATGGACGTCGTATCCAAATCCAATTCTAAAATTCATTTTGTTCCCCGAAATTATACAGCAAGGTAAACCGAATTGTTTTCTCCATGGGATTCTGCTGATCTGTGGGGATCAGGTAAGCAAAATCAAAGTTCAGGGATTGATACTTGATGCCCGCACCCAGGGTGTAAAACTTTCGATTTCCCTTGGTAGGATGTTCGTATAGAAAACCGCCGCGAAGGGCGAATAGATTGTCGTACCAGTATTCCAGGCCGGCGCAAGCGCTGATCTCCCGGAGTTCTTCCCGGAATCCGCCGGGGGCATCGGTAAAGGACCCGAAAATGCCCGAAGGCACCGACCGGTCGGGATCCTTTCCGGCAATGATATTTCCTTCCGCATCGCGGTAAGGCGAAGTGGGCACCAGCAGTTTGTTCAGGTCCAGGGCCACGGTCAGCTGATTGAGTTCGTCGAAATGAAAGGTCGCGGCTCCGCCCGCCCGCAAGTTGGTGGGAATAAAGTATTTCTGACTGCCGTACTGCATTTTGGAGCCAACATTCGAAATAATAATCCCGTAGGAAAGGTCCGTGGGTTCCCCCCGTGTAGGCACCCGGGTGGTATAGTAAATGCCCACATCGGCGGCCACTGAAGTTCCGGGGTTCACATTGGTCCCGTTATAGCTTCCGGCGCCCAGATTGGAATGGATGTACCGAAGCGCCATGGCGATGGAAAAATGATCGGTCAGTTTGCGGATGTAGGCCGCGTCGAAGGCGAACTCGCTGGGATTATATTGCTGGATCTCGTTTCCCTGCGGGTCGGTAAAGGTAATGTCTCCGAGGGAAAAGTAGCGAAGGGATCCGGCCAGTGTTTGCCGGTTATCCAGTTTATAGTAACCTGCCAGATAAGCCAGGTTGATGTCGTCGATGAGTTGTTTCAACCAGGGAGTGAAGGCCAGGCTCACGCCGCCGGGCGAGTCGATGAACGCGTATTTTGCAGGATTCCAATGCATGGCGTTGGCATCGGGACTGGTCGCCGCCCCAACATCTCCCATCCCTCCGGACCGGGAATCCGGACCGATCATCAGGAACGGTGCGGCCGTGATGATGGAATTGATCCGCTTTCCGTCCGACTGGGTTCCGCCCCCGATATCCTGTGCGCTGACATACAGAGAACAGGCAGTTAAAATAGCTGCTGTTGTGAACTTTGTACACATACTCCCGGCATGCAGGTTATCTCTCGACATTACAACCAAAAGTACTAAAATATTTTATACTTTTGTTCGTTTAGTATTGTGCGTGAACAAATGAAACATCGATGAAATTTAACACTACGTTTTTGTTAGTGGTTTCCATCTTGTTGCTTGTAGGAGGCTCCTCCTGCAAGAAAAAAACCTATTCCGAGAAAACCGGCTGGAGGTATAATGATGCCGAATGGGGTGGTTTTCAGAAGTATGGAAAAGTGAAACAGGCCACCGGACCCGGGCTCATCGTGATTGAGGGGGGAACGTTTGTACTGGGGAACCTGGAAGCGGACCTGATGCACCTCAACAACAGCGCCGAAAGACGGGTGACGGTGAACACGTTTTACATGGATGAGACGGAAGTGACCAACAGTCACTGGCTGGAGTACCTGTACTGGCTGCAACGTGTTTACCGCAGTTATCCCGAAGTTTACCAGGCCGCGCTGCCCGACACCTCGGTTTGGCGTCACCCGCTGTCCTACAATGAACCGTATGTGGAAAATTACCTTCGTCATCCTGCTTTTCAGGATTATCCCGTGGTAGGGGTAAGCTGGACCCAGGCTACCGAATACTGCGTCTGGCGGACCGACCGCGTGAACGAGGGGATCTTGATAAAGAAAGGAATCATCAGTTTCGATCCCAACCAGCAGGATGGAAACAGTTTCAATACCGGATCCTACTACGCCGGCCAGTACGACGCGCTGGTGGGCGACAAAAAAGTAAAACAGCTCGAAAACCTCGATCCGAACTCGCCCGAACCCTATCGGAACGTGCGGCCAACCGACGGCATCCTGTTGCCTTCCTATCGCCTGCCGTCTGAAGCCGAGTGGGAATACGCGGCGCTTGCGCTGGTGGGTAATCAGGAGTTTGAGAATTGGGAGGAAAAGAAGATTTATCCTTGGAACGGGCTCTCCTTGCGCAGCCCAAGCGGAAAGACCCAGGGCGTATTCCTGGCCAACTTCAAACGGGGCCGCGGCGACAACAAGGGGATTGCGGGGTATGGCAACGACGATTTCATCATTACCGCTCCTGTAAAGAGCTACCCGCCCAACGATTACGGACTGTACGACATGGCCGGAAATGTGAGCGAGTGGGTTCAGGACGTCTACCGCCCGCTGAGTTTTCAGGATGTGAACGATTTCAATCCCTTCCGGGGAAATCTATACATGACCATCCTTCGGGACGAAAACGGCAATCCGCTTCCCAAAGACAGTCTGGGCCGCCTGCCGATGTCGATCGACACATTCAACTTTGACAATCCCGACAAACGCGGGCTGTATGACCCCGCCGAAGACTACATGTATGGTGAAAGCTCGCTTATTACTGATCAGTCCAGGGTGTACAAAGGAGGCTCCTGGAACGACCGGGCATACTGGCTTACCCCAGGCTCCCGCCGTTACCTTGATCAGGATTCCGCCACGGCTACCATCGGTTTCCGTTGCGCGATGATCAGCGTGGGCGAGCCGGCCGATCTCAGCGCGTCCAAGAGCCGAAGGTCCAAATTCAAAAAGCCCAAGGCGCGAAAGTGGTAGTTGACCCCGTTACGTGAAAACCGAGGATTTATACAGCCTGTTCAGGCTACACCCCGCCGTTTCCACCGATTCCAGGAATATTCTTCCGGACGGGCTTTTTTTTGCACTGAAAGGCCCCCGCTTTAATGGCAACGCCTTTGCCGCGCAGGCGCTGGAATCGGGAGCAGCCTACGCGATCGTAGACGAGGAAGCTTTTGCCTCCCACGAGCGCTGCATCCTGGTACCCGATGTCCTCAACTCGCTGCAGAACCTCGCCTGGTACCATCGGAGCCAGCTGCGCATACCGGTCATTGGAATCACCGGATCCAACGGTAAAACCACAACCAAGGAATTACTGCACGCGGTCCTTTCCCAGCGCTTCATTACGCTGGCAACCAAGGGAAATCTGAACAACCACATCGGCGTTCCCCTGACCGTCCTGCAGATCACCGACGATACCGAAGTGGCCATCGTGGAAATGGGCGCCAATCATCAAAAAGAAATCGAACTGCTTTGTTCCATTGCCCAACCTACCCACGGCCTGATCACCAACATCGGAAAGGCCCACCTGGAAGGCTTCGGCAGCCTGGAAGGCGTGATGAAAGGCAAAAAGGAACTATACGACAGCCTCTCGATGAATCAGGGCCGGGCCTTCGTATGCGCCGACAATCCGCTGCTGGTGGAAATGGCGGCGCAGCTGAAGCAAATCACCTGGTACGGAAGCGCCCAGGGATGCGCCCGAGGCGGCGATCAAGGTGATGGCGCCCAAAAAGCTGATCATGGAGGCGCCCAGGCGCCCTCCTGTGATGTTTGCGGAGCTCTTATTGCTACCGGGGCGCATGGACTGCAGTTTTCGTGGCGTAAAAAAGGCAACGGCGAAGAACACGTAGTTCATTCCGCGTTGAGCGGTGAGTACAATTTTGAAAATCTGCTGGCAGCGGTTTGCATCGGAAACCATTTCGGCCTGTCACCCGACCAGATCCGGCAGGGCATTGAGAACTACGTTCCATCCAATAACCGTTCACAGGAACTACAACAGGGAAGCAATCTGCTGCTCCTGGACGCATACAATGCCAATCCCGGCAGCATGGCGGCGGCATTGCGGAACCTGGCCGCCCGTACTTCCGCGAACAAGGTGGCCATTTTAGGGGATATGTTCGAACTGGGCGAATATTCTCCGGATGAGCATGCGGCCGTGGTGGAACTGCTGGAGGAGCTGCACATCCCGAAGGCCATTCTGGTAGGCCCGGAGTTTTACCGTCACCGGAAATCCAACGCAGGACTTCATTTTTTCAAAACCTTGGAAGAGGCCGGCTCCTGGCTGAAAGAACACCCGCTTCAGGAATCCCTGATTTTACTGAAAGGTTCCCGGGGAATGCAACTGGAAAAACTGCTACCTTTTCTCGATTCGTAGCCCCACGTCTTCAATTGCAGGCAGAACCGGATCCCGCATATTCTGCTCCAGCAGGATGCGGTAGGTACCCGGTACCGGGAAATACGTGCTGTCGCTGAAGGGAATGCGATAGGAATAGATATGCCCCGCTCCGTCGCCCAGCCAGCGCCCATCGGGAGCGGCCAGGGTGAACTCAAACCGGTTGCTCAGGGTATCCTGAGCCGGGTTGATGGTGTGTACCAGAATAAACAGATTGGAGTATTTGTAGTCCCCGGTATGCCGCAGATTCAGCTGCAGGGAGTACCGCGCGGCGGTATCGTCAATCTCCAGTTCGAATTCAGGCATGAATCCGTAGCTCCAGCCGGGTTCCGCAATGGGTACGTTCCGGTCCAGAACCGCTTCCTGCTCGCATCCGGCGGCCAGCAGGCCGGTAAGCAGCAACACCTGCAGCCAGGCCCAGGGTCTGATCGGGAAAGGACGCTTATTTCCGGAAGGGATCATGTATTTCGGGGAGGTCTGTTTCGCCGGTTCTTGTTCGGACGTTTTTTCTTGCGTTTGGGTTTATTTTTTTCATCCAGCCGGGTGAGACTATCCTGTCCAACCACATTATCGTAACCGGTTACCTTCTGGACCACCGGCTCCGGATCGGGTTCCCTCAGATCGGGCGGACGTTCTCCGCGTTTATTCCGCTCCAGAATTTCATTCACCTGGCTCACGGGCACAGGTATCCAATTTTCGGCCGACGAATAGCTGAACCACATAATCTTTTTGAAGATATCGGTCTTTTGCAGCACCGCCGTACCACGCCGGGTTTCAATCTGCGATACGTTATCGGGGAACTCCCGCAACGCATCCATGTACATATCCAGCTCGTAATTGAGGCAGCATTTAAGCTTGCCGCACTGGCCGGCCAGCTTCAGGGTATTGAGCGACAGATTCTGGTACCGGGCGGCGGCAGTGGAAACGCTCTTGAAATTGGTGAGCCAGGTTGAGCAGCACAGCTCCCGCCCGCAGGATCCGATCCCGCCCAGGCGGCTGGCTTCTTGTCGCATGCCGATCTGCCGCATTTCAATCCGAACCCGAAACGCTTCGGCCAGCTTCCGGATGAGTTCGCGGAAATCGACCCGCTCGTCGGCCGTATAATAAAAAGTCGCCTTGGTCCGGTCGCCCTGGAAATCCACATCGCTGAGCTTCATGGATAAACCGAGGTAATCGATGATCTTGCGGGCGCGGTGCAGGGTCTCATATTCCTGCGATTTTACCTGCTCCCATTTTTTCACGTCGGCGTCGTTGGCCTTGCGTACGAGCTTTTTCAGATCTGGACCGGCAGGAACATTTTTCCGCTTCATCTGCAGGCGGACCAGTTCACCGGTAAGGGTAACGTGGCCAATGTCGTAACCCCCGGTGGCGCTTTCCACAACCACCAGGTCGCCGGATTCCACGTATATTTTATTCTTATTCCGATAAAAATCTTTGCGTGCCCCCTTGAACCGGACTTCCACGACATCAAAAGGTTCAAACTCCGACGGCAGAGCCATGTCGGCAAGCCAATCGTAGACGTCCAGTTTACTGCAGCCTCCGTCGGTGAGGCAGGTTCCGTTATTTTTACATCCGGCCGGTGTGGTGCCACACCCTCCGGACGAACATGTACTACATCCCATAATTTCTCCTAAGTCATCACAACACGGCCAGGCCTTACAATGGCCCCGCCAATTTTCAAGTACCTTGCGATCTGCAAAGATACGTCTAAAAAGAGAATTCTGGGGTTGGCATTCCGCTCGATATGGTAGATTGCCTCTTCCAGTTCTCCGGAGATAGCGGCGATCTTTTCCGGGTTCAACTGAGCCGCAAACCGGGTAATGAAATCCAGTTCTTCGCCCCGGGCCTGGACGGGGAGCTGCGCCTGCTGCAGCAGGCTCTGACGCAGCACGCTCAAGCCGTAACGTAGCAGGTTCTTCTGGTTTTCACGTCCAATCCCGCTTTTGCTCCCGCTTCCCTTGCCCCCTACCTGCTCAGTCCACTCAACCATTTTGACCCCGTCGTTCTGATAGCAGATCCGCATCCAATCCCGGAACAATTCGCCAAAATTACTGGTTTCCCCTGCCGCCAGCTCCAGGGCTGCCGCCAGGTTTCCACCGCAGAGTTTTGCCGCCTGGGCCGCCCCCTGTTGGTCGGCAAGTCCCGCCTCAAGCAGGTAAGCCGCCACTTCCTCCTCTTCCAGCCGCTCCGTGCGGACCAATTGGGTCCGGGAACGCAGGGTGGGCAGCAGCAGATCGGGCTGTTCGCTCACCAGAAGAAACAGGGTGCTGGAGGAGGGCTCTTCGATCAGTTTCAGCAGCGAATTGCCCACTTCCCGCAAATATTCGGGGAGCCACATGATGAGCACCTTAAAACCCGATTCAAACGGCTTCAGGCTCAGCTTACTTATGATCGAATGACATTCGGCAATATTGATGTTGGGCTGTTTGTTTTCGGCATCCAGCCGGTCCATCCATTTTTCAAGCGTCAGATACGGCTGCTCCAAAATCGCCTCCCGCCATTGGCTGATGTATTCCAAGGCAACGGTCTCCTTTTTCGGAGCAATAAAGGGATAGGAAAAATGAAGATCGGGGTGCGCCAGTTTCTGGTATTTTTTGCAGGTGGCGCATACTCCGCAGGAGTCGCTTTCACCGGGCTGCTCACAGGACAGGTATTGCGCGTAGGCAATGGCAAGCGGCAACGCGCCGTTCCCTGCCGGCCCCACAAAAAGCTGAGCATGACTTACCCTGCCTTCCCGGGCCGACCGGATGAGTTGCTGCTTCACCGCCTGTTGACCAACTATCTCCTTAAATTGCATTGCCGAAAGATAGAAAAATTATGAGATATTTGCTTTATGCCTCGCCTAATGGCTTTTGATTACGGGACCAAACGGGTCGGGATCGCCGTGAGCGATCCCCTGCAACTTATTGCGACCGGACTTACCAC
>JAJUHF010000021.1 GCA_029268045.1 Anseongella ginsenosidimutans
CGTGCTCACCCCGATATCCCCTTCATTCTGCACAAACCCGTCCGGTTTGATGTAACGCTGGACGTTATGGGAGTCAATGGTATAGGATCCCATGCCCACCGGTTTGGGTACCGGGGCCCTTTTGAGCAGCTCGTTTTCGGTCATCACGAACTCCCCGATCATGCGCCGTGCTTCCCGGATATACAGCTGGTGGGGCCAGTGGCCGTTGTCGGTGAATTCATCCTTGGCCAAACCCCAGGTCCTCATTTCAGACTGGATTTCTTCAGGCACCCGGTGATCGTTCGCTACGAACCAAAGCAAGCCTTTCTGATAGGATTCGTGCTCGCGGATGATTTCCTTCCGTCTTTCGTAGCTTGCTTCGGGGTAATCGTAGTTCATCCCTATGTTATCGCTGCTGAAAGGGCCGTGATTATTGGTGTCGGTTTTCCGGTTGGGAATATCGTCAAACTTATTGAACCATTCGCGCCATCCCGACTCAAAAACCCGGGCCAGCAGTTCGTACTTGGTGGAGTCGTAGTCATCCGGTTTCGGGAATGGCACCCGGTTGTCGGGATGGTTGCTCATGCAAACACGGAAGCAATACGCCTGAATCTTGCTATCGGCGGCACCGTATTCGCCGGGATGTTCGCCGGAAACGCCCCAAACCAAGCCGCTGGTGGAATCGCCTGGCACCTTGTAGGGCGAAATATCGGCTGCGAACCAATGCTTGTGGTGCAGGACGCCAGTTTGTACGCCGTTCCATTTTTCCCCGTATGTATCGCTGCTTTCCCGGCCTACATGGTAACTAACTCCCGCAGCGGCCATCAGGTCGCCTTCGTAGGTGGCATCAATAAAGATTTTACCTTTAAAGGTTTTTCCGCTAAGAGTTTTTATCGAAACGATCCGGCCGTTTTCAACCTTTACGCCCCCTTCCCGGTCCAGCCATTCGTCCCGGAGTACCTCCAGGTCGAATTCTTTCACGTAGTCTTCAAATACCTGCTCGGCCACATGCGGTTCAAAAATCCACATGGTTTTGTAGAGACTGTCCATGGCGGCCGTTCCCTGTCCTTTGTTGCCGTACTCCGACTGTTTCTGCCATTTCCAGGCTTCGGGCCTGTTGTAGTGTTGCCAAACCCGGTGATAGAAGTCGCGCGCGAGTCCACCGATCACATTTTTGTTTCCCGTGTCGGTATAACCCAGCCCTCCGGAAGAAAGTCCGCCCAAATGGACATCGGGAGAAACGATCAGAACCGATTTGCCCATTTTTTTCGCTTGAACGGCGGAGATCACCGCCGCGGAGGTGCCGCCATAGATGATGATATCGGCTTCCCGCGAAGCGTGCTGGCCATGGCCCGGCACGCAGGCGATCAGGCACAAGCTAAGACAACTTACTAGAAATGCTCCATTTGCCAGTTTTTTGGCGGTCTGTACGAACTGTTTATTCACGATTTAGGTTTTTCTTTCTTGTATAGAGAGAAAAATCAGGACGTGATACTCACTTTACCAAAAAAAGTCGAATATTAAAAAACGAGCAAGGCCAGCAGCAGTTGAAAAAACCGGCGCAATTGCGCCATGGAACGAAAAAGAAGGTTGTTGGCAGACTGGTAGTTGATTCCCAGGCGCGCGGCGATCTGTTCGCGTGTCAGCCCCTTGTAAAAATGCAATTCAACGATCGTTTTCTGCCGGTGGCTGAGTTGGGATAGGGCGTGATTCAGTTTTTCCTTCCGCTCCTGTTCCGCGTCGGCCAGGACGATCTGCTCTTCCACGTCCGATACCGCCAACGCGCAATGTCCTGCTAATTCTTCCTGGACCATTGCCTCCACGGCGCGCAGGGTTTTCAGAAGTACCGAGCGCATCACTTTTACCAGATAACCTTGCGAGTGACGGATGTCTCCCAGCGTTTGCCGGTAGTTCCAGAGCACGACAAAAGTTTCCTGGACCGCATCCATGGCCAGGTCGCGATCCTGGGACATACGATACGCCGCAGCGAATAGTTTGTCTGCATAACGCTCGTAGAAATACCCCAGCGCATCGGGATTTCCGCATTTCAGACTTTTCCAGTAAGAAGCGTCAGCGTTATTGGTTTGGGTCATTATTAGGTTATAAAACTGTCGTCTTTATACAAATATAGTTAAAAACTTTACAGTAGAAACCGTGAGGAAAAGACGTTTGACGAATTTGAGCGCGTTGCCATCCCGGCCATTTCAAAGTACAATGGACGGCTGCTATTCCGCGTCCGGCCTACCGAAACGTGTTATATAGAAAATCATATTGAAAAGCCTTACGAAATTCATTTGGTGGAGTTTCCGGCCGAGCAGGATTTCCACGATTTTTCGCAGGATGAAGAGCGGAAGAAATTTTTGCATCTAAAAAAGCAGTCGGTCAGGGCCTCGGTATTGATTCAGGGGACGAAGTTGTAGCGGATCCGGTTTTACCTTTTATTTTTTACTTCCAATCCGGCGATAAAACCGGTCCAGTTGAATTTCCGGACCATCCGATCGCTTCGGAGCGATTTCGCTTCCACAGAGCCGGGGAAGGCTGTTCCCAAAACAAGCGAAAGGGCATTTTTCCCCAGGCTGTTGATGACCCGGGACCCTTTTTGCTTTTGGATTAGTACGTTGTTCCGGTACCGGAAAAACTCGTCTTCAATGTCTGCAACCAGCTCGCCGAAGTCATCCGGGTTACTTTGGGTCAGGATCATTTTGCGGAAATCAACCAGAAAATTGCTTTCCCGGATGCTGTCAATCCGGTCAATCACCGGTCCGGCGGGAGTCTGCAGCACCGGAACCCGTTTGATGGTAATGCCCTCGGAGACCTGAAGCAATTTTTTTGTTGCTGTATTTGTTTTGAATGCGACGGAATTAAAGCTATTGGTTATCAGCTCAATATTGCGGATGCCCGCGCTACCCAGAAAGGCAATGTCGAAAGCAAGCGTTTCCAAGCGCATTGAATCGCCGCGTAGTTCATACCCGCAAACGTCCATGGGGTGACTGTGATTGTCAATGGGCGCTCCTTCACCGGGCTGTCTACCGTAAGTGAACTCAATTACTTCATTGTAGGTCCGGAACTGTTCTTCGGCGTAATGGTTGTCCAGGTCAATCACCTCGCCAATGAAATCATAAGTTGAAGCCAGTCCCCGAAGGCGGTAAGAAAGAAGCAGTTCCGCCAGCGCTTTGATGAGCGGTTCGAAATCGGAATCCTCGTCCAGGAATTTCACATATTTTTCGTTACGGAAACTCAAGGGGCATAAAGGCCGGGTGAGAAACCAGAGTTCATCGAACAAGGTGATCAATCCCTGCGGCGATTCGAGAATGGGATTCCAGCGCCAGGGTGCCCGGAAATGGGCTTGGTCATGGTCGTAAAAATACGCCGTAGGGGAGCTGAGACCAATGTATGCCCTTCTTTTCACCTGCAATTGATTCTGATTCAAGTTACCGATCGGCTGCGATATTCACAAGAGCTTCCTGCCGTTTGTTCCGGCCCAACTCCCAATTGTCCGTCGATTTAATATTCCCTGAACAATCACTTAATAAGTCCCTCCTAGCTTTGCCCGCAGAAATCGGAACAATCCTAAAAATTCGAAATGAACAAAATGTTGTACGCTTTTAAGCTATCTGTGAAGTTTATTCTGGTCGCTTCGTGCTTCCACGGAATCGCGGCGACTGCGTCCGGACCCGTAACGGTCCCGGAGCCGGCGCAAATCGTTCAAACGGCCGTAACCGGACGGGTCAGCGATCCTTCCGGACAACCCTTGACCGGTGTCAGTGTGATGGTGCCTGGCACCAATATTGGAACCAGTACCGACCTGTCGGGCAATTATTCGCTGCAGGTGGATGCCGACGCCACGCTGACCTTTACTTTTTTAGGCTATGCTTCCCAAACCGTTCCGGTGAATGGCCGGCCGGTCATCGATGTGGTGCTTCGGGAAGACGCTGTAGCCTTGGAGCAGCTGGTTGTCGTGGGGTACGGCACCCAAAAGAAAATTAATCTTACCGGCGCGGTTTCGCAGATCGAAAGTGATGTTATTGAGGACCGGCCGGCTCCGAATGTTTCCCGCCTGCTGCAGGGGACGCTGCCGAACCTGAATATCCGGATGGTCGATGGCAGTCCCACCCGCTCGCCGGACTTCAATATCCGCGGGGCGACTTCGATCGGGGCCGGCGGAAGTGCGCTGGTTCTGATCGATGGGGTGGAGGGGGATCCCAACCTGGTCAACCCCAGCGACATCGAAAGCGTTTCCATTTTGCGGGATGCTTCCTCGGCGGCGGTTTACGGTTCCCGCGCTGCCTTCGGCGTGGTCCTAATCACGACCAAATCGGCACGCCAGGGACAGTCCAATATCAACGTAAGGATCAGTCAATCATTCAACCAACGTACGGTTGTACCCAACCTCGTCACCGACGGATATGAATGGGCCAAAAACTTCGACGAGGCTTTTTTTGCCTGGTACGACTACAAGACCCATCCCATGTCAGTCAACAGCATTTTCCCATTTTCCCTCGACTACCTGGAACGGCTGAGAGTCAACCGCGAGGATCCCAACGCGCCCGATGTGGTGTATAATGAAGAACTGGGCCGTTATGAATATTTTGGCAGTACCGACTGGTTTGACCTGCTTCACCGAGATGTGACGCCAGCTACCGAAGCTTCCATCAGTGCTTCAGGGGGCTCAGAGAAGGCAACATACTACCTGTCTGGACAGTATTATTTTCAGGGCGGGATCTTTGAGTACTCACCGGACAAATTTCACAAGTTCAATGTCCGGGCAAAGGGAGATGTAAACCTGAACTCCTGGTTAACCCTGAGTAATAATATGGACGTGAGTACCTTCCGCTATGATTATCCCTTGCTGGCGAACGGCGACGGAAACGTGTGGCGATACTTGAACGTCCAGGGTTTTCCCATGGCGGTCATGAATAATCCGGACGGCACCTTTACCCACATTGGAGCATACACCGCGGGGCCTTTTGCAGCCGGAACCAACTTTTCGAAACAAAACCGGTTCTTCATCCGGACAACACCGGCGCTCACCGCCACGCCTTTCGGCGAGTTGCTGACCCTCCGCGCCGATTTTACCTATTCGCGCGATTTCGATAAAGACAAGCGGGTGAATAATTACATCGATTACAGCAACAGTCCCGGTTCGCTCGATAGGTTTGGACAAAGCCTTCTTCGCCAGTATCACGACGAAACCACCTATTGGGGATCGAACCTCACCGTTGAACTTCAACCGGATCTCGGAAAAAACCACGAATTCAGCGTGCTGGCCGGTTACAACGTGGAGCATTCGCAGTTGGAACGGCTGAATGCAAGCAGGGACGGACTGCTGGTGCCTTCCAAACCGGACTACAACCTGACCGACGGACTCAACTACTCGCTTGCCGGTGGAGGGGTGGAATGGGCTTACCAGGGAATCTTTTACCGGATAAACTATGCCTACAAAAACCGCTACCTGCTGGAACTGAATGGTCGTTACGACGGGTCGTCGAAGTTTCCGGCAAACCAGCGGTTTGGATTCTTTCCGTCGGTGTCGGCCGGATGGAATCTGGCGGAGGAACCCTTTATGGAGGCAACCCGTAACTGGCTTGACCAGCTGAAGATCCGGTCCTCTTACGGATCGCTCGGGAATGGAAACGTGGCTCCTTATCGTTACATGGAAGCCATGTCGGTCGCCAAAACCGGGGTGATCCTGGAAGGCGTGCAGAAAGGGTACACCTACCTGCCCGGAGTGATTCCCGCGGGATTAACCTGGGAAAAGGCCACCACGTTCAATGTCGGACTGGATGCCGCCCTGCTCAAATCCCGGCTGAATATCAATTTCGATTGGTACACGCGGGAAACCACCGACATGTTTACCTACGGCCAGCCCCTGCCGAATGTGTTCGGCGCAACGGTCCCTTACGGAAATTACGCCGACATGCAAACCAAAGGGTGGGAGCTTACCCTGGGCTGGCGGGATCATTTCAACCTAGGCAATTCCCCATTCAATTACAGCTTTACCGGTTCGTTATGGGACAATACGTCGGAGATCACCAAGTTTAACAATCCCAACAAGATCATCGGGTCCACCTATTACGTAGGTCACCGCATCGGGGAGATTTGGGGTTACGAAACCTTGGGATTCTTCCAGTCGGAAGAGGAGATCGCCGCCCATGCCGACCAAAGTTTCCTGCAGAACTCAAATAACCGCCAATATTTACCAGGGGACCTCAAGTTCGCCGATCTGAACCAGGACGGGTTTATAAATCAAGGCGAAAATACGGTGGACAATCCCGGCGACCGGCGGATCATCGGAAACAGCTCGCCCCGGTACCAGTTCGGGTTTACTCTGGCAGCGGATTGGAAGGGATTTGGGATCTCGGCATTTTTTCAGGGAATCGGGAAAAGGGATTGGTATTTCGCGCCCGAGGCGGATCTTTTCTGGGGACCGTACAACCGGCCCTATGGATTCCAACCGGTTAAATTGATGGAGAATATCTGGACGGAGGATAACCCGGACGCCTATTTCCCCCGGTTCAGGGGATACAACGCGCTGGGTGTCAACCGCTCCCTGGGCGCTCCCCAAACCCGTTACCTCCAGAATGCCAGTTACCTGCGATTAAAAAGCCTGACGCTGGATTACGACCTTCCCGCCGGCTTGCTTTCCAGGACGGGTATCCGGCAAGTCACGGTCTATGTGACCGGCCAAAACATCTTCACCTTATCCGGGCTGTTCAAATACACCGACAATTTCGATCCGGAGGTCATTGAAAACCCAGTGGGTGATATGCTCAATGGCTATGGCCAGGGAGACGCGTATCCTATGCTGAAAACTTTTACCCTCGGGCTGAACCTTACTTTTTAATTTTTGCAAAAGCAACCATGAATACGATTTCAAAAATCCTCTTACCAAGTGTATTGGCCGTTCTGCTGGGTTCCTGCAGCGATTTTCTGGAAACCGAGCCGGTAGATAAGCTCGTTCCTACCGCCTTTTTCGAAAAGGAAGCGGACCTGGAGCTTTATACGAATTCATTTTATCAGCGGATGCTTCCAGGCGGCCTGGAGGTGGTGCAGGCCGACGAAATGGGCGAGTATACCTCGAAAAACCAGTCACCCGCCTATATTGCCGGTTCCTACACCCCGGTCAATGAACCGGCCTGGAGCTGGACCAACCTGCGGAATATCAACTTCTTCCTCCAGAATTTCGATAACCAAGCCATACCGCAGGATGTGCGGGATCACTACGAGGGCATTGCGCGCTTTTTCCGCGCTTACTTCTATTTCGACAAGGTAAAGCAATACGGCGATGTGCCCTGGTACTCCAAAGCGATGGACCCCGGTGATCCGGATCTTTACAAACCGCGCGACCCGCGGGAGATGGTCATGGATTCGGTACTGGCCGATCTTGATTTTGCCGCCACCCACATCAAAGACGTAAAAGACAATACATCCTCGCTGGTAACCCGGCAGGTAGCGCTTGCCTTCAAATCGCGGGTCTGTCTCTTTGAAGGTACGTTCCGGAAATACCATACGCAGCTCAATCTGACCGCTTCGGCCGATCGGTTCCTGGAAGAGGCGGCGAATGCGGCTTTAAAGGTCATGGAGTCCGGACAATACGCACTTTACAATACGGGCAACCCGGCGACAGATTACCGGACCCTGTTTATCAGCGAAAACCCGGTGAGCGAGGAAGTACTGTGGGCGGTCGTTTATAATAACGCGTTGAAAAGATGGCATAACATCACCTGGAAATTCAACAGCGCGACTTACGGCGCCCGGTGGGGTCTGAATAAGCAATTCATCAATACCTACTTGATGACCGACGGCAGCCGGTTCACCGAGCGGCCGGGCTACGATACCATCCAGTTTGTACGGGAAATGAAAGACCGGGATTACCGCTTGGGGCAAACGGTCCGTTCCCTGGGCTATCAGCGCAGCAACGGAACGCCGGCGCCGCCCAATTTCGGATATACTTATACCGGGTACCACCTCATGAAACACAGCCTGGACGATTCCAGACTGGACGGTATTGCGGAATCATACAATTCCATACCGCTCATCCGCTATGCCGAGGTATTGCTGAATTATGCCGAAGCCATGGCTGAATTGGGCAAATTCGGGCTGCCCGAGTGGAGCCAGACCATTGCACCACTGCGCGAGCGGGCAGGCGTAAGCGCGGCCGCTCCTGGGACTGCCGATCCCTACCTGCAGGAAGTGTACTTTCCTGAAATAGCAGACCGCTTCCTACTGGAGATCCGCCGGGAGCGCGGCATCGAATTATGCTACGAGGGTTTACGTTACGACGACCTGCTCCGGTGGAAAAAAGGTCACTTGCTGGAAATGCAATGGCGTGGAATTTACGTCCCCGCATTGAACTACCCGATGGACCTGGACGGGAACGGCACCCCGGATGTTTCGTTCGTAACATCCGTACCGGATAACAAGGAACCCGGGGTAACCTATGTAGTCATCGACGGCACGGCGTCCAAGCTGTCGGAAGGAGATCAAGGCCACATGATATGGCGCGATGACGAGGAACGGGTCTTCGACGAAAAGAAGTACTTCCATCCCATTTCAAACAGCGACATCGTACTTAACCGGGAACTGGAACAAAATCCGGGATGGGAATAGCCCGGTAATTTTTACAAAATCTCTGCAAAAAAACGGAATAATCGAACCATGAAGAAACTGGCATTTGCGTTTTGTCTTACGCTTTCAGGGCTTGCTAAGGATGTTGCCCAGGCTCAGGCCCAGTCGGGAAAATTACACATCCCCGATATCCCTGGTTATCGGACACTCAAGTGTGATTTTCATATGCACACCGTCTTTTCGGATGGCCATGTCTGGCCTACTTTCAGGGTACACGAGGCGGTCCGGGACGGGTTGGATGTGATTGCCATCACCGAGCATATTGATTACGAAGGCTTTCCGGATGAGATCCGGAAGGACTACAATAAATCCTATCAACTGGCGCAGGAGGCTGCCCGGGGGAAGGATCTGCTTGTGATCAGCGGGGTGGAAATTTCCCCCAGGGTTCCGCCGTACCACCATAACGCCCTTTTTGTAAGCGATGCCAACGCCCTTCCGGCAGACTACATGAAAAGCGGCAAAAAGGAGTTCGTCATGAAAGAGGATATGACCCGGGCGGAACTGATGGCTCCTTTCCTTGCTGCACAGAAGCAGGAGGCCTTTGTGTTCTACAACCATCCCGGGTGGGGCTGGTGGGACGGAAAGGATACAACCTTGTTTACCCCTTTCCATCAGGAATTATTGGATCGGGGAATTCTGAAGGGGGTGGAGGTTGCCAATTCCGGCAACTACAATGTCATTGCCCATCGCCTGGCCATGGAACACGGGCTAACCATGATAAGCAACTCCGACGAACATTACGATGTCTTTCCACGGTACCGGGACGGCCACCGGCCGATGACCCTGGTTTTCGCCGAAGAAAAGACGGCCGAAGGGGTCAGGAAAGCATTGCTGGAACGCAGGACCGCAGCGTTTTTTGACAACTACCTGGTGGCCAGACAGCAGGAGGCGGAGGCCTTGTTTAAGGCATCGGTGCATGCAAGCCTAGAAAAGCAGCAAAGGAAAAAGGAACCCCGTTTGCTTGTAAAACTTTACAACGAAAGTGATATTCCCTTCCGGGTCAGTGTAAAAAGCGAATACGATCTTGAAGGGCATCCGCTGGGACAAGTGACCCTCAACCCGCGGGATACGGCCGAACTTGTGCTGAGAGCGGTTTGGGAAACTCCCCGGGAGACCTTGCTGGAAATCGAAGTGACCAATATCCTGGTTTCGCCGGAAGAAGCGCTGAAAACCCGTTTCGTGCTGCGGTCCGAAGACTGATCAGTCCGAAGCGACAAGGACCGTCTATCTATTGGTTGTTCGGTTAACGCCAGGTTATGAAAAATTTATTAATTTCCGGCAAACCGGAGTTTCCGGATCTCATTCAGAACCACCGACAAATCCGTATGCTGCGGCATTTCCCGCGAGATAAAGGAATGGAAGCTCCAGATTTCGAGCACCTCGCTGACCGGCACCTCATAAGGAGCATACAGGGGATTTAGAGACCGCAAGCGAAACAGGTCGCCGGCCAGGGTAACCAGCTTGAAGACAAAATCCTGGTTGCCATTCAGAATGACAATGCAGGGCGTATCGGGTTTCAGTGTCCGCCAGTCTTCCACGAACTTGCCGGTGACCTCGCTGCCGTCCGGGATCGGCAACATGGAGTCGCCCGTGATCGGGAAAATGCGGAATGTTCCGTTTCGCGGTAAATTCGGCATACTGAATTTCGGCAATCCGGCAATGTATTCCGGATCGCTGTATCCCCCGGAGGCGTAACCCGCCTTGGCTTTGACCGGAACGTATTCGACATTTTCATTATTGCTTTTGTCTACCGAAATGGCCAGTACGCGCAGGTTGCCGCCTTTAATGTAGACGTCGTTTCCCGCCTCCAGCTCACGGAGTTTAAGTTCGCCGATCGTGGTCAGGTCAACCTTCAATAAAGTGTCGACGCTGATGCGGAAGAAAGCCGAGAAATTCAAGTAGTCTTCCGGTTGCGGCGCTTTGGTCTGGCCGCTTTCGATTGCCGCAAGCTTGGCGCGCGTAATCCCCAATTGCCCGGCGAGTGCTTCCTGACTTATTTTTTTTCGTTCCCTCAGAAACTTAAGATTGGTTCCGAAAAAAATCTTTTGCTGTTTCTTTTCCAATTGTTATTATTGATAACGTTGGTATGTTATTATTAGTGACAATAATACGAAAAATAATTGGAAAGCTATGCAAAGGCATATCGTGCACTGTGATTTGGATACGTTTTTTGTAAGTGTTGAACGGTTGCTGAACAGCAGCCTGGTGGGGAAGCCGGTATTGATCGGGGGGAGCAGCGGTCGCGGCGTGGTGGCTTCGTGCAGTTACGAGGCCAGAAGGTTTGGAGTGCATTCGGCCATGCCCATGCGTCTGGCGCTGCGTCTGTGCCCCGAGGCCGTGGTGGTACGGGGCGACCACGAGCGCTATTCGAAATACTCCAACCTGGTTACCGAAATCATCGGGGAGGAGGTACCCCTTGTTGAGAAGGCAAGCATCGATGAGCATTACCTGGACCTTACCGGGATGGATCGGTTTTTCGGATGCTGGAAATGGGCCCGGGAACTGCGCCGGCGCGTTATCCGCGAAACCGGGCTGCCGATTTCTTTCGGCCTGTCCACCAACAAGACGGTTTCCAAGATAGCTACCGGAGAAGCCAAGCCCTCCGGAGAGCGGGAAGTAAGCGGGGGAACCGAGAAGGCTTTCCTGGCGCCCTTATCCATCCGGAAAATTCCCATGGTCGGCGAAAAATCGTATACGCTGCTGCGTAACATGGGTGTCCACCGGATTGAGACACTGCAGCAAATGGAAGCATTTACCATGCGGCGGGTGATGGGCGAACACGGCGTGATGATCTGGCGGAAAGCCAACGGAGAGGATGACAGTCCGGTATTGCCCTTCCACGCCCAGAAGTCGATGAGCAAGGAAACCACTTTTCAGCAGGATACCATTGACATGCAGTTGTTGAAGCGGACCTTGGCCGGCATGGTGGACCGGCTGGCTTTTGACCTGCGGCGGACGCAGAAACTGACCGGCTGCATCACCCTGAAGATCCGCTACAGCAATTTCGATACCCATACCCGGCAGGTGAAAGTTCCCTATACCAATTCCGACCGGGCAATTACGGCCCAGGTGATGGAGTTATTCGAAAAACTTTACAGCCGGCGGATGCTGATCCGCCTGATCGGGGTCCGATTTTCGGAGCTGATCCATGGGAACTACCAGGTTGATCTGTTCAGCGATACGACCGAAGAGATCGGCCTTCTGGAAGCGATGGACCGGATACGTACACGCTTTGGTATTGAGTTTATTCAGCGGGGGATTTGTTTGCCGGACGGGAGCCGGCAAAGAGGAGGGCAGCATGTTACTCAATTTACATAGCTACTACAGTCTTCGTTACGGGACCCTGAGCCCGGCGGACTTGCTGGAAGGCATGATGAAATGCGGCTACGATACGGCCGTGCTGACCGATATCAACAACAGCACGGGCGGGCTGGAATTTATCCGCCTGGGAAGGGAAGCGGGATTGAACACCCTGGCCGGCATGGAATACCGCAACGGAGACCGGGTGTTATACATTGGGATTGCGCGCAACCTGGAAGGGTTCCGGGAGTTGAATGAATTGATGACCGCATCGAACCGGAAGAAAAAGGAGCTTCCCGAGGTGGCCCCGGCATTCAATCATGCCTTTGTCGTCTATCCCTACGGAACGCGCGAAGTGGGCTTGCTGCGGGAAAACGAGTACATCGGGATCCGTCCCTGGGAACTTGGCCGGATTCGGCTGGAACCGGCCGGAAACCTTTCGCATTATGTCATCCTTGCGCCGGTCTCTTTTGCACCGCAGGATTATAAATTGCATTGCCAGCTCCGGGCCATCGATCACAATATTTTGCTTTCCCAGCTGCGCGGGGAAATGGCGGGCCACCGAAGCGAAGTATTTGTGCCGAAAGCGAAGCTGATGGAGCTGTACCGCGAATTCCCCGCATTGATCCGCAATACCCACCGTTTGCTTGCCGCTTGTTCCTTTGAATTCGATTTCCGGCGGATGAAAAACAAGGAGACCTTTACCGGAAACCGCTACAACGACCGGCAGCTGCTTCAGAAATACACGATGGATGGCTTTGTCAGGCGTTACGGGGCAAAAGACAAGGCGGCGCTGGAACGCGTTACCAAGGAACTGGAGATCATTGAGCGCTTGAACTTTTCGAGCTATTTCCTGATTACCGATGACATTTGCCGCTATGCCCGCGGACGGGAATTTCATTACGTGGGGCGGGGGAGCGGGGCCAACAGCGCCGTGGCTTATTGCCTGGGCATCACGGACGTCGATCCGATCGCTTTGGATTTGCCTTTCGAGCGTTTTTTGAACCCCAAACGGCAGTCACCGCCGGATTTCGACATCGATTTCAGCTGGAAGGAACGGGATGAGATGTACGATTATATTTTTAACCGGTACCAGACGGGGCATACGGCGCTGATGGGCGCCATGAGCACCTTCCGCAGCCGGAGTATATTACGCGAGCTGGGAAAGGTGTACGGATTGCCCAAGGCGGATATCGATCGCCTGGTGCACCAGCCGGAGCATCTGCTGAACCGGAACGAGGTCACCGACACCATCCTGAGCGTCTATAACCGGATGGCGGACTTCCCCAATCAGCGCACCATCCATGCAAGCGGGGTGCTGATCTCGGAACTGCCGCTGACCTATTATTCGGCCATGGACTATCCGCCGAAAGGATTGCCTACGATGCAGTTCGATATGTACACGGCAGAGGACGTGGGCTTTGAGAAATTCGATATCCTTTCCCAGCGGGGTATCGGTCACATCAAGGATTGCCGTGAAATTGTCCGGGCGAATACCGGACAGGTGATCGATACCTCCGATCCGAAGCGTTTTTTTGAAGACCCGAAGATCGCCGCGCAGTTAAAACGGGCCGATACGATCGGCTGCTTTTACATTGAATCGCCCGCCATGCGCCAGCTGCTGACCAAGCTCCGCTGCGACAATTACCTGACCCTGGTAGCCGCCTCGTCCATTATCCGGCCGGGTGTGGCCTCTTCGGGCATGATGACCGAATACATCAAGCGGCATCACGACCCTTCGCAGGTGGTATATCCCCATCCGGTGTTTAAGGAACAGCTGGAGGAAACCTACGGCGTGATGGTTTATCAGGAGGATGTCATGAAAATTGCCAGCGCCTACGGAGGATTGGATCTGGCCGATGCCGACGTGCTTCGCCGGATGATGAGCGGAAAATACCGCAGCCGGAAGCACCTGGTCGAAATTGAAGACAAGTTTTTCTCCAATTGCAGAAAACGCGGCTACGACGAAAAGGTAAGCCGGGAAATCTGGAGGCAAATGGAATCCTTTGCCGGGTATTCGTTCAACAAGGCGCATTCCGCCTCCTTTGCCGTGGAAAGTTACCAGAGTCTTTACCTCAAGACCTATTTCCCGCGGGAGTTCATGGTGGCTGTGCTGAATAATTACGGTGGATTCTACAACCGCAAGGTGTATGTCAACGAAGCCAGGCGCGCCGGTGCGCGGGTACTGCCGCCCTGCGTCAATAAAAGCGCGTTCAATACCTCGATTTACGGCAGGGATATCTATCTCGGTTTCGATTGCCTGCTTAATCTGGAAGACAGACTCGCCCGCCGCATCCCGGAAGAGCGGCTGCAAAACGGCGACTACCTCGGATTGGAAAATTTCGCGATGCGGACAGGCGCCGGTCTGGAGCAACTTACGATCCTGACCCGCGCGGGCGCGTTCCGGTTTACCGGTCTGGGGAAGAAGGAGTTGCTTTGGGAGGCGCATCTGCTGGGTCCGGACACCGCCCGGGCGGCATCGGGAGCCGCCCTTTTTGAAAGCCCGGCGCGCAAACCGCTGTTGCCGGCTCTGGAATCTTCGCCCGTAGAAGACCTGTACGATGAAATGGAACTGATGGGATTTATCGTTTCGGGTAGCCTGTTTGATCTGGCCCGGAGCGGATACCGGGGAGAGGTAACCGCAGAGGAAATGTTGGCCCATGAAGGGCAGACGGTTCGCATGGTCGGGGACTTTGTGACCGAAAAAGTGGTAAAAACCAAACAGGGCGCGATCATGAAGTTCGGTACATTTCTCGATGCCCGGGGGCGGTTCTTTGACACCGTCCATTTTTCCAGGTCCCTGAAAGCGCACCCCCTGCGTGGTGCCGGCCTGTATCTGCTGGAAGGCCGGATCGTGTCGGATTTCGGTTGCCCATCGCTGGAGGTGAGCCGCTGCGGAAAGATTCCCCTGAAGCCGGACCCGCGGAGTGCGTAGCGGCTTTCCGTTTACGGCCGCAGTTCTTTGGGGAGCACGCCGAAATGTTTTCGGAAAGCAGTGGTAAAGTGGGAGGCATATTTGTAACCCACCTCGTGTGCAACGGCGGCGATTTTTAGCTGGTCGGCCTGCAGGAGTTCCCGGGCAAGTTCCATTCTCCGGGCGGTCAGGTATTTGAAAATGGTGGTGCCGTACACGGTCTTAAAATTTTTTTTCAGGCTGGCCTCGTTGGTACCGAAGGTGCGCGCCAGTCCGGCCAGCGAGTAAGAATCGGCGGGACAGGAATGCAGCAGGTCCCGGATTTTCCGCATGCGTTCGGTTTCCTCCGGTCGCAGCAGGTCCGGGGCCGGTAGCTTGTTGAACTGATCGGCCTGCCCGAGAAACAGGACAAACAGTTCGGCTAATTTGATCTGCCGGAAGATGTTTTTTAAACGGGCCGGTTTTCCCGGATTCAGAAACCGGTCGATGGCCGTGATTTGCTCCAGGCTGATCGGTATGGCCTGCGGAAGATCCGCCTGGTTCGTTTCGCCGGGGAACCGGAGGTCAAAATCCGATTGGGTCGTGGTGAGAACCAGCAGTTCACTTGGGCCTTCAGCCAGGCAGCTGATCTCCTGGGCTGATCCCCTGGGAACCGCCATGCCGCTGGCCTCCCCGGAACTTAATTTCGTCTGCGCCTGGTCCTGGGTTGTCCAGGCGAATCCGCCGCGGAGTAAATGCACCAGACGGATTTCCGCTTCTGCCTGGGGCAGGATCCGGAGTTTTGCGGGCAGTCCGGCATCGGCGCGCAGATGATAATAGCAAATCGAACCGAACCGGCCCAGCCGGGTGACGCATCCGGCTGATTGGATCGTTTCTTCTGTTTGGTCCGCTATCCGGGCGTGGTCTATTTCGCAGGTTGCGCCGGCGATTTCCGTTTTATGTAATTGATCTTCCCTCATTTGTAATTCCTGCCTTATCCCGATTTCTATATTTGCCGCAAATATACGTTTATTTAGACTGTTTATAAATAAGAAATATTTATGAAGCACCTAGCCGGCGTCCTCCTTGTTCTACTAACCACTTCGGGTCTTTTTGCCCAGCAGGGAACGCTGACAGGGATCATTACGAAAGCAGCCGACGGGCAGCCACTGGTGGGAGCCACCGTGGCATTGAAACCCGGGGAACGCGCGACGATGACGGACGAAAACGGTCGGTACAGCTTATCCGGCTTGCCCTACGGCGAATACACGCTGGTGATTACCTCGCTCGAGACCACCGCGATCGAAATAGCCGTGACGATCAATCAGGACCGCCAGCAAAAGGACCTTGCCGCGCCCGAGGCCGATGCCACGGTGCTCCGTCAGGTGGTTGTTGCCGGCATGACCGAAAAGAGAGCGATCGAGACCAAGGGTTTTGCGGTTTCGGTGATCGAAACCGGGGAGGCATCGGTCCGGAATCTCCAAACCAACGAGCTGCTGGACCGCACGGTAGGGGTGCGGGTGCGCCAAAGCGGCGGACTGGGATCGGAGGTGGAATACAATATAAACGGGATGACCGGACGGTCCATTGGCCTGTTCATCGACGGGATTGAAATTTCAACCTACGGATCTTCCTTCAATTTGAACAATATTCCGCCGGCCCTGATTGACCGGATTGAGGTGTACAAAGGGGTCTTGCCTTCCCACCTGTCCGGCGACCTGCTGGGCGGAGCCATTAATATTGTGTTGAAAAAAGGCGCCGCGGCCAATAACCTATCGGCCGCGATCTCCTACGGTTCCTTCAACACCCTGCAGGCCGACTTCAGTGGGCAATACCGGAATCCAAAGAATGGATTTACAGCCAAGGCTTCCGGATTCTTCACCGACACCGACAACAATTACAAACAATGGGGTAAGTTTTCCAAATACATCGAACCCAACGGCGTGGTCGTCCGCAACTACAGGACCAAACGTTTCTTCGACGGTTACCGCACAGGAGGCGGACGGCTTGAACTGGGTTTCACCGATGTAAATTGGGCCGATGATTTGCTGATCGGGTATACCTTTTCGGACGCTTACAAGGAGATTCAGCACGGCTGGACCATGGGGACGCCTTACATGGGCCGGACCGCCGAAGCCCAGGCGCACGTGCTGAGCCTGAATTACGGCAAACAGAATTTACTGGCCGAGGGCTTATCGCTGAAGGTCCATGGCGTGTACAGCAACCGGAAAACCTTCATCACCGACACCATCCCCTGGGCGTACAATTGGGACGGCCAGATCCGGACCGACTTAAACGGAAAGAAAATACGAAGGACCGACGGCGCGCAGCAGGGAAAGCCCACCCTGGCCGACATCGATCGCCAGATCGCCAACGTCCGGACCAATCTGAGTTACGATCTTGTACCCGGTCACCGGGTTTCGCTTAACCACGTCTTCTACACCGTGGACCGCCAGGACAGCGACCGGCTCTTTCCAGCCGGGAACAGTGGCCTGAAAAGCTCCAACGACCTGTCCAAAAACGTGTTCTCGCTGAGTTACGAAGCGCAGACCTTTGGCAATCGGCTGCGGACCAACCTGTTTGCCAAGATATACCAGCAATCGTTGAGGAGCCTGGAATACAAGGCATCGGTCGTGAACGGGGAGGCAGCGATCAGCAAGGACCTCCGACGCGACAAGCGACACGGCACCGGATACGGACTGGCCGTATCGTATTCGCTCAGGCCCGATCTCTTCTTGATCACCTCGGCGGAGCGCGCTGTGCGCATGCCTCACGACAACGAAATCTTCGGCAATCCCGATCAGAACGTATTGCCCAGTCCCGGTCTGGACCCGGAAATCAGCGACAATTACAACCTCGGGTTCCGCTGGGGTATCTACCCGGCCGGTAATCACCGCTGGTCCTTTTCGGGCAACGTATTCTGGCGGAATGTGAAGGACCGGATCATGCCCAAAGCAAACGAATTGATCAATCAACAGGAAATAGAGCAAACCCAATATATGAACCTGGGTCTATCCCAGGCCCTTGGTTTTGAAGGCGAAGCGACCTACAGTTACTGCGACCGGCTTACGGTCATGCTCAATTTTTCCAAGTTCAACTCCCTGTTCAAGCAGAAATTTGATCCCGAAACAGGGCAGCGCATGACCTATTACAACACACAGATTCCAAACGAACCCTTCTTTACCATCAACGGCAACGTGCATTACCGCCTGCAGCATGTTTTCCAGAAGGAATCCGAACTCAGCCTGTTTTATACGCTGGGGTATGTGCATCCGTTCCGGACGGTCTGGCCTGAATCCGATTGGTTTGTTACACCGGCCCAGTACGTGCAGCACCTGGGAGTAAGTTACCGCTTCCCTGACCGGAAACTGACGGCTAGCCTGGACCTGAAAAACCTGCTGAACGCCGAGATTTACGACAACTTCGGCGTGCAGAAACCAGGAAGAGCCATTTATCTGAAAGTCACCTATACCCTAAATAATCTCTTTAACAAATGAATACCATGATAGCAAATCAGCTCAAAGTTTACGGCACAGTCGTATTGGCCCTGGCCTTGTCAGGATGCGCCAAAGACGAGGGTCCGGATATTGATAAGCCGGGTGAATCGGACCGGTGGATTACCATATCGGGCGCATTGATGGATGAACAGCCGGGCGATGGCAACGGCGGGACCATGGTCTACGCCATTACTCCCGAACAAGCCAGGGATCCCGAAGTGAAGATCAATGTATTCGACCAGGGCATGCATGTGAAATCGCAGCGTACAGCCCGCTTGCAGGCTTCCGCTGACGGGAGATTCCTGTATAATATCCAATACGTAGGAGACGACGGCGGCGTCTTCAACAAATACATTGTCAACGGTGGAAAAAACTTCCAGCCCGACGGTCCGGAAGTGGCTACGGCAGACTATGTGAGCACTTCCCCCCGGTGGATGAAAGCTGCCGAAGGCATTGGGATCGCCGTCAAGGGAACCGCAAACGATGCGGTATATACCGGTACGCTTCCCAACATCGAGTATCAGTACACCACAACGCAGGTCGATGTGATCTCGCTGGACCTGAATAACCCGCAAATCACCCGGACCGCTTCCTTTGAGATTGCGCTTTCGGACGAGGAAAAGGCGGCCGGTTATCACATCTGGCGGATTGACATGCCCATTCTAAACAAAGCGAAAACCAAAGTATACATTGGCGCCGGCGTCCGGAAATTCGATCCCAACTCCTTCACGATCGATGAAAACGGATTGCCCGAATTCGACCGGGACGAGGCCAGTCCGCAGAGCTGGGCGAAGACCATTGTCCTGGATTACCCCTCGCTGTCCAATCCGAAGATCATTACCTCCAGTCAGACCCGTGCCAGTACCAACGGCTACCGGAGTCAAATGCAGTACATCGGCACCGACGGCCACGTATATCAGGCTACTTCCGGTGAAGCGGTGGGGGATGGCGGGTCCAGGATACTCCGGATCGACGCGAACACGAACGAGTACGATAACGATTACGTCTTCAGCCTGGATCAGGCCCTGGGCGTGAGCGATTCCTATATCCATGCCTGGAAATACGCGGGCGACGGGATCGGGTTTGTTGTCTACAGCCTGCTGAACGGGAGCGGGGAACGGACCGGAGGCTACATCGCCCGGGTGGATCTCAACAGCAAAACCGCAAGTAAATATACCTTTCCGAATGAAGCCAATCTGAACTTCCGTCAGATCCAGCACATCGGGATCGAAGGCGACGAAGTGTATGTTGCCGTGGCTCCGGTAGGGGAAAATGGAAATATTTATGTTTTCGACCGGGAAACCGGTGAGATGACCCAAGGTGCCACCCTGATTAACAAGGCGGGCAACCAGTACATTGGTGTTTAT
This sequence comes from Anseongella ginsenosidimutans, assembly GCA_029268045.1. Lineage (GTDB taxonomy): Bacteria > Bacteroidota > Bacteroidia > Sphingobacteriales > Sphingobacteriaceae > Anseongella > Anseongella ginsenosidimutans_A. The sequence continues at coordinate 19,665 of JAJUHF010000021.1, forward strand.
TGATCATGGCGGGAAGAACACGCAGAAAAGGCGCCTGGCCGAAAGTCCGGAAAGTATTCAACGACATCCACCTCTGGACCGGCCTCATCAGCGGCGTTGTCGTTATCGCAATTTGCCTGAGTGGCACTATTTATACCTACAATACGGAATTACGGGAATGGGCCTCGCCCCATCTCCATAAGGTAACGGTTCCAGAACAGGGGACGCGTTTGCCGGCAGAATCCCTGATTGCCGATATCGAGGAACTTTCGGAAGGGAAGGTAACGGCGGTGAGTATCCCGGAGAATCCTTCCCGTACCTACGAATTCACCGTGCGTGCGGCAGGGGATAACAGCCGGCGGGGGGTGATCTATTACGCCAATCCATATACCGGCGATATCACCGGAACATCCAATGAGGTGACCCGTACCGCCGAGTTCATGCAAACCATGTTCAGCCTGCATCGGTGGCTCCTGCTGGATCGGATTGAAGAGCCCCTGATTGGGGATTTGCCCAATCGAACCCTGGGAAGCTATATTTCCGGAACGGCCACGATCCTGTTTACCCTGGGCGTGCTGACCGGCCTGGTAATCTGGTTTCCGCAAAAGCTGAGAAATTGGCGGCAAGGGCTTTCGATCCGATGGAGCGCCAACTGGAAGCGGCTCAATCACGACCTGCATAATACGCTGGCGTTTTATTCCCTGGTATTTCTGTTCCTGATGGGGGTCACCGGACCGCAATGGTCCTTCCCTTGGTATCGGACCGGTCTTCAGAAGGCGCTGGGGACCTACCAGGAGCGGACCCCGCCCGGAAGGGGAAATGCCGGCGCTTCCCCGGGCGATGCTTCCCAGGCGGATGCCCCCGAACCAGAAGCCGTGGAACTGCTATCGTTTTCGGTTTATCTGGCTGCAGCCGATGAAGCGCTTCCCTATGCAGGCAACTACCGTATCTCCTTGCCGGACGAAGGAGGTTCTTCGCTGTCGATCCAGAAAACGCGAACCGGATTTTTTGCTCCTGCGGCCGGCGACCAATTGCGCCTGGATGCAGCCACTGCCCGCATAGAAGAAGTGGAAATCTTCCGCGACAAACCCTTCAACGAGCGCGTGGCGCGTTCCATCAAAGCCCTGCATGTGGGGAACGTGTACGGCCAGTTTACCAAACTGCTTTATTTTCTGGCCTGCCTGATCGCCACCTCGCTGCCCATTACCGGGACCATGATCTGGCTGAATAAGATGAAGAAGCAGCCCGCCCGCCGGCGAAAGCCTGCGTTCGCAGGGCAACTAGTGCGGTAGTCTGTCGCGTACCCGGCCATATACCCAGGTGCCCGCAACGGCGCTAGCCAGCATGACCGCGATCACCGTAGCGCCTGTTCCGACCAACGCAAAGAGGGGGCCGGGGCAGGCGCCGGTCATTCCCCAGCCCAGCCCGAAGAGAAGGCCGCCGTATACCTGACCCTTGCTGAATTCCTTTTTCCGGAAACTCACCGGCCGGCCCTCCAGGTCTTTTATATTCATTTTCCGGATCAGCCATACCGCAAGCATGCCGGTTAAAACAGCCGATCCGATCACACCGTACATGTGGAAGGACTGGAAGCGGAACATTTCCTGGATGCGAAACCAGCTGACCACTTCCGATTTAACAAGCAGCAGGCCGAAGGCGATCCCTGCCAGAAGGTACTTCAGGTTTTTCATATCACAGCGTAAGGATCAACGGAAGGATAAAGTTGGCCATGATTATTCCCCCGATCATAAAGCAGACGGTGGCAATCAGCGAAGGTCCCTGCAGGGTACTCAGACCAAAAATGGAGTGGCCACTGGTGCAGCCTCCGGCGTACCGGGTGCCGAAACCCACCAGAAATCCTCCCAGCACGATCAGCAGGGCGCCCCGCAGGGTGAACAGCCCCTCCCAGGTAAACAGCTCGGGAGGAACCAGACTGGAATAATCGCTGATGCCGTATCCGGCCAGTTCGGTGGCAAGTTTGTGGTGGACCTGCACCGGCTCCGGGGTCTGCAGAAGCAGGGCGGTCAGGGCGCCTCCCAGCAGAATTCCGCCCGCAAACCATAAATTCCAGGCTTCTTTTTTCCAATCGTAGCGGAAGAAGGGGACCCCCGCGGGAAAGCAGCTGGCGCAGATGTGTTTCAGGTTCGATGAAATGCCAAATTTTTTATTGCCCAGAAGAAGGAGCGCCGGTACGGTCAATCCAATGAGTGGACCGGCAAGGTACCACGGCCAGGGCTGTCTGAGAAGTTCGAGCATGTTTGGTTGAATTTAAAATTGGTACAGACTGAACAGTCCGGAACGGCATTCTGTTTGTGTTATCAACTGGCGATACATAACGGGAGGAAGCATGGACAGGGAAATTCTTCAGAAATTGGAACGGAACCGCCGGGAAACAACCCAGTGGTTTGAACACCTGCATCGTCATCCTGAACTATCCATGCGGGAGGAAAACACCGCACAATTCCTCGCCTCGCTGCTCCGGGGTTGGGGCTACCGGGTTGAAACAGGCATCGGGAAATACGGCCTGGTGGCTTCGTTGAAATCCGGTGGAAGCAGCCGTTCCCTTGGCCTTCGGGCTGATTTCGATGCATTGCCCATCCAGGAAATAAATGAGTTGCCGTATCAAAGTACACATGCAGGTGTTTCTCATCTCTGCGGGCACGATGGGCACTCGGCCATGTTGCTTGCCGCTGGAAAATACCTGGCCGAAACCCGGAATTTCGACGGCACTGTCCGGCTTATCTTTCAGCCCGGTGAGGAAACCATGGAAGGAGGTCCTGCCATGATCCGGGACGGGCTATTCGAACGCTTTCCCGTGGACGCCGTCTTTGGAATGCATAATATGCCCGGACTGGAAGCCGGAAAGCTTTATTTTGCCGACGGCGAGGTCATGGCCGCGGTTGATAATTGGGAGATTGAGCTCAGCGGGAAAGGCAGTCACGGCTCCATGCCCGAGCTGGGCATTGATCCCATTGTAGCGGGATCATCGCTCGTAATGGCCCTGCAGAGCATCGTTGCCCGCAATGTGGCGCCAAGTCATAGCGCGGTGGTCACCGTGGGAGCTTTCCGGGCCGGAACCGCGGGTAACGCGGTGGCCCACGCGGCCACCCTGCGGCTTTCCATCCGTACCAAAACAACGGCGGATCGCGAATTGGTGCTGGAGCGGATCCGCACGCTGACGCGACATCAGGCCGAAAGCTATGGCTGCACATCCCGGATTAGCGAGGGCGTACCGGGCGCCGTCCTGGTCAACCGTCCGGAAGAGACGCGCAAAGCCTATGAGATCGCAAAGGAAGCGTTCGGCGCGGAACAGGTCGTGTATCCCGGTCCCACCTACATGGGCTCGGAAGACTTCGCGTTCATGTTGCAGCAGAAACCCGGCACCTATTGTTTCATTGGCAACGGGGATACGCCCATGGTTCACCATCCGGAATACGTTTTTAACCGGGAAATTCTGACGAAAGGGGCCGCTTACTGGGTTGCGCTGACGGAAGGATACCTCCATGGTTCAGGCCTTTAGAGCAGCAAGCAGCTCCCGAACGGCCACGCGTCCGGCGCGGTTGGCGCCGATGGTCGAAGCCGTGGGGCCGTATCCGGTCAGGTGGATTCGGGGATCTTTGGCCACCTGGGTTGCCAGCTTTCCAGTCATGGTGATTCCGCCTTTTTCGTTTTTGAGATTTAAGGGAGCGAGATGGTCCAGGGAATGCGTAAAGCCGGTGTTCCAGAAAATTACGTCCACCTCCAGCGTGGACCCGTCGGCCCATTTTACACCCGTTTCGGTGATTTCCTTAAACATGGGCTTCCGGTCGAGTATCCCGTTGTCCATTAATCGACGGATATATGGGGTGAGGGGCAGGCCGGTTACGGACACCACCGATTCGGGGGGCAATCCTTCCCGTACCCGTTGTTCAACCAGGGCGACAGCCTCCCGGCCGCGTTCTGGAGTAAACTCGTAATTTCTGAACGCAGGGGCGCGACGGGTTACCCAGGTGGTCCGGGTAAGTTCTGAAATTTCACCCAGCAACTGGATTGCCGATATGCCTCCCCCCACAATCAGGACGTGCATCCCGCGAAATTCCGACGCGTTTTTATACTCGGCGGTATGGAGTTGTCTTCCACGGAACTTTTCCCACCCGGGATAGTGCGGGCATCGCGGCGTCTTCCAGGTACCGGTTGCGTTGACCAGACCCCGGGCGCTGAACTGGACGCCGTTGGTGCGGATGAAAAAACGCCCGTTCCGTTCGCTGACCTCATGAACCCGGACCGGACGGATCACCGGAAGCTGAAAAGTTTTCTCGTACTTCTCATAATATTGGGGAATCGCTACGTTGGCCTGCAGATCGGCGTCGTTCGTATCCACCGCTTCGGAAAAAGACATGCCGGGCAGGTCGTTGATCCCGTTTACCGTGCTCAAAGTCAGGGAGTTCCATCGGTGCTGCCAGGCGCCGCCCGGTCCGAATTCGTCATCCAGCACAACGAAGCCGCGGCCCGGTTCCAAACCCGCTTTTTTCAGATAGTATGCTGCAGACAGTCCGGCCTGGCCGGCACCGATCACCACGACATCCACTTTGTAGAAGATGTCCGGCTGACTGGATTTGTTTTTTTCTTCCATGGTGGCTGACTTCCGAATTTCGAGATTTTGTGCCAGCCTTACAAAGAGGACGATGGAAAGTCGGTAAAAAGTTGTTAAAATAATGCGGCCGAATTCGGTTTTTCTTAAGTATTTTAGCGAATTCATCCAAAAATAGACGCCTCTTCATGTTGATTGTTGTACTACTTGGACTCATTGTATCGTTACTGCTGGCCGCATTCGGGAGGCACATCCGTCCGGGATGGTGGATTTTCCTGGCGGCGGCGCCTCTTGCCTTATCCGCCTGGTTCGTAGGGCAGCTCCCGGCGGTAGCAGGAGGCGAGACGCTGTTGGAAAACACCCGCTGGGTTCCCAGTCTGGGACTGGATCTGAGTTTCAGATTGGACGGGCTTTCCCTGCTGTTCGGCCTGCTCATTACCGTAATCGGGACGTTGATCTTCGTTTACGCCAGCTCCTATCTGAAGGGGCATCCCTACATTGGCCGGTTTTACGGATACCTTTCCCTTTTTATGGCATCCATGCTGGGGGTTGTGCTTTCGGATAATCTATTGCTGTTGTTTGTTTTTTGGGAACTGACCAGCCTAAGCTCATTTTTTCTGATCGGGTTCAATAACGATCAGGCCGATTCCAGGAAGAGCGCGCTGACTGCCTTGTGCCTGACCGGGTTGGGAGGCTTTTTCCTGCTGGTTGGACTGGTCCTGATGGGACGCATCGCCGGCACCTATTCCATTCAGGAGTTAATTGCATCGGCCGGGCTGATAAAGGACCACCCTTCGTATCCGGTAATCATCGCCCTGATCTTTATCGGTGCATTTACCAAGTCCGCCCAGTTCCCCTTCCACTTCTGGCTTCCGGATGCGATGAAGGCGCCCACGCCGGTTTCGGCCTATCTTCACTCTGCCACGATGGTCAAGGCGGGTGTATTTCTGCTTTTGCGTTTTACCCCTCTGTTGGGAGGCACGCCTGGCTGGAGCTATACCTTGCTGCTGGTGGGGGGATTTACAATGATGTATGCCGGGGGACATGCCTTGTTCCGGACGGATCTCAAGAGCGTGCTGGCTTATTCCACCATCGCGGTATTGGGCGTGCTTACCTTTTTAATCGGTTTGGGTACGCGGGAAGCATTGATTGCCGCCTGCACCTTTGTCATTGTACATGCCCTGTACAAGGCGACTTTGTTTTTGACCACCGGAATCATTGATCACGAGACCGGTACGCGGGATCTGACTCAGCTTTCCGGATTGAGAACCGTGTTGATGCCGGTTTTCATTGCCGGTTTACTGGCCGCCCTGTCCAGCGCGGGGGTGCCGCTGTTTTTTGGCTTCATTGGAAAAGATCTTATTTATGAGGCGACGCTTCACGCCGGTGAGGAGTTTAGGCTATACCTGACGGTGGCGGCTGTGTTTGCGAACATTTGCCTGGTTGCGGCCGGGTTTATGGCAGGAATCAAACCGTTTACCGGCCGGTTGGTCCCCCAATTCAAGCAGGTGCACCTTCCGGAATGGTCCATGTGGATACCGCCCCTGGTCCTGGCTTTGCTCTGTTTGGTGTTCGGACTGTTTCCGGGAAGTATCGGCAAGCTCATTGTCTCGCCCTCCCTGGCTGCCGTATCGGTTGCGGGGGAACCGGTTCATCTGAAAATATGGCACGGGTTCAATCCGGTCCTGCTGCTGAGTGGGGCGACCTTGGCGGCCGGGACGGTGCTTTACCTGTTGAACAGCGCCTCGGCCAACAAGATGGCGTTTGTGGGCCGCTTCGAAGTCGTGTCACCGCAATCGCTGTTCAACCGGGGGTGGCGGCAGCTTATGCGGTTTTCCTCCCTCTATACGGGCATCCTGCACAATGGATTTCTTCGTTCGTACCTGGTCCGGATCATCATTTTCGCCGAGTTGCTACTGGCCTTTGAACTGTTCAAGGCCGGGCCTTTGTCGGTCGATTTCGATTCCCTGGCGCCTATTACCATTTACGAGGCCATGAACGTGCTGTTGCTGGTGGGGGCCTTGTTCCTGGTGGTTAAAGCGTCCTCCAGGCTTACCGCGGTGGTGGGCATGAGTGTGGTGGGTTTCGCGATCTGTCTGATGTTTGTGTTTTATGGCGCACCCGACCTGGCCATGACCCAGTTTACCATCGATACGCTCACCGTGGTTCTCTTCGCGTTTGTACTGTTCAATCTGCCGCCGTTTTTGAAATTCCCAACCAGGAACAAAGCCATTATCACCCGCGACGCCGTGGTGGCGCTTGTATTCGGGGGGATTTTATCGATGATCGCCATCAAGGTGCTGCAGGTGCCCACCAGCAAGGAGGTAAGTAAATTTTATGGGGAAAACGCTTACCTGCTTGCCAAGGGAAAGAACGTGGTGAATGTGATCCTGGTGGACTTCAGGGGATTCGATACTATGTTTGAGATCGTGGTATTGGGCATTGCGGCCCTGGGAGTTTATAGTCTGATCAAATTGAGATTAAAGCCTTCGGAAAGGGAATGATATGAAAAGCACCATTTTACAAACCGCAACGCGGTATCTGCATCCAATCCTCTTGCTGTTTTCGGTTTTCCTGCTGCTTCGGGGACATTATTTTCCCGGCGGAGGATTCGTAGGCGGCCTGGTGGCCTCCATCGCGTTTGTTCTTCACAGCGTGGCTTATGGCACGCACAGTTCCATGAAGATCCTGCGTTACAAACCCCTATCCATGATCCCGATTGGCCTGGGGGTGGCTAGTTTAAGCATGTTTTTGCCGGTTTTCTTCGGATACCCGGTCATGACGGGACTGTGGCTCGACGATCCGGTGCCGGTGATCGGGACGGTGGGTACGGCGCTGTTTTTCGATATTGGGGTGTATCTGGTCGTCATCGGTGTGGTGCTTACTATTTTGTTTACGATTTCATTAGAAACTCACTGAGATGGAACTGTTGCTTGTCGCGTCGATCGGATTTTTATATGCCGCGGGGGTTTACCTGATTTTAAAACGCAGCATGGTACGCCTGCTGCTGGGTATTGTCCTGCTGGGGAACGGCACCAATCTGCTGATATTTTTATTGGGAACGATCACCAAGGGGAAGCCGCCGGTCATTGAACCCAATTTGAAGGTGCTGGCCGATATCTATTCCGATCCGGTTCCGCAGGCGTTGATCCTGACGGCGATCGTGATCAGTTTTGGTCTGACCTCTTTCGCGATTGTATTGCTGAAACGTGTCTATGCCTTGATCGACACGGATGATCTGGATGATTTAAACACGCCTGAAGAAGAAGATATATGACCGCTAATATCATTATTGCCACGGTACTGGTTCATTTGTTCACCGCCCTGCTGCAGTTGACATTTTGGAGGAAAACAATTACCCAGCGGGTTTTAAGCGTTGCAGGCAGCCTGACCGGTTTTGCTTTTGCTTTGGGTTTGTTTGAAAGGGTACGGACCGGACCCATCCTGACAATGAATGCCGCCAACTGGGAGGCGCCCTTCGGAATCGTATTCGTGGCCGATCAACTAAGTGTTACATTTGTATTGCTGACCGCGATTGTGGCCCTGGCCGTATCCATTTTTTCGGCCACCGGGGTGGGCAGGGCGAGAATGCTGTATGGCTATTTCCCGATATTCCATTTTCTGATCATGGGATTGAACGGCGCCTTCCTGACGGGCGATATCTTTAATCTCTACGTGTGGTTTGAGGTGATCATCATTTCTTCTTTTGTACTGCTCACCCTGGGGGGAAGGAAGGCGCAGTTGGAAGGCGCGGTCAAATACATGGCCCTGAATATACTGGCTTCCACCTTTTTTCTGACCGGGATCGGGATTCTCTACGGTATCACCGGCTCGCTGAATATGGCGGATCTTTCCCAGAAGATCCAATGGGTGGAAAACCAGGCGATCATCAATCTGACCGCTATGTTTTTCCTGATCGGCTTCGGGATAAAGGCTGCGTTGTTCCCCTTGTATTTCTGGCTGCCCTCGTCCTATCACACACCCCCGTCTGCGGTGGCGGCGGTGTTCGGCGGTTTGCTGACAAAAGTGGGGATTTATGGGTTTTTCAGGGTCTTTACCCTGATTTTTGTGCCCGACGATTTTATTAAAGCGGTACTGATGGGAATTGCCGTGATGACCATCCTGACCGGTGCGTTCGGAGCCATTATCAAAGACAATATCCGGCGGATCTTTTCCTATCTGATCGTCTGCCATTTGGGATTTGTGATTGGGGGGCTGGCCTTGTTCACCAAGATCGCGTTCATTGGAGCTGTTTTTTACCTGATCCATGATATCATGGTGAAAACGAATCTCTTCCTGATGGCCGGTCTGATCCGGCATCTGCGGGGAACCATGAATATGTCCAAACTGGGGGGCTTGTATGCCCAGTACCCCAAGCTTTCCCTGTTGATGGCCGTCGTGTTGTTTTCCCTGGCGGGAATCCCGCCACTGTCGGGATTCTGGCCGAAGGTTTATCTTTTTGACGGCGGATACCAGGGCAACGATTACCTGTACATCGGGGGTATTATTATTGGTAGCTTTATTACGTTGTACCTGGTGGCCCGGATTTGGTCCGAGGTTTTCTGGAAACGGGCCGCAACGGATGATTTTGTGGTGGACCGGTTCAAGTCCTTGCAGTGGCATAGGAAAACCTTATTGGTGTTGCCCATTTGCTTGCTGGCGTGTTCGTCCTTATTCATTGGCTTGAATGCGGAATATATTATTCAGATAGCGGATAAAATAGCAGGGGAGATGGCCGATCCGTCTCCCTATATCGAAGCGGTCCTTGGAAAATAGAAATAAATTATGGTTAAGAAGTTTTTGATGAATCTGTTGCTGTCCTTTATCTGGGTAGCGCTCACAGGTTCGATGAATTATTCGGATTTTCTGTTCGGCTTTCTTCTGGGATTTTTCATCCTGTGGATCCTGAATACGGACGAATCGGATAAGCGGTATTTCACCCGCGTACCAAAGACGATCGGCTTTTTCTTCTACTTCCTGTACGAGATGCTGGTGGCGAACATTCAGGTGGCTTACGACCTGATCACGCCGAATTATTTCTTTAAGCCGGGAATCGTCCGTTTTCCAATGAAGGCGACCAGCGATCTGGAAATCAACCTGCTCTCCATTTTTATCGCGTTGACCCCCGGCACGCTTGTACTGGATGTCAGTGAGGATAAAAAATCGATATACGTCCATGTAATGTACCTGAAAAGCCGGGAAGACTTTGTTTCCCGGATCCGGCACGCTGAAACTAAATTATTGGAGATTTTACGATGACACTGGCACTTTATTTCGACTACGTGATCTTCCCGATCTTAACCCTGGCGGTTATCCTATCCTTTATCCGGCTGTATAAGGGGCCGGACGTGGCCGACCGCATCATTGCCCTGGACCTGATCATTACCATCGGGATTGGAATGGTGACCGCCTTCAGTCTTCGCTCGGGGCAGGCCCTGTTTCTGGACGTGGCGATGATCTTTGCGCTGATCGCGTTCCTGGGCACCATTGCCCTTTCGTTTTACCTGTATAAAAGGAGGATGCAATGATGGATATCTTCATTGGGCTGCTCAGTACGATTGGCGCGCTGGCCATCCTGTTCGCTTCCATCGGTGTGGTCCGGATGCCCGATTTTTACCTTCGCCTGTCGGTAACGGTTAAAGCCGCCACGATGGGAGTGGGGGTGTTTCTGATCTGCGCGGCCATCGTGTTCCCCGACTCGGAAGTTCCGGTAAAAGCGCTGGCCATCATCTTTTTCCTATTGCTCACCGCGCCGGTGGGGGCGCATATGATTGGCCGCATGGCCTTCCGCTCGAAGATCTCGGTCTGGAAAGATACCTGGATCGACGATCTCGAGAGCAGATACACGGTGGATGAACAGGACGAAAAGCCATCCGCGGAAGAATGACCTGTAATTACTATTTCGAAAGTTTTTCGCATCTTTGAGGTTCCATGAAACGGTTTTTCACATTCCTCTTCATGATTGCGTATTTGAATGTCGCGCTGGTGGCC
>JAJUHF010000022.1 GCA_029268045.1 Anseongella ginsenosidimutans
CCTGGAAACCTGTTAAAAGATACTGGATATTAAATGGCTGCAATTAAACAAACACCCAGGCAACGGCTGGTGAACATGATGTACCTGGTCCTGGTCGCCCTGCTTGCTCTGAACGTAAGTGATGAGGTACTTGATGCCTTCAGAACGGTGAAAGAAAGCCTGGAAAATACGACCAATAGTTTTACCATCACGGCTGAGAATACGATGAGTGCTTTTGAGTCCGCCATGGAAAACGATCCGGACAAAACAAAGCCTTTTTATGACAAGGCCCGGCAGGCACAACAGTACACCAATGAGCTTTACAGCTACATCGAAGGATTGAAAAAGGAAATAGAGAACGTCGTGGGGCTGGACGAAGAAACCGGGTACCTTCGCGCGCCCGGTGACCTGGATGCGGTAAACCAGGTTTTACTACGGGAAAGCACGGCAAAAGGCGCGGAGCTGAAGGAAAAGATCCGGCAAACACGCGAAAACCTGCTAGCGCTGGTTCCCGAGGAAGACCGGAACAACCTGAGCATCCCGTTGGAGGCAAAAGACCCGGCAACCGGTGCCCGGAAATGGGAACACGTCATGTTTGAATCGGTTCCGGCAACGGCCGGGCTCACTATTCTCGCCAAACTCCAAACCGATGCGAAAAACGCCGAAGTGGAAATCTCAAGGTATCTCCTTACGGCAATCAACGCGTCGGATTTCAAGTTTGACGTCCTGGAACCCGCCGTGGTGGCCCCAACCAGTTATGTGCTCACCGGACAACCCTACCAGGCCCAGATATTTCTGACCGCCTCCAACAGCACGCAGCAACCGGACGTGGTGGTCAACGGTCAGCAGCTTCCGGTGCAGGGAAACAAAGCAATCTTCACCGCCACCCACACCACGCCGGGCGTTTATGAATACAAGGGAACCATCCGCGTGCCCAGTCCGGATGGATCCGTGAAAGAATACCCTTTCAGTCAGTCTTACCAGGTTTCGGCACCTACCGCGGTGGTTTCGGCCGACAAAATGAACGTGCTGTACATTGGGGTGGATAACCCGATCTCGGTGTCGGTTCCGGGAATTCCCCGGGAAAGTATCCGTGCCTCCATCAGCAGCGGAAGCCTTTCCGGCGGGAACGGGAATTATACGGCCCGGGTCTCTGAACCGGGAACGGCCGTGATTTCGGTAAGCGCGGAAGTAGGCGGCGAAGTCCGTGCCCTGGGCAGCCAGACCTTCCGGGTAAGGACCGTCCCTCCTCCGATCCCTAAATTCGGGGGGATCAGCAGCGGAGCGCTCAACGCCTCGGTTGCCAAGGTACAGCCCGGAGTCTTTGCGGTCTTGGAGAACTTTGATTTCGATATGCAATTTACCGTGACGCGTTTCACCATGATCATTTCAAGGCGCCGCGCGGATCCTTTTGTGCAGACTGCAAACAGCAATGCGCTCACCCCGCAGATGAAGCAAGCCTTGAATACGGTTGCAGCAGGGGATGTGATCGCAATTGACGATATTTACGTCAAGGGCGGGGATGGAACAAACCGCAAGCTGGAACAGGGAATCGCGATAAGAATACAATAAGAGTCAGTAATTGATAAGCAAATGAAAGCGTTTATTCTAACCGGAGCTCTTCTGATTGCGGGAGGACAGGTCTGGGCGCAGACACAGCAACCCCGGGATAAGGCCTACGAGGAGGAAAACACCATCGGTGCGCAGCCCATACCCTATCCATACATGCGGGAGGCGGACGTGATGTGGGAAAAGCGGGTCTGGCAGGAAATTGACGTCCGGGAGAAAATGAACGAGGTGCTGGTGAATCCCAGCGCCAACCTATTCACTGTGCTTTTCAATGCCGTCAAGGCCGGAGAACTCACCGCATACGACCCCAATCCCGTATCGGCGGACGATACCGGCGATGAGTTCAGACAGGTGCTGCCTCCCGACCGGATCATGGCCGGCATGGGCGGAGGCTACGACACCATCCAGGTACCTGACCTGAACGATCCCAACATACTTCGCGATACCATCATCCAGAATACGTTCGATCCAGGTACGGTACAGAAATTCCGGATCAAGGAAGATTGGATTTTCGATAAACAGCGTTCGGTCATGGAAGCCCGCATTATCGGGCTCGCCCCGCTTTACGCCCAACCGCTTCCTACCGGTGACACGGTATATGTTCCGATGTTCTGGGTCTATTACCCGGAGGCAAGGCAGGTCCTGGCCAGCGTGGAGGTCTTTAATCCGTATAACCAGGCTACCAACCTATCCTTCGACGATTGGTTCATCCAACGCTTATTCGCTAGTTACGTAATCAAAGAGGCCAACTCGGAAGGACTTCCGATCAAAGCGTATGCGCAGGGGAAAGACGAGATGTACGAATCGCGCAGGATCAAGGAGGAAATTTTCAATTACGAACACGACCTCTGGGAATACTAAACGGATCCTCTGAACCAATCGATGATCGTTGACGCCTGTTTGGCGCTTACCACCGCTTTCAGTTCCTCCAGACTGGCATTCCGGATTCTTTTTACCGAGCGGAAATGCCGCAGAAGTTTCTGAGTTGTTTTCGGACCAATGCCCTCGATCATCTCCAGTTCCGTCTTCAAGGTCCCCTTTTCCCGTTTCTTCCGATGAAATGTGATTCCAAACCGGTGCGCTTCATCCCGCATATGCTGCAGCACCTTCAGGGTTTCCGAACGTTTATCGATGTACAGAGGCAGGGAGTCGCCCGGATAATAAATTTCCTCCAGACGCTTTGCTATCCCAATGAGCGGAACCCGATGCTCGATTCCCAATAATTTCAGCGCATCCTTGGCGGCGGATAACTGGCCCTTGCCCCCATCGATCACAATCAGGTCGGGCAGGTTGCTTCCTTCTTCCAACAGCCTGCGGTACCGCCGATGAACCACTTCCTTCATGCTCGCAAAATCGTCCGGGCCTTCCACGGTCTTGATGTTAAAATGCCGGTATTCCTTTTTCGAAGGTTTGGCATCCCGGAAAACGACCAGGGCCGAAACCGGGAACTTTCCCTGAAAATTGGAATTGTCGAAGCACTCGATATGACCTGGCGGGGAAACCAAACGGAGATCGGCTTTCATCTGATTCAGGATGCGTTCGGTCTTCACGCCGGGGTTCAGTTTCTCGTACTGCTCCAGGCGTGATTTCCGGAAGAAAAATACGTTCTTGAGCGAGAGCTCCAGCAGTTTTTTCTTATCCCCGGCCCGGGGGACGGTAAACTTTACCGACGGATCGTCCACTTCCAGCTCGAAAGGCACCACGATTTCCCTGGCCTTGCTCCCATACCGATTCCGGAATTCACCAATGGCCAGGCGAAGCAGTTCCGCATCGTTTTCCCCGAGTCTCTTTTTCAGCTCGATGGTCTGGGTCTGCACCACCATGCCCCGGGCAACCTTGAGGTAATTCACAAAGGCGTATTTTTCGTCCGACGCGATGGAAAACACATCCACGTTATCGATCACGGTACTGACCACCGCGGATTTGCTCTGATAATTCAGCAGAATATCCAGCTTTTCCTTTAAGCGATGGGCTTCTTCGAAGTCGAGCCGCTCGGCGGCTTCCTTGATCTGCTCCCGCAGCTTGTTCAAAACACCGGCGGTATTCCCTTTCAGGATCTCCCGGATATCGGCCACATTCCGGGCGTAGTCCTCTTCCGACTGCAAGCCTTCGCAAGGTCCCAGGCAATTCCCGATCTGGTACTCCAGGCACACCTTGAATTTACCGGCCTCGATGTTTTCCCGGGTAAGGTTGAGATTGCAGGTGCGGAGCGGGTACAGGCTTTTGATCATTTCCTGCATCGTACGCATCATGGTAACCGATGCATACGGACCGAAATAACGCGATCCATCGGGGACGATCGTACGCGTACCCTGAATGCGTGGAAACGGCTCGTTCCGGATAACCAGTGAGGGATAGGTCTTGTCATCTTTCAGCATCACATTGTAGCGAGGCTGAAACTTTTTAATCAGGTTGTTCTCCAGTAGCCAGGCATCGATTTCCGTATCCACGATGGTGAATTTGATATCACGGATTTTGGTGGCCAGCACCCTGGTTTTGGAATTGTCGTAGGAGCCATCTGGCTTGAAATAAGATGCCACCCGGCTACGAAGGTTCTTCGCCTTCCCTACGTATATAATATTCCCCTCCCCGTCAGCGAACTGATATACGCCTGGCTTCCGGGGTAATTTCTGAACAGCCTTTTTGGGATCGAAAGACATTTTAAAAATCCAACCTGTTATCCGGGAGCTCTTCCGGAACAAAGGCAGAATCGGCCGCCATTTCGGGCACCTGATAGCCTGAACAATCGAAATTCAGATTGATGCTGGAATCGGACGGAAGCGGAAAATCTTCCTGTGAAATGTCCAGGGTTGTATCCTGGTAAACTTTCTGCATAAACTTCCCCCATACCGGAAGCGCCATGTTGGCCCCCTGTCCCAGCGCGGTACTCCGGAAACGCACGGTCTGGTCGTCGCCGCCGGTCCAGACACCGGCCGCCAGATTCGGCACAGCGCCCAGAAACCAGCCATCTACGTTGTTCTGGGTCGTACCGGTTTTGGCCGCAATGGGATTGGTCAGATTGAACATCCATCGCAACCGCGAGGCGGTACCGCCCGAAACGGTAGAGGTTCCTTTCAACATATGCAGCATGGTATAGGCCGTCTGCTCGGTCATGGCTTCAATGGGTACACTCATCTTGTTGTAGATGATATTTCCGTTCCGGTCTTCAATATGGGTTATATAAACCGGAGGCTTGCGCATTCCCTTGTTGGCGAACGCGCTGAAAGCGCTCACCATATCATAAAGGGTGGTTTCAAATACTCCCAGCCCAATCGAAGGGTAAGGTTCCATGTCCGCTGTTATGCCCATTTTCCGGGCCCGGTCCACCACACTGGCGGGACCGATGTGCTTGATCAGGTACATGGTAACCACGTTCAATGATTTTGCCAGCCCTTCCCTCAAGGTGTATACCCCACCAAAGGAAAGGTCGGAATTCTGCGGGGCATAGGGTTTCCCATCAACCAGAAAGTCCTCAAACTCCACCGGAATATTCGGCACGGGGAAACAGGGCTTATAACCAAAGTCTTCGATCGCTTCGGTATAAACAATGGGCTTAAAGGTGGATCCCACCTGCCGCTTACCCAGTTTGACCATATCGAACTTGAAATAACGGTAGTCCGGCCCGCCGACCCAGGCCTTGATATGTCCCGTCTGCGGATCGAGCGCCATCAGCGCCGAACGCAAAAACCATTTATAGTAGGTAACCGAATCAAGCGGGGTCATGACCGTATCCTTTGAAAAATCCGGAGCTTCCCAGGAAAAGACCTTCATGCGTACCGGACGAGTGAACGCCGCGCGGATGGAATCTTCGGGCAGGTCGTTCATCACCATTTTCCGGTAGCGATCGGTTTGCTTGATCGCGTGGTTGATGGTCATGGCCTGATCTTTAAAAACAGGATTGGACCCGGCTGCCATTCCACTCCAGGGAATGCGGCCCTTCCAATGCTTGTTGAATTCCTTTTGCAGGTCGGCCAGATGCTCCCTCACCGCGGCTTCGGCATACCGCTGCATGCGGGTGTCAATGGTCGTATGGATTTTGAGCCCGTCGCGGTACACGTCGTATTTCTCGCCGTTTTCCTTTGGTTTCACCTCGCCTTCATTAATAAGGCGGGTCACCTCCAGTCGAAGGAATTCCCGGAAATAGGGAGCCAGTCCCCGATCATGCTGGGTTGGCTGCAGATCCAGTTTAATGGGTTCCTTTGAATACCTCTCGTATTCTTCCGCGGTAATTTCGCGGTGTTGCCGCATGAGCCTCAGTACCGTATTCCTCCGGGCCATGGCCCGCTCCTCATTGGTCAGGGGCGAAAACCGGGAGGTTCCCTTCAGCAGACCCACCAGCAAGGCCGACTGATTCACGGTCAGCTTATCGGGGGTTGTGTCGAAATAGGAGCGCGCCGCCATCTTGATACCGTACGAGTTGTTTCCGAAATCAACGGTATTGAGGTACATGGCAATGATCTCCTGCTTGGTATACCTGCGCTCAAGCCGGACGGCGGTAACCCACTCCCGCAACTTCTGCATCACCCGGACCGGAAAACTGCGGGCCCGGCCTGAGCCGTACAGGTTCAGCGCCAGTTGCTGGGAAATCGTACTTCCCCCCTGCTTATCCCCGAGCAATGTAAAAATGGCGCTGGCTACCGTCCGTTTGAAGTCAATTCCGGAGTGCTGGTAGAAACGCTCATCCTCCGTTGAGACCAAGGCCTTGATCATGTTGGGCGAGATCTGATCGTAGGTCACATAGGAGCGGTTTTCATCGTAAAACGTGCCCAAAAGCGAACCATCCGAAGACAGCACCTCCGCCGCGTAATTATTGTCCGGGTTTTCAAGCGATGCCAGCGAGGGAAGCTTTCCGAATAAGCCGAGCCCCACAGCCATCAACAATAAAAACACAAAAGCCACGCTACCGAAAATGATTTTCCAGAAAATCCGGGTGTATCGTCTGATTTCGTCCTGACTTAGTTGTTGTTTTTTCTTCCTGTTCTTACTCATCCGCTCGCTGGTAATTAGAATTGAAATAGTTAACGTACTCCTCTACGATCTGTTGCGAGTCCAGCAACAGAAAATTATCCCGGGTGATCAGAAAAATATCGGTGATCTCTCCGGGTGCCCTCACAATTTGCTCTCGCCGATCCATGAACGCGCGATAATACGCTTCGGCCTCTTCCCGGCTGTTAAAAATAGTCACCGAGATCAACTGGGTTTCGTTGTTAATTGTTTTGGAATTATGCTTGTAATTCATCCGGCTATAGTATCCCCGGTTGAACAGTCCAATACCTAAACGGGTACTATTAAGATTCATGGTGGCGTCGTTTACCGCCACCACCAGCAAATAGCGTGCATCTTCTGCTTCCGGTACAAACCGGGAAGGGAGGTTTTTAGCCACCGCCGTTTCGGCAACCGGTACCGCGGCCGAGGCGGTATCGCCGGTACCCGGTAACCCGGCAGACCCGGTATCGGCGGTCGCAGGTGCCTCAGCAGGTGCTTCCGCCTCCCTGGACTGATCGGCCCCGGATCGCGGAGACTCTTCCGCCACCGGAAGTGTCCCGGGCGTCAAAGCGACTTCCGGTTCCGCCGATGGTTCCGGACTTCCGGATAGGAAATTCACGCGAAAGTAGTACCGGTAGTCCCGTACCTTTTCGGCATCGATCAACCGCTCGAAATTGCTGCTGGTCACATAAAAGATGGAGGTTTTCTCTGCCGGTGTCCGGATTACCGCACTGCGATGCTGAAGCAGGGTTTCATAATATTCCCGCGCGGCCGCCAAGCTCTGGAAAGACCCTACCGAAAGCAGTTGCAGCTCGTTGTTGACCGTTTTCAGGTTGTGCTGATAGTCCTGCTGGGCATACAGGCGGCGGTTTAACTGGCCCAGCCCGAATCGGCTGCTGTTCAGATTGACCGCGGGATCGTTTACGGCAATTACCACCAGAAACGGTTCGGAAGGATCCGGTCTTTTGAAATAACTGTTGCGTTCGGCTTCCTCCCGGGCCCGCGCCAAGGCCGCCGCATCTCGCCTGGCCTTCTCCGCCATTCTCCGCTGAATGGCGTCAAAATCGGTCAGAAAACTTCCTCCTTCCACCAGAACCGGCATTCTGCCGGCAAACTCTTCCGGATGCGCCGAGAGATAGCTCAGCCAGGATTGCGCCCGGCGTCCCGGCTCTTCCTGCGGGTACACGGTGGACACGCGTTCCAGACTGGCGGTAAATTGCGGAATACTGTCGGTATGACCCACGGCCAGGGCCTGGAGCAGTGCAAAACGGGCGGCCATTTCGGGCGAACCCCGATTTACCTCCGGCGCCTGCGCGCGGGAAATCACCTCGGCATATTGGCCTTCACTGAAGAGTTGGTAGGTTTCCTCGTAAAACCGGTTCAATTCGGCATCGGTTTGTTCCCGGCGCGCCAGAACCGAACTCGGGTTGTTGATCACCAAAGCGTAATCCGATTCCGGATATTCATTCAGAATAAGGTCTCTGAACACCAGAGACCGCTCGGGGTCACTAGCCTGGTAAAGTTTATACAGACTGTAATAGACAGCCGGCGTATGCGGATTCCCCGGAAAACGCTCCATGAGCGCTTCATAGTGATGAATTGCGTTTTCAGGCGAAAGCAGATCGTTTTCGTAAATACGGGCCGTTTCGTAATAGGCGGTCATGATCCGGAAGTTCGAGGAATCCAGTTGATGCGATTCGAACGGAATCTGCGCAAGCAGGGCGTCCCGGAGCGCGTCCGGATCTTCGGCTGCGGCGCTTTCCACCTCTCCCGGCGAAACCCCGCCTTCGGGTTCCACTCCTGCCAGCGACTGCTTGTTACTCCGTCGCCAGTTATTCTCGTTGGGCCGGTTGGACCAACGTCTCAAAAATTCACTGTACCCCTGGCTAAGCGCCGTCGTATTGTAAAAATACCAGCTATTGGCCCCTACCCGACCCACCAGGGAACTGCCCTGCCCGCCGGTCCGTACACCGCTGAGGGCCGCAGCCTCCTGCCTTTTTTCTTCTGCCTTCGCGGCCAGCATTTCCTTTACGATCCCGTTTACGATTTTCATCCGCTCACCTGCAGGCATCTGCGCCAGACGCTGCAGGCTGTCCTCCCGCTGAATAATCCGCGCGTTTTCCGAAAGAGCTTTCAGTTTGCCCGATTTGTAAACAACCTGTTCGTAGCCGGGATAGTTGGCCGAGAGGAACACCATCGTACTGTCGTAATACTGCCGGGCCTTGTCGTAATCCCCGGACCGGAGCCAGATTTCGGCGATACCCAGAAAAGCAACTCCCTTCTGGTTCTGGTTCAAGGTGGAAGTCCGCGCCGAAAGTGTATAATATTCGATCGCTTCCTGCACGTTCTGTTTTTTCTCGGCGATGGTGCCCAACACATAGTACAACTGATCGATGTAGTCCTTGTTCTTTTCGTCCTCCATCATCCGCCACAAATCCTCTTCAATCCCTTCCCCGCCGGGAGCGGTCACGTTATACAGCCGGGCAATGCTCAAGCGGGTGTTAAAAACGATCTCATACGGCGGTTTCAGATCGATCACTTTATTATACCAGGCCACGGCGCTGTCGGGCTGGCCTATCCGCTCGTACAGCTGACCCACGACATAGGCATAACGGGTAAGCTCATTCTTTCTGCCCACCGTTTCGTAGGCTTTCTTCAGCAGCGGGACTGCCCGTTCGGGATTATCCCGCCGTACGTTGTACCAGGCGGCAGCGGCATAGACAAAGGGCGCGGCATGCCTGGAACTGTCGATGTTGCTCAGCGCAATATCAAACGCCGTCTCAGCGTCCTGATACCGTCCACTGAGAAGGTTACTTAGTCCGATCCACGCAAGGGCCTCTTGTCGGATGTCGTTATCGTCGTATTCGTTGTATACGTATTGCAGGCTGGATAGCGCGTTTTCAAAGTCCCGCCGGTAAAAGTTCGCTTTTCCGATAAGCAGGTAAGAATCATCCGTCCACCGGCTGATCTCATGACGGTCGATTACTTCGGAAGCCTTGGATATCACCGTGCCCATCGTGGCAGCCAGGTCCTGGCTCTGGCTTTCACCGGGAATCTTTAATATGGGAAGCAGCTGATCGTAACTGTCAATGTAATTCTGTTCAAATCCGGCCAGACTTTCCCTGAAAAGTTCCCTTGCATTGAAATACCCGTTGTACCGGGCCGTGATATTATGATAGGTCCGCTTCAGGAATCCCGCCTTGTGCGTTCTGGACGATCGGCAGGAAGCGACCAGACACAGCACGGACACCAGGAATACGCCAGCATATCGTTTGAATACAGTTAGCTGCATTGAGTGCAAAAATACCCTTTTTTTTTAACTTTACGGCCTGCCTCATCAGGCGCGACAGGGAAATGGTACAAAGAAAACGCAAGCTTGCCGAAAAGTTAAGGGATAAGTATAAACTCGTTATCCTCAACAACGAAACGTTTGAAGAAAAAGCCTCGGTGACCCTGAACCGGATCAGCGTGCTGGCCTCCATCAGCCTGGTGGTCATTGTCCTCATCTTGCTGACCACCGCCTTGCTGATCTTTACCCCACTTAAAGAATACATCCCGGGCTATACCGATCTGACGGTCCGGAAAGAGGTGACCGAAACCGCGTTCAAAGTCGACTCCCTGGAAACGGTCCTGGCTGCGCAGCGCGCATACATCCAAAACATTCAGGCCGTCCTAAGCGGCACGGTGGGGGATTCCACCGGCGTGGAGGAGGAAAGCCCCGTCGGGCAGACCCTGATTGCGCAGGAGGCCGACCTGCGGGTAAGCCCCGCCGATTCCGCGTTCCGGGCCTACATTGAAAACCAGGACAGGTACAATATCCAGCGGAACATTCCGGTCCGGGAAACCGGGACCATTGAGGAACAGACCTTCTTTACACCGGTCAAGGGAATAGCCACCCAGCATTTCGATGCCCAGGCCAGGCATTACGGAATCGACATTGCCTGCAAAAAGGACGAAGGGATCAAAGCGGCGCTGGACGGAATGGTGATCTTTTCAGGCTTTACGACCGAAACGGGTAATGTGATTGCCATCCAGCACGCCAACAACATCGTTTCCTTTTACAAACATTGTTCCGTAATCTTTAAAAAAGTTGGTAGTTTTGTTAAATCCGGAGAAGCAATCGGCGTCGTAGGCAATACCGGGGAATTCACCAGCGGGCCGCATCTTCATTTCGAGATCTGGTACAACGGCAATCCGGTGGACCCGGCGGATTTTATACGATTCTAAACAACCATAAACTAAATGAAATGTTAGGTAGGGATAAAAGGTCAACTGCTAACGAGGAACCTATTCCGGGCGGAGCCGGTACCGGTTCGGTAAACCTGATCAGCGCGGGCACCGTCATTGAAGGAGAGATCAATTGCCGGGGCGATCTGCGCGTCGACGGGAAAGTAATTGGCCGGATCACGTCCAAGTCGAAAGTAGTGATCGGCACCACAGGGGAAGTGGAAGGCGACATTACCTGTCAACACGCGGATATTTTCGGGAAGTACAGCGGAAACATGCGGATTGCGGAGATCCTGTTCATGAAATCAAGCTGCCATATCCAGGGCGATGTCCATGCAGGCAAACTGGTGGTGGAAGCCGGCGCCGTATTCAGTGGTCATTGCCACATGGGCGAGGCACCTCCTTCGCCGGGCGACTTCCCTAAGAACGGAAAGAATCATGACCGGGCCATCGGATCGGAAAAGAAGGCGGGAATCCCTGCGTAATTACGCACGCTATTCAGCGATCGGGTTTGAAATGCTGGTGATTATCGGGGGCCTTACCTGGCTGGGCGTCAAAATGGACGAGTGGCTGGACTCCGCTCCCGTCTTTACCGTGATCCTTTCCCTTGGGTCGGTGGGCGTGGCGATGTACGTGGTCTTTAAACAGCTCAAACCTTGAACCTGAAGCGGATTTTTTTTTCGTTCCTCCTGTTTGCCGGTCTGATGGCGGGACTGACAGCGCTCCTGGCATCGCTGGTAGGTACTCCCTGGCTGCATGAGAAAATCTGGTCCATTTACCTTTTTCAGGCGGGCTCCGGCGCGCTGTACCTTCTCATCAATTACGCGGCATGGCGGAAAGGGGACCAGGCCTATGTGATGGGTTCCATGGCCGCCCTCATGGGCAGGCTGCTTTTATCGGGTGCCTTCGCGGCCTTTTTTATCCTTGGCAAACTGGAAAACCAGCTGTGGTTCGTGCTGGATTTCATGCTCCTCCATTTATTCTTTTCGGTGTTTGAAATTAGTGTTATTATTTCTAACTTGCGCGCTCAAAAAAACACGTAAAAATCAACGAATAAATGCATTTGAGCCGCATTTTCACTTTAAGAAATCTCCTCTCAGTTCTTGTATTTGGCGTTTTCGCGATCTCTGCCGCCTCCGCGCGGGCCTTCTCGCCGCAGGATGAGCAGGCCGGTCACGAGGCCCATCAGGAACAAAAGGGCGTGCAGGAAGAAGAAAAATTTGACGCGGCAAGCGCAATTATGCATCATATCTCCGATGCGCACGAATGGCATATCATCGGGGATGTGGCGATATACCTGCCGGTGATCCTTTATGGAGAAGACGGGCTGAAACTTTTCTCGTCGGCCCACTTTTATCATAATCCCCGGGAAATCACCTGGGCTGCAGACGGCAGGGAAAAAACGGAAACCTGGTACGAATACGATGGATTTGCATTGTTCCACGAAAAAATATACCAACTGGATGAAAACGGTACGCTTCGCCTGGACGAAGCCGGCCATCCGCTGAACGCCCGGCCGCTGGATTTCTCCATTACGAAAAACGTGGCGTCCATGTTTTTGTCTGTGGTTGCTTTGCTCCTGATCTTCCTGGCGGTTGCCAAAGGGTACAAAAAACGCAGAGGCAAGGCACCCAAGGGCTTGCAATCCGCCCTGGAGCCCATCGTATTGTTTATCCGGGACGATATCGCCATACCCAATATCGGACATCAGTACGGCAGGTTCATGCCCTTTCTCCTAACGGTGTTTTTCTTCATTTGGATCAATAACGTCCTGGGAATGATCCCTTTCTTCCCCGGTGGGGCCAACGTGAGCGGGAACATTGCGTTTACATTCGTGATGGGAACGGTTACCTTTCTGATTACCACCTTCAACGGGAATAAAAACTATTGGAAGCATATTTTTGCGCCGGAGGTACCGGTTTGGCTGTATCCGATCATGATCCCGGTTGAGATAATCAGTGTGTTCTCCAAACCATTTGCCCTGATCATCCGTTTATTCGCGAACATCACGGCGGGACATATCGTGATACTGAGCCTGGTGTCACTTATCTTCATTTTTAAAACAATTGCCGTATCGCCGGTTTCCATCGCTTTCGTCCTGTTCATGAACGTTTTGGAGCTGTTGGTAGGATTTCTGCAAGCCTATATTTTCACGCTGCTTTCCGCGCTGTTCATCGGAATGGCGATTGCAGAGCATGCGGAACATTGACCTTGCAGCTGGTAGTGGAGTCTAATTTTTATCACATAATAAATAAAGTACAATGATTGGAAGTATCG
Organism: Anseongella ginsenosidimutans; assembly: GCA_029268045.1. Taxonomy (GTDB): domain Bacteria; phylum Bacteroidota; class Bacteroidia; order Sphingobacteriales; family Sphingobacteriaceae; genus Anseongella; species Anseongella ginsenosidimutans_A. Next base: position 13,039 of record JAJUHF010000022.1, read on the forward strand.
CAGCAATTGGAGCCGGACTGGCCGCTATTGGCGCCGGGATCGGTATTGGCCGGATTGGTGGATCAGCTGTAGAGGGGATTGCCCGCCAGCCTGAAGCCGCTTCAAAGATCCAGACCAATATGATCATTGCAGCTGCCCTTGTAGAAGGCGCTGCCCTGTTTGGTATCGTTGTAGCCCTTTTGGGAAACAATCCTTCCTAAGGAACGGAGTTTTCAAAAGATTAACAGCCTGTCCGCTCAGTGGGGCGGCAGGCTGTTTTAAAACGAAGAAACCCAGAACTATATAAAAAGTACTCAATGGATATCGTTACCCCCGAGATAGGAATGGTCTTCTGGACCACAGTCGCGTTTGTGCTTTTGCTGTTCATCCTGGGCAAATATGCCTGGAAGCCGATCATGGCAGCACTGCGCGAGCGGGAACAGTCAATCGAAGATGCCCTGCTGGCGGCAGAAAAGGCAAAGGAAGAAATGGTGAAGCTGAATAACGAAAGTGAACGCCTCATCAAGGAAGCCCGCGCAGAACGCGACCAGATCCTGAAAGAAGCCAAAGCGACCCGCGAAGCAATTGTCAGCGAAGCCAAACAACAGGCTCAGGTCGAGGGCGCGCGTCTGATCGCCAAGGCAAAAGAAGAGATCAACACGCAGAAGGCCGCCGCATTGGCCGAAGTGAAGAATCAGGTCGCCCTGCTTTCCCTGGAAATTGCCGAGAAAGTGATCGGTAAGCAATTTGAGGACCGGAACAAGCAGGAAAACCTGGTAACTGATCTGCTCGAAAACATGAAATTGAACTAATGGCTGAATCAAAAGTTTCCTCCAGGTATGCCAAATCCTTACTGGACCTCGCCATTGAGCAAAATTCATTGGAAGAGGTCAATAAGGACATGGACCTGTTTTATGCGACACTGAAGGCGAATCCGCAGTTGCGGTCGGTACTGTCCAGTCCGGTCATCGATGCGGACGATAAACAAGCGATCCTTCACAAGCTGTTCGAAGGGAAATTCGCGGGTTTAACGCTTGCTTTTTTCGGCATTATGATACGCAAAGGGCGTGAAGCGCTACTTTTCGATACGGCAGGGCAGTTCACCGAACAATATAACCGGTTCAAGGGCATTGTAAAAGCTACCGTCACCTCGGCTGCGGAACTCACACCCGGACAGCTTAAAAAAATAGAAGAAATTACCCGGGAAATCACCCCTGGTGAGGTGCACCTGGAAAATAAAATAGATCCTGCCCTGATCGGCGGGTTTATCCTGAAAGTAGGCGACAGGCAATACGACGCAAGTATTGCCCGCAAATTGGGAGTGTTAAAACAGGAACTGACCTCCCGTTTTTATGAATCAAAGATTTAATTTTAATCGTATATCATGGCAGAAGTAAGACCAGACGAAGTATCCGCTATCCTGCGCGAACAACTATCGGGATTCAAGTCAGAAGCAGAACTGGAAGAAGTAGGGACCATACTCCAGGTGGGTGACGGGATCGCTCGCGTGTACGGCCTTACCCAAGTACAGTCCGGCGAACTGGTGGAATTCGACAACGGCCTCCAGGGAATTGTTTTGAACCTCGAAGAAGACAACGTGGGGGTAGTACTGCTGGGAAGTACCGAAGATGTAAAGGAAGGGGACACGATCAAACGGACTGGCCGGATCGCCTCCATTAACGTGGGAGAAGGTCTTTTGGGACGGGTGGTTAATACCATCGGTCAGCCCATTGATGGAAAAGGCCCCATTGAAGGGGAAGTGTTTGAAATGCCACTCGAACGGAAAGCGCCTGGTGTGATTTACCGTCAGCCCGTAAACGAACCGTTGCAGACCGGGATCAAGGCAATCGACGCGATGATCCCCATTGGTCGCGGCCAGCGGGAGCTGATCATCGGTGACCGGCAGACCGGTAAAACGGCGGTAGCGGTCGATACGATTATCAATCAGAAAGAATTTTACGATAAAGGCGAGCCGGTTTACTGCATCTACGTTGCATGCGGTCAGAAAAGCTCCACCGTAGCGCAGGTGGTTAAGGCGCTGGAGGAAAAAGGCGCCATGCCGTATACGGTGGTGGTTTCTGCTTCGGCCTCCGACCCTGCCCCGATGCAGTTCTATGCACCCTTTGCAGGCGCCGCCATTGGCGAATATTTCAGGGATACCGGCCGGCCGGCATTGATCGTATACGACGACCTGTCCAAGCAGGCCGTGGCTTACCGGGAAGTTTCCCTGCTGCTCCGCCGTCCACCCGGCCGCGAAGCCTATCCCGGAGACGTGTTCTACCTGCACTCCCGTCTGCTGGAGCGTGCAGCCAAGATCAACCAGACCGACGAGATCGCGCAGGCGATGAACGACCTGCCGGCCTCTCTTCAGGGCAAAGTAAAAGGTGGCGGTTCGCTTACCGCCCTGCCCATCATTGAAACTCAGGCGGGCGATGTTTCGGCTTATATCCCCACCAACGTGATTTCCATTACCGACGGGCAGATATTCCTGGAAGCCAACCTGTTTAACGCAGGCGTGCGTCCGGCGATCAACGTAGGTATTTCCGTATCCCGTGTGGGAGGAAATGCCCAGGTGAAATCAATGAAAAAGGTTGCGGGTACCTTGAAACTTGATCAGGCCCAGTTCCGCGACCTGGAAGCTTTTGCCAAATTCGGCGCGGTGGATCCGGCAACCCAGGCCATCCTGGATAAAGGGATCCGTAACGTGGAGATCCTGAAACAGGGACAGTATCAGCCCATGGCCGTGGAGAAACAGATCGCCATCATTTACTGCGGTACAAAAGGCCTGATCAGCAACGTACCGGTAGAACGGGTAAAAGAATTCGAAGAAGAATTCCTGCACCAGATGGAAGTCCGTCACCGCGACGTGCTGGATAAACTGCGGGATGGCAAGCTGGACGATCAGATTACCGGCGCCATCGAAACCCTGGCAAAGGAAATCGCATCAAAATACTAAATTGAACATCAGCGTAAGGAATGGCTAATTTAAAAGAAGTACGGGGTCGGATATCCTCCATTATTTCTACAGAGCAGATCACCAAAGCGATGAAAATGGTGTCTGCTGCCCGCTTCAGGCGCGCGACGGAGGCAATCGTCCGCATGCGGCCTTATGCCGACAAGCTCCGTGAAATCCTCGGTAATCTTTCAGCCAGCCTGGAAGACAACAGCAGTGTATTTGCCCAGGAACGGGAAGTCCGGAATGTACTCGTATTGGTTATCACTTCCAACAGAGGGTTGGCAGGCAGCTTCAATATGAATGCGATAAAAGCCGCCAACAACCTCATCGCTTCCGAATACGCACAGCTTAAAAAAACCGAGAATTTGCATATCATGGCTGTGGGAAAGAAGGGACAGGACTATTTCCTTAAACACCGTTACCAGGTAGTGGGCGATTACAATGACTTGTTCAATGACCTCACCTTTTTGAACGCGTCTGCAATCGCAGAAGAACTAATGGAAGGGTACGTGGACGGGAAATACGATAAGGTGGTAATGATCTATAACCAGTTCAAAAACGCGGCCGTCCAGGTCATTACCACGGAGCAATTGCTTCCCATATCCCCGGTCCGGGATGCGCAGGCGGAAACCAAGACGCATAAGGTAGATTACATACTGGAGCCCTCCCAACGCGCCATTGTCGAGGAACTGATCCCGAAATCCGTAAAAATGCAGTTTTACAAAGCCCTACTGGATTCGCACGCCTCGGAACACGGCGCCCGCATGACTGCCATGGACAAAGCCACCGAGAACGCAGGGGAATTGCTTCGTACCCTGCGCTTGCAATACAACCGCGCGCGTCAGGCAGCCATTACCAATGAGATCCTGGAGATCGTCAGCGGCGCCAACGCCCTTTCTTCAGAAAGTTAAGGTTCTTCAGAAAGTTAAGGATCAGCGGCCCATTCTGGAAATTGCACGGTCCATTTCCCGGATCTGGGCAACCAGCTCCGGCGAAGTCGGTTTAAGATTCTTTGCCTGGCGGAAATAACTCTTGGCCCCCCTGAAATCGCGGCGGTTCATCGAAATGGACGCCAGCGTCAGATAGGCCGTCGCCAGGTTTTCTTTATCCGGCAAACCCAGCTGAACGGACTTTCTCAGGTTTTTGAATGCTTCGGTGAAGTTGTTTTTCTGGTAGGCGATGTTCCCCAACTGGAAATACGGCATTCCTTCAAACTCCTTGGAACCAACGCCCGATTTGAGCGTCTGCCGGATGGTGGTTTCGGCAGCATCCAGATCCTGATTGGCCATCTGCAGGTTGCTCTGCATAAAGTAATAGGCCGACCGGATCGGTTTGTAAAGCAGTTTGGGGAAGGTAACTTTTTTCAGCATCCGCTGCGCCTCCTCAACGTCCCCCTTTTCCACCGCTTCCTGCACTAGGCGCATCGGTCCGAGAAACAGGTGCGTGAAAACGAAAAACACGCCCAATACCCAACAAGTAATTGCCCATCCCCAATCTCCCGTAAATGCCAGTACGGTTCCCCCGATTAACAGAACGATTCCCGCGGGGAAACGATATAATTCGAATATTCTTAATGCCTTCATGTTATTTTGATAGAACTTTCGGCAGGCCTTTGCCTGAAAACCCCAAAGATACAAAAAGCATCACGGATTCACCGGGGCTTGTAGCCGGATAAATTGAGGATTTTCTGCGGATCGGTTTCCGCCATCAGTTCCGCCGGGCTCACCGCTTTGTTTTCCTCCATGTATTTCCGCACAATACGCCAGCCCGTAAACGCGCCCACGCGGGGAGCCGAATGCGGTCCCAGGTCGGTCGTAAACGGCGCCTCATCCAGGTACCTTGAATAGTCGCGGGCGATCATCGAGTACAATAGATCCTCTTCGATAAAATAAGCCCAAATATCCCGCTCATACGTTTCCGCCCATTCCATCTGCCCGCGGGTATAGCCAATCTTCAGCGAATCGGCCGTGCCCGGCAAAAGGCGGTCCAACAGATACAGTACCTTTCCTTCGTAGATCATCGAGGACAGAAAGGTTTCCGCTTCTTCTTCCGGCGGATAATGATACTGAATATACCCCCGCAGGGTGGTAGGCAACAGATGCGCCGGTGTAAACCGCCGCGTAATGTACCGGGGAAAGGAAGTCGTTTGATAGAAATAATAATCGGCTCCAAGAAAGCAATCGATCCCGATCGCAAGGAGGCTGTCTGAATTCCACACCGCCGGACGGAAGCCGGACAGACTGGCCGGAAACGTGAACACCGCCGGCACACCTGCCTCCGGAAAATCCCGGGTATACCGGGCGAAGGCCCGCGCCAGATCCAGCCCCACCTGATCCAGGTCCGGGTACACCGAATCAATCGCCGCGGCTACCTGTCCAATGTATGGATTGGATAGCAATCCCTTTACCGTCTGGTAAGTGGACGGATCCCCGTCCCGAAATCCGAAAACATTCCGGAAATGGGTGGAAGCAAAGGCGGGATACCGTTCCCCGAGTGATTGCACGGAAGAAATGAAATTTGCCGTATCGAGCGAAAATAGTTCGTGCTCAAAACGATGAATGGTAATGGGCGTTACTTCCCCCACCGGATCTTTGTCCTTTTCACTGACACAGGCACACAAAACAAAGCCAAGTGGTAATATTTTTGTTAGTACGCTAAACTTTACCATGAATTTTTACTTTCTTAGCAGACGTCCTCAAATGCTATAAAAATATGAAAAAGTTACTCATTTCAATAGTTTTTGTAGTGGTCTCAAGCGCTGCTTCGGCACAGTATTTCGAACTGGGACTTCGGGCGCATCCCGTGTACAGCTGGATCAAGCCTACCTCCGACAACATGGGATCGGACGGTGGCCGGGTGGGTTTTTCCTACGGCCTGGTGGGAGATTTCTATATTTCGGACCGTTATGCCTTCAGCACGGGATTGGAAATCACCTCACTGGGAGGAAAGACCCGGGAAGTGACCGGGTCCAGCGATACGGAACTGTCCGAGTACCGCCTTCAATACGTGGAGATTCCCCTTACCCTCCGCCTCCAGACCGATAAACGGGGGGCATGGGTCTACTATGGTTTATTCGGTCTGGAAACCGGGTTGAACGTAAAAGCGCGTGCCGACCGGACGATCCTGGATGCATCCGATCCCGGGTTGAAAACCGATCTGTCGAAGCTGGACGTGAAAGACGAGATCACTGCATTGCGGCTGGGTCTGGCCATCGGAGGCGGTGCCATCTATGATTTGAGTGGGAGTACGCGTCTTTTCGGGGGGCTAACCTTTAACAATGGATTTACCGACATTTACCAGGGGAACCGAAAGGGGACCACGTCGTATATTTCGCTGGATGTAGGCTTGTTCTTTTAATTGTCTGACATGAAGGTCGCTTTAGCACAACTGAACTATCACATCGGCAATTTCGAGGAGAACAGGGAGAAAATCCTCCGTGCGATCCGTCAGGCCGCTGCACAGGGCGCCGACCTGGTGGTGTTCGCTGAACTGGCTGTCTGCGGCTATCCCCCCCGGGATTTCCTGGAATGGGATGAATTCATAGACCACTGCGAACGTTCGGTCGAGCTGATCGCGGCCGAGTGCAGGGGCATTGCCGCCATCCTGGGGGCTCCTTCCCGCAATCCGAATCCGAAAGGAAAGAAACTCTACAACTCGGCTTACTTACTTAAGGATGGGGCCGTTGTGACCCGGGTTGACAAATCATTGCTCCCTACCTACGATGTTTTTGACGAATACCGTTATTTCGAGCACAACCGGGATTATTCGGTCATCGAATTCGGGGGCCACCGCATCGCCCTGACCATTTGCGAGGACCTGTGGAACTCCGACGAAGATCCCCTGTACGTGACCTCGCCCATGGATGAGCTGGTCAGGCAGCAGCCCTCGCTGATGATCAACATTGCTGCTTCGCCCTTTGATTACGCGCACCGGGAAGCCCGCATCAAGGTATTGCAGGCCAACTGCAGAAAGTACGGTCTCCCGCTCCTGTATGTAAACCATACCGGCTCCCAGACCGAACTGATTTTTGACGGCGGGTCCCTCGCATTGGATCGCCGGGGAAGGATCCTGGGGGAAATGCATTACTTCCGGGAAGATCTTCAGGTTTTTGAAACCGGGCCGGCCGAAGCGGCGGTAGCCCCAGAAGCGCCCGGTCCGGTGGAAGTGGCGGGAACGACGGAACCAGGGAAAGTAGCCGGGGGCACCGAAGCTTCGTACGCTTCTTGTATAGCGGACCAGGCGATCGGACGGATCCACCAGGCACTGCTGACCGGCATCCGGGACTATTTTCACAAATCAGGCTTTGACAAAGCCATTCTAGGCATGTCCGGGGGAATCGATTCCGCCCTGGTCCTTGCTCTGACATGCGAAGCCCTTGGGGAGGAAAACGTGCTGGCCGTATTGATGCCCTCGGAATTCTCCTCCGACCATTCCGTCCGGGATTCGGTTGAAATGGTCCGCCTCCTGGGCTGCAAACACGAGATTATATCCATCAGGGACATCTACGACAGCTTTTTGAAAACACTTAAGCCCCAGTTTGGCGATCTTCCCTTCGGATTGGCAGAGGAAAACCTGCAGGCCCGGGCGCGGGGCACCTTGCTGATGGCCCTATCCAATAAATTCGGGTACATTTTGCTGAACACGTCCAATAAGAGCGAAAACGCCGTGGGTTACGGTACCCTGTATGGGGATATGTGCGGCGGTCTTTCGGTCATCGGGGACCTGTATAAAACGCAGGTTTTCGCATTGGCCCGTTACCTGAACCGATCCCGGGAACGCATTCCGCAACAGATCATCACCAAAACCCCGTCGGCCGAACTACGGCCGGGCCAGAAAGACAGCGATTCGCTGCCCGACTATGCCCTGCTGGATCAGGTGCTTTTCCAATACATTGAATTGAAGAAAACCACGGAGGAAATCGTGAAAAGCGGATTCGAAGCCGACCTGGTCCGGAAGATCCTGCGGATGGTCAACCTGAGCGAATACAAGCGTTATCAGGTTCCTCCGATCCTGCGGGTTTCTCCCAAAGCCTTCGGCATGGGCAGGAGAATCCCCATTGTCGGCAAATACCTATCCTGAATATAGCACAGTTTTTGTAACAGCTTTTTCATAATCCTTTGTGAAACTTAAAAAAATCGATTATGAAAAAGCTACTGATCTTTACGTGCCTGCTAAGCGCCTGCGCCTTCGCCAGCGCACAAACCCAGGAAGGCAACCTGCTGGTGGGAGGCAATATCTCCAACTTCCGGCTGGATTTTCAGGACGAAAGTACCACCTTCCAGATGACGTTGACGCCCAAGATCGCTTATTTTATCCGGGATAATATGGCGCTCGGTGGGTACGGGGAGTTGGGCATCATTGCCGCCAAAGACAACGACGCCCTGGTAAATTACGGCATCGGGGCTTTGGGCCGGTATTACATCAGCGATGAAAGCACGGTTGTGGTCCGGGATTCGAGATTTTTCCTGGAAGCGAATGCCGGCTTTCATGGAAATAACGGACCAGCAAACACCAACGGTATCGGCATCGGGTTCGGTCCGGGATGGACTTATTTCATTACGGAAAACATTGGCTTGGAAGCCTTGCTCAAGTACAATCTGACCGTGGGTCTGGGTAATTCCACCACAAACAACAACCTCAACCTGGGGGTTGGTTTTCAAATTTACCTGCCCACCAGGGGCTTGAGGGAACGCCTGGAGTAAACGGCCGCCTACCTGTTTGTAATGGCAATGAATAATTGCGTAAAGTAGAGTTTCCCGTTCCGGGAACGCGCTATTCCAACCCCGGTCAGATCGTAATCACCCAAAAGGTGTTTACGGTGACCGGGGCTTTTGATCCATGCCTGTACCACCTCCTTGGCAGTTTTATACCCTTCCGCCACATTTTCTCCGGACCGGCCCTTAACACCGGTCTGCTCGCGGATCCTGCTGATGCGGTCGGCAAAGCCCTGATGGCTCAGCGGAATTTTTCCGCGGGCCATATTCGCGCTGTGCCGTTCCGCCTCACGCTGCATCGCGGCAGCCGCACGGAGGGTGGAACGGCCGTTGGCGCGCCGGTATTCGTTCACCAGGCGAACAATTTCCAGCTCCATTTCCCGGATTGAAACGGCTGACTCCCTGTTTTCCCGTGGAGATCGCGTGGTCACTTCAGGCGATGAACAGGTAACCAGCAGAAGGATTGAAAAACTTAATTTGAAAAATAGCATCGTTCAAGCCGTTTGTTTCCCGGCATTGCGTGCCACCGAGAGGATCAGCAGACCCACCAGGGAAAGCAAGGTGATTCCAGTCGCGATCCGGGCCAGGTAGTCGCCGTGCCGGGTATAGAAGGTCGTTTCCGCGTTTAATTTAAGCTCCCCCGCGACTGCCGAGGGTACCCACCATTCGGTTTGGGCCATCACATTGCCCCGTTGGTCAATAAGCATGGATATGCCCGTATTGGCGGACCGGGCAATGCTGCGACGGTTTTCAATGGCCCGCAGGCGGGCGTAGGAAGCATGCTGCTTGTAACCGGCGGTATTGCCCCACCAGCCGTCGTTGGTTACAATACAGATCAGCTGCGCGCCGTGACGGACAAAATCCGCCACGAAACCACCGAACACCGACTCATAGCAGATTGCCGGCACCACCCCGATGCCGCTTTGGCTGTAAAACACGGTTTGTTCATCCTCGTGACCAAGCGTACCCGAAGTGCCCCCCATATCCATCATCAGACTTCCCAAAAAACCCAGGTATTGCTGGTAGGGGAACTGCTCTACCCCAGGTACCAGCTTGTTTTTATGGTAAAGCTGTACCCGGCCGTTGTTTTCAACCTGCAGGGCCGTGTTGTAGAAATCGTAATATTGGCCGGCGTCCCGGAACTTCCGTGCCGTGGGTGTGGCTTGGGAGTCGTACAGGCGCATGGAACTTGCCCCGGTAATCACGTTCCCGTTCCGGTATTGCTCCAAAAAGCCCTGGATCACCTGAATGCTGTATTCATCGTAAATCCGGTTTTCAACCAGGGGCTGTTCGGTTCCGATGGCGGTCTCCGGCCAGACAAAATATTCCGTATTCGGATGAGCCAGGGAGTCCGACAGCGTTACCAGGCGCAATAGCTGTTCCTTCTCGGATACCCCGTTGTATTTTTCGCCGTACGGATCCAGATTCGGTTGGACCACCACCAGGTGCACTGGACTGCCTTTTTCAACGTAAGTTGCATAAATTACCAGTGAAACCCCGATGGGCACCAGCGCCGTCAGCGCCAGCGGAAGACAGCGTTTGAGCAATAACACCCGTTGGGTTCCCTTCCCCGGTTCCCTGTTCCGTGCCAGGAACCCGGACAGGGCGCGGTAGGCCAGCATATTCACGGCCAGGATCCAAAGCGTTCCACCGAAAACACCCGTGTATTCGTACCATTGGATCAGCCAGGGGAACTGGGCGAAGCCGTTGCCCAGCGTAAGCCAGGGAAAGGCGAAATCCCAGCTGTGATGAAGATATTCCGCGCTGATCCAGTAAGCGCAGAATGCGATGAGCGCTACCGTGGAACCGGCGTATTTCCGGGTTTTATGATAAAGAAAGAAAGGCAGGGTCATTAAAAAGGTCCCGAACAGGATCGGAACCAGTACCACGGCAACTCCCACAAACGCCCCTACCCCCGAAGCCACAAAGTAAATCCAGTAAAGGGAAAGCGTGTTCCAGGTGGCAAACCCCAGCATCGCGCCCACTAAGACCGTTTTTCCTGGATTGGGAGACCGCAGCGCATGGTCCGCAAAGTAGAACATGGGCACCAGCGCCAGTAGCAGCAGCGGAGCAAAGGGCAAAGGCGGCCAGGCCAACCAGCACAGCACACCGCTCAACAGAGGTAGATACAGTTTACTTTTCCTCATATTTCACTCCTGCCACGCAAATTACGAATTCTCCTTTTAAAGCATTCTGTTCGAAGTAGGTTTTTATTTCCTCCAGCGTTCCGCGGACCGTTTCCTCGTAGACCTTGGTCAACTCCCGGGATACCGAGGCATGACGGCCCGGTCCAAAGAAGCCGATAAGCTCGTCCATCGTTTTGAGCAGGCGGTGGGGGGCCTCGTAAAAGACCATCGTGCGGCTTTCCCCAGCCAGTTCTTTCAACCGTGTTTGCCGTCCTTTCTTTACCGGGAGAAAACCTTCGAAGCAGAACCGGTCACAGGGTAGCCCCGAATTAACGAGCGCGGGTACAAAGGCGGTCGGCCCGGGTAAGGTTTCCACGGCAATGCCCTCGCGCAGACACGCGCGTACCAGGAGAAAGCCCGGATCCGATATGCCGGGAGTTCCCGCGTCACTAATCAACGCCACCTGTTGCCCCTCCTGCAAGAGGTGGATTACCCCTTTCAAGGCTTTGTGTTCGTTATGCTGATGATGCGCATGGGTTTTACGGTCAATGCCCAGGTGCTGCAGCAGGCGGGCCGCATGCCGGGTATCCTCCGCCAACACCGTATCGGATTCTTTCAGAATGCGGACGGCCCGGTAGGTGATGTCTTCCAGGTTGCCAATCGGCGTAGGGACCAGAAATAGTTTACCATTCATGCTTATATTGTCACAATTTATATCTTAGTGCCGTATTTTAATAAAAACAAAACCCATGCTGCAGATCAGCCATATACGTGAGCAGAGAGACACCGTAAAAGAACGGCTAATTTTGAAGAATTTCAAGGAACCGGAACTGATTGATGAGGTAATAAGGCTGGATGAACTGCGCCGGCGCACGCAAAGCCAACTGGACAACGTCCAGGCCCAGGCCAATAACATGGCCCGGTCCATCGGTGAGCTGGTTAAGTCGGGACAGCGTGAGGAAATGGAAAAGGCCCGGCGTACTTCAATCCTGCTGAAGGAAGACGCCAAGCAGCTGGCCGAAGAACTCACCGAATACGAACAGAAACTGGAACAGGCGCTGGTGCAGCTGCCGAATCTCCCCCATCCGTCGGTGCCGCCGGGAAACTCGGCGGAAGACAATGAGACCGTGCTCTCCCAAGGCAACTTCCCCTCCCTGCCGGAAGGCGCACTGCCGCATTGGGAACTGGCGGCCAAATACGACATCATCGATTTCGAGCTCGGAACCAAAGTGACCGGCGCGGGTTTCCCCGTGTATAAGGGAAAAGGCGCGCGTTTGCAACGGGCCCTGATCAATTTCTTTCTGGACCAGGCCGAAAAAGCCGGCTACCAAGAGGTACAGCCACCCGTGCTGGTGAATGAAGAGTCGGGTTTTGGAACCGGGCAGCTGCCCGATAAAGAAGGACAAATGTATCACGTAACAGGCGACAACCTGTACCTGGCCCCCACGGCCGAAGTACCGGTTACCAACCTCTACCGGGATACCATCGTTCCGGAAGAAACGCTCCCCATCAAACACTCCGCGTATACTCCCTGTTTCCGCCGGGAGGCCGGCTCTTACGGGGCCGATGTCCGCGGACTGAACCGCCTCCACCAGTTCGACAAGGTGGAAATCGTGCAGATCGTTCACCCCGATAAATCCTATCAGGTTCTTGAATCGATGAGCGTCTATGTGCAGTCGCTGCTGGAAAAACTTCAACTCCCGTTCCGGGTTGTAAAACTTTGTGGTGGAGATCTTGGCTTTGCCTCCGCGCTTACCTACGATATGGAGGTTTACAGCGCCGCCCAGCAGCGGTGGCTTGAGGTAAGTTCCGTTTCCAATTTTGAAACCTTCCAGGCCAACCGGCTGAAACTGCGGTTCCGTCCACGTGACGGGAAACCGCAGCTGGCCCATACGTTGAACGGAAGCGCCCTGGCCCTGCCCCGCATCGTGGCTGCCCTGCTGGAGAACAACCAATCGGCTGAAGGCGTACGCATTCCCTCGGTACTGGTTCCGTATACGGGTTTCGACCTGTTGAACTGATCCGCCGCCGGTGGATTACCGGAGGTGGAATTTGACAAGTACCTGCGCCCTCACTTCGATCTCCCCGGGAGCGATCGAGGCGGAAGAGTCCGAAGCCTGCGCTTCCATCCGGTACATGACCGGACGCGGCGAGTTATTTTCCGAGGTCTGATCCATGATCTGATAGGCATTTCCCACCTCCTGGCCAAGCGCGCCGGCAAGGGTTTGGGCCTTAGCCTTTGCGTCCAGTACGGCTTCGGCACGGGCCTTGGCCTGGAGGCTCTTCATGTTGGAAACTTTGAATGCCACGTCGTCTATGTTATTAACCCCCAGATCCACCAGTCCGGAAAGAATAGTGGGAAGCTTTTCCAGGTCCTTCAGCCGGACGGTGATCGACTGCTGGGCCAGGTACAGTTCTTTGCGCTCTTTGTCGCTGATGTATTCGATATGAGGGCGCAGATTGACCCGCGTCGTACGGATGTCGCTTTTCGGGATTCCTTCCCCGGCCAGATAAGCAAGCACTTTTGCCACAATTTTATCATTCGCCTGTTGGGTCTCCGGCGCGTCCTTCAGCTTGGTGGACACGGTGAAGTTTAGCTCTGCCTCATCCGGGGCGACCTTGATTACGTGTTCGCCAGCCACGGTAACCAGGGGCGGTTCGGATTGCTGTGCCCGGGCGGGGCTTGATATAACCGAGCATACAATAAATGCGACGGCGGTTAATCCTCCTGTGATTGTCTTCGAGGTAAAGATTGATTTTTTCATCTGCATGTCATTTAACGTTTTTTTGAAGATGCGATCAGCCGCGAAAATCCATAAACCAGTTGTAAACTTCCGGGAACGCGCTGAAAAACCAAGAGATAATAATGCCAATGAAATAAACAATGGCAATAAACAATCCCAGCAGCAGCGCTAGAAAGCCGATGATCAAGCCTTTACCGCTTCCGGTATGCTTGTTTTCCGTGATAAATTCGTTGAGAAGACGGAGATTTTTTGTATTGGATTTGTAGAAAACGTCAAAAATCGCCCCAATCAGTGGAATACTTCCCACAAGGGTGTCCACCAGCACATGGAAGATCATTTTCAGAACAAGCCGGCCGCCGGCGCCGTGGCGAAGGGCAATGAAGAGAATGATCAGCGACATTACCAGGGTAATCACATCGCCTACAAATGGGAACAGCCCAATGAGAGGGTCCAGTCCGAAGCGGAACCGGGTACCGGGCACACCGAAGGAAGTGTCGAGCAACCTGGCCAGCCGCTGTGCGAATTGCAAGTCCCGCTTTGCCCTGGAATTGCTCATATCTTGCCGGGGTTTATACTTCGATCACTTCCGATTGAAGGTCGTTCTTGCGTTCTTTCTGTGATTCGAAAAATGTCTTCTGGAAGATGAGGATCAGTATGACCCCTACACTGATTGCCGAATCGGCGATATTGAAAACCGGCCGGAAGAATATAAAGGATTCACCGCCCCAGAAGGGAAACCAGTCCGGATAGTAGCCACGGATAATGGGAAAATAGAGCATGTCCACGACCCGGCCATGAAGGATCGGCGCATACCCGTAAATGAGTCCGTAAAAAACACTGTCGATGATGTTTCCCAGCGCTCCCGCCAGGATAAGGCTCAGGCAATAAACAAAGCCCCAGTGGTAGCGATTTTTGATGGCATAATGCACACCGTATCCCAGCACCCCCACCGCCACCAGGCGGAAGACCGTCAGAAAAAGCTTGCCGTATTCCCCGGCAAACTCCAGCCCGAAAGCCATCCCGTTATTCTCGGTAAAATGGATGAGGAAGAAATCGCCCAGAACCTTGAACTCCTCTCCCAGGTGCATGTTGTTTTTAATCCAGGTTTTACTGGCCTGATCAATCAACAACACCAAAAAAATCAAAAGAATGGCTTTTGTGCTTCGTTTCATAAGCCTTCTATGAGGAGTAAAGAACGCTTTGCATTAGTTTTGCTGCTTCAGTTTAGCCTCCATGCTTAGCGTCGTATGCGGTACGGCGCGCAGACGTTCCTTTGGAATCAGTTTTCCGGTTTCGCGGCACACACCGTATGTTTTGTTTTCGATACGGATCAACGCTGCCTCCAGATTGGAAATGAATTTACGCTGCCGCACGGCAAGCTGGTTTACCTGTTCCTTTTCAAGCGTAGCCGATCCGTCCTCCAGGGTTTTATAGGTCCCCGCGGTATCGTCGGTCCCATTGTCATTCGGGTTGCTCAAGGTAGCAGTCAGCAATTGAAGCTCGTGCCTTGCATTCGCCAGTTTTTCAAGGATCAGCTCCTTAAACTCCTGTAATTCAGCGTCTGAGTACCTTGTTTTTTGTTCTTCTCCGTTTACGTCGTTTGTTTTACCCATGGCTTTTTAATATTTCAATCCTTAATTCCTTATCTTCCATCTCAATGGTATCTCCACTGAGATGATCCCGTTGAGCCAATTCCAGAGAATCCCCCAGTATTTCCGCGCAAATATACGCTAAATTATTTTTTACCGCTTTTTTCACCAATTCCGCATCTTCTAGTTTCACACGGATACGGTCGGTTACTTCGAAGCCCTTTTCCTTGCGTAGATTCTGGATCCGGTTCACCAGTTCTCTTGCAATCCCCTCATTTCTAAGTTCTTCCGTGATTGTAATATCCAGCGCCACCATGAGATTCCCCGAGGTGGCCACCTGCCATCCCGGAATATCCTCCGAACTTATTGTTACCTCATCCGCATCCACTGTGAAGGTCTGATCGTTCAGCACCAGCTCGATGTACCCGTCATTTTCCAGCCGGAAAATATCTTCCTGCGAAAAATTCTGGATAATGTGGGCCACCTCTTTCATCTGTTTGCCGGCTTTCGGACCCAGTTTCTTGAAATCGGGCCGTGCTTTCTTCACCAGAATGCCTGTGGTATCATAGATATACTCAATTTCCCGCACATTTGTTTCGGATAAGATCAGGTCTTTTACTTTATCGGTCTGCTCCCGGAAGGCTTCGCTGAGTACGGGAAGCAATACCTTACTCAGCGGCTGCCGTACCCGGATATCGGCTTTCTTCCGTAAGGAAAGGATCATGGAGGAAATATCCTGCGCCAGGCGCATCCGCTCTTCCAGCCTTTTGTCAATAACCTCTTTCCGCACGGCCGGAAACTCGGTCAGGTGCACCGAAGGCACGTCCCTTTTGCGGGTTACCGCGTTCAGATCCATGAATAGCCGGTCGCTGTAGAACGGAGCAATGGGCGACATGAGTTGGGCGATATGTTCCAGACAGGTGTAGAGGGTCTGGTAGGCCGAGATCTTGTCGCGCGTGTAATCGCCTTTCCAGAACCGGCGCCGGCTTAAGCGGACATACCAGTTGCTGAGCTGTTCGTCCAGAAACTCCTGGATTGCCCGGGCAGCCCGCGTGGGCTCGTAATCCCGGTAATACCCATCCACCTCTTCGATCAGGGAATGGAGCAGCGACAGGATCCAGCGGTCCAGTTCCGGCCGTTCAGCCAGCGGTACCTCCTCTTCCTTGTAGGTGAATCCGTCGATGTTGGCATACAAGGCGAAAAAAGCATAAGTATTGAAAAGCGTTCCGAAAAATTTGCGTTGCACCTCTCCCAGCCCGTCGATATTGAATTTCAGGTTATCCCAGGGCGCGGCATTGGAAATCATGTACCACCGGGTTACATCTGCGCTGTATTCTTCAATGGTCTTAAAAGGGTCCACGGCATTTCCGTGCCGCTTGGACATTTTGTTACCTTTCTTATCCAGCACCAGCCCATTGGATACCACGTTGCGGAATGCTACCGAATCAAACAGCATGACGGCAATCGCATGCAGGGTAAAGAACCAGCCCCGGGTCTGATCCACGCCTTCGGCAATGAAGTCGGCCGGGAAATTCTTTTCGAAAAGTTCCCTGTTTTCAAAAGGGTAGTGCCATTGCGCATACGGCATGGATCCCGAATCGAACCATACGTCAATCAGATCGGGTTCCCTGAAAAGCTTCTTACCGC
>JAJUHF010000023.1 GCA_029268045.1 Anseongella ginsenosidimutans
GAGTCGGGGTTCTTGATGTGTTGTGATTCATCGGCGAAAACGTAATCGAAAGAAAAGCGCTTCAGAAAGCCGATGTCCGAAAGCAGTGTGCCGTAGGTTGTAATAATTAGTTCGTATTCAGCAAACTTCCGCGTATTGCCGGCTCGGTCGGGTCCGTAATGGGTAAGGACCCGGATGGAAGGGGCGAATTTCTTAAGTTCATAAAGCCAGCTGAACACCAGGGAGGTGGGGACCACGAGCAAATGCGTCATGGAGGGTCGTTTTTTCCGGAGCAACAGGATGAACGCGATGATCTGGACGGTTTTCCCCAGGCCCATGTCGTCGGCCAGGCATCCGCCAAAGCGGTGATCGTCCAAAAAATTCAGCCAGCTGACCCCTTGCTTTTGGTATGTACGCAACCGGGCGTTCAGCTCGGCCGGAATGTCCGGTTCGTCCAAAGTTTCCAGCTCCTGCAGGCCGGCTTCCAGGCGCTCCAGGTCGGCCTGCATCCCTTTCATTTCCGCCTCCAGCACAGCCAGTTCGCTGCTGATGGACTGTTCCGGTGCGTCCCGGCCTATTAGTTCGCCGACGGCACGGTAGCTGGCCTTTGGGAAGCGGATTTGATCCCGCTGGATTTCTCCCATGCTGAAATAATCGCGGAATCTCTCCAGCCATTCCTGGGGAAGAACGCCCCGTGTGCCGTCATCCAAGCGGAGGTATCTGCTTTTATTCCGTACGGCCTTTTGGATTTGCCTAAGGGAGACGCGCCGGGATCCGAAGCGGACATCCAGTTCGGCGTTGAACCAGTCGTTGCCGCTGAGGAACCGGACCGTGATCTTTGCTTTATGCGGATTCAGCCGATTGTTCCGGAGCTTGTTGAATCCAAAAATACGGATGCCGCGTTGCTGCCAGTCGTCGAACGCGTCGAGGAACCAGTCGTCGTCCAGGAAATGCTTCCGGTGCAGGTAAAAATAGGGCAGCTGCTCTTCGACCTGCTCGTGGAAATAGGGATGTTGGCGCATAATGAGCGAGGTAAACGCAATTTCCGCATCCACATTCCGTTTTACACGGAAGCCGGTTTTCACACCCTGATGATAAATTTGTTTTTTACCCAGGATAGCAACCTCCGTATCCCCGTATTTCATCACCGGGCAAAGTTCCACGTAATCCCCGGCATCGCTCAGGTAGAGAAACCGCTCCGGTTCCTGATCAAAACGGTATTCCCTAAGCTGTTTGGGCGTGGCGGCGGGGAGATACGCGTAGTCCACCGGCGTGCTTTCCTCCAACCGGACCAGCACTTCCTCCCGGAATGCATCGTATCTGGACTGGTGGATCAGCAAGCGGTCGCCGTGTTTTTTCATCAAGGTAATCACTTCCAGCAATTTCACATTTCCAATCAGGTACACGGAACCGGCCACCTCGATAAAATAGGTATGCAGCACCCGGGCCTCTTCCAGGGGGTATTCTTTTCCCTCCACGCGCAACTCGGCGGTGATGCCGTAAAAGGGGTTGTTCCGGCTGACCCGCAGACGCAGGTCGGTCAAGGCCTGGCGGACCTGAAAGGGCCGGAGGGAAGCAGCCGTCAGGTTGCCGGAACGTTTGGGGTCTTGCTCGTAAAATGAAAGTGCCCGTGGATTTTTCAGGATGGCTTTCAGGGCCTGAATGGATTGATAATGCTGCTCGCCGGTGGTTTTATGCTGAAAGAAATGCAAGGCGCTGAAAAATTTCGATTCCTCGGGAGTTTCGGCATTCCAGATTTTATCCAGTGCCGGGACCCTGTCGAGCGGGTTTTTGGGTTTACCATTTTGTGCCATGGGCGCTTCGGCCAGTTCCACGGTAAGGTGTTTGTAATATTTATGTGGTTTGAATATCACCACCAGCGCGCGCCCGGCGGAGGTTCCCGCCCCTTCCCGGCGTGGAGGACTGTCGGATAGCTTCAAGACCGGGTATTTTCCGATGGGAACCAGATGCGGCGAGGCGGGTTGGACCAGGGACTGCCCCTGCGTGAAGGCAATCCGGAAATACCGATCCAGGTCTTCTTCCTCCTGCAGCCCAAAGGGCAGGGCGAATTGTCGTAATTTTTCCCGCCGAAGACCGGCATCAAAAAAGACGCGCAGCTCCGCACGACGGCAGATCTCCAACAGGGCGCTGGTTTGATGTGGACATAATTTGCTCAGCTGTGCTCCGCAGGCGCAGGAAACATACAGGCCGGTTGGCTGCCGGAGGATCCAGATTTGGATTCCCTCGTCCAGGGGGTCCGAAAAAAGCGCCAGGTCTACTTCCATCCGCACGATTTTCAGCCGCGGGCGGCGTTCGGGTTCCCAGGCAGCCGGCGTAGCCGAATGCCGATGCACGAACACTTCATTCAGTTCGGTGATCTTGAATCCTGGAATTCTATAGACGTGGTCCATGCGTTTTCAAACTTACCGATTTGAGAAGAAATTCCGTATATTAATACCTTATCAAATGAGGGATTTACCATGAGTAACTTATCCACCGTCACCGAAGTGCTGAATCACCTAAAGGCCGAAGGATATACCACCGATTTCAATTTGCAGGATAACTGCCTTACCTGTCATGGGAACGCCCTCCAGCTGCGTCCCGACGATTTCTTTGTCGATAAACACTACCGTTTTGAAGGTGCATCCGATCCGGGTGACGAGGCCATCGTGTATGCGATTTCCTCTCCGCGGCATCAGTTGAAGGGGGTGCTGGTCAACGGATACGGCCTATCCAGCGATGAACGGAATCACGAGATCGTCTCCGCATTGAATGAGAAGACCCGATGACGATTGCTGCGCTGGTTTTTCTGTTGGGATTGGCGGTGCTTGCGGTGCTGTTTTTCCGGCATGCGCAGTTCGGGCGCGGTCCGGGGAAAGGCGTCCGGGAGCGTCTGGAGCGATCGCCCCATTTTAAAGACGGTAAATTCCATAATCTAAGCTTTACCCCGAATCTGGCCGAGGGGCATACCATGCGGAGCATTGTTTACAAACGTTTATTTAAGCGGCGTCCTCGTTTCAGGCCGGCCAATGCCTTGCCCTCGGTAAAAACGGATCTGCATTCGCTGCCACCCGAGACAAACGTATTGGTTTGGTTCGGTCATTCCTCCTACTTTATGCAACTGGACCGGAAGCGTTTCCTGGTGGACCCGGTTTTCAGCGGACGGGCTTCGCCTGTTCCGGGAACCATGAAAGCGTTTAAAGGCACGGACATCTACACGGCAGCGGATCTGCCGTCCATCGATTACCTTCTTATAACGCACGATCATTACGATCACGTGGATTATTTCACGCTGCGTGCACTTCGGAAAAAAGTAGGCCAGGTGATCTGCGGACTCGGTGTAGGAGGGCATTTCGAGCGGTGGGGTTTTCCTCCGGAGCGAATCGTTGAAAAGGATTGGTACGAGCGGGCGGAGCTGGAGGACGGCTTCGTCGTGCATGTAGAACCGGCCCGCCATTTTTCAGGAAGGGGCTTTTATCGGAATACCACCCTTTGGGTATCCTATCTATTGCAGACTCCTCATCAGAAAATCTACATTGGCGGAGACAGCGGATACGATACCCATTACGCGTCCGTTGGCAAGCGGCACGGTCCGGTGGACCTGGCAATCCTGGATAACGGGCAGTACGATGCGGCCTGGCGGTATATTCATCAATTACCCGAAGAGGCGTTGCAGGCTGCCCGGGACCTCCAGGCAAAACGTCTGTTCCCGGTTCATTCGTCGAAATTCGGACTGGCCAATCACGCCTGGGATGAGCCCCTGGTGAATATCGTGGAATTAAATCGCTCCTTCGGGATTCCCTTGGTTACCCCGCTGATTGGGGAACCGGTGAACCTGGATGACCCCGATCAGCAGTTCCGCGCGTGGTGGGTGGGCCTGACTTAGTCGCTGTCGGTGGATTTCCATCCTCCACCCAGGGCTTTGTATAAGGCCACCCGGGCATTGAGCTGTTGCTGCTTGATGCTGGCCAGGTGCAGTTCGCTATCCAATGCGTTGCTCTGGGCGGTGATCACCTCCAGGTAGGTCGCTTCCCCGGCGCTGAAAAGCAGATTGGCTGCCTCCACGCCTCTACGGTTATTTTTAACCCGCTGTTCGGCGATCGCGTGACGCTCCTTCAGCTTTTTCACCATGACCAAGGAATTACTGACCTCGTTCACCGCCTCCAATACGGTTTGCTGAAAATCGATTTCCGCCTTGTCGCGTTCCAGCTTGGCGACTTCGTAAGCGGTCTTCAGTTTCCGACGGTTGAACAGGGGCTGGGTAATGCTGCCGAAAATGCCTCCAAACAGCGATCCGGGAATGTTAAACCAATTTTCGGGCATCATGGCGTTCAGGCCCACTTCCGCATCGATGATCAGGGAAGGGTATCGATAGGCCTGTGCAACCCCGATCTGGGCGTTCGTCGATCGCAAAATCAGTTCCGCTTCCCGTACATCGGGCCGGTTGGCCACCATTTGCAGCGGCACGCCGGTGGCCAGCAGCTCATTGGTGTCGGTCGTATCCAGCTCGCTTAGCGTGACCTGCCGGCGGATGTTGCCGGGCATCTCGCCAACCAGCGCTTTCAAGGCGTTTTCCTGGATTGTAATTTCCTGTTCCAGTTCGGGAATCAGGGCGGCGGCAACAAATCGCTGCGATTCAGTCTGCCGGATAGCCAGCTCGGTTTCTTCCCCGGCCTCGTGCAGAAGCTGTACGATCCGCAGCGTGCTGTCGGTCAGCTGCAGGTTACGCCGGGCCACCTCGAGTTGTTCGTCCAGCATCAGCAGGTTGTAGTAGCCTTCGGCGATAGACGCCACCAGGCTGGTCTGGATGGCTTTCCTGGCTTCGTGGGTCTGCAGATAATCAGCCAGGGCGCTTTCAGTCTGCCTGCGCATTTTTCCCCAGACGTCGAGTTCCCAGCTCAGGCTAAGCTGACTCCGGTTTTCGGGGGTATATTGATACATGTTCTCCGGGGGCGTTTTGCCGGTCTCCTCGTAATAAGCGGAGGTAGGGCTGGAGTAAAAGTTCTTCGAACGGAATTCCCTGGTGATGTTGGCCCATTCCGCATTGATCTCGGGTAAGAACTCCATCCGCGATTGCTTCAGCCATTGATCGGCGATTTCAATGTTTTTCAAAGCCGCCCGCATGTCGTGGTTATTCACCACCGCGCTGTCTATCAACCGGACCAGGACCGTGTCAGAGAAGAACTCATTCCAGGACAGGTCGTTGATCAGCGTACTGTCCGCTCCAGCCGGGAATGCGGAGCTGTCCGCATCGCGGTAGCTTGCCGGCAGGTTGAGATGGGGACGGACATAATCCTGTCCTACCTTGCAGGAAGCGAGCGCCAGGCAGGATAAGAGCACAATACAGATCGATCTTGATTCGCGATGTAGCATATCAGGCTTCGTTGGTGTTTTTTAATTTGCTTTTGACGCGCTCATCCAATTGCTTGAAGATAACGTAGAGAACCGGAATGATGAAGATTCCAAGGGTCACTCCCACGAGCATGCCGCCCGCCGCTCCAAAGCTGATGGAATGGTTTCCCTGGGCGGACGGGCCGGAAGTCCACATAAGCGGAATCAGACCTGCCACGAAGGCAAGGGAAGTCATCAAAATGGGACGCAGTCGCTGACGGGCGCCCTCCAGGGCCGATTCGAAAATGCTTAAGCCTGCCCGTCGCGCCTGGACCGCGAACTCCACAATCAGAATGGCGTTTTTCGCCAGCAGGCCAATAAGCATGATCAGTCCCACCTGAACATAAATATTGTTTTCCAGGCCGGCCAGGTTGACAAACAGATACACTCCGAGCAAACCAACCGGTACCGACAATATAACCGCCAGCGGCAGGATGTAGCTTTCATACTGGGCGGCAAGCAGATAGAATACGAAGATGACACTGAGTGCAAAGATCAACAGGGTCTGATTGCCCGATTCACGTTCTTCCAGACTTATGCCCGTCCATTCGTAGTCGTAATTTCCCGGAAGGAATTCAGCGGCAACCTCGTCCACAACTTTCATCGCGTCTCCCGTGCTGTACCCTTCGCCGGGGGTGGCATTGACGGAAATGGAATTCATCAGATTGTACCGGGTCACTATTTCCGGGCCCATTACTTTGCGCAATCGGATCAGGGTATTGGCCGGAACCATTTCGTTCCGGTCGTTTCGAACGAAGATTGACTTAAACGATTCGGGATCCGCGCGGTAAGGAATGTCCGCCTGCATGTAAACCCGGTACTGCCGGCCGAAGCGGTTGAAATCACTTGCTTTAACACGGGCATAGTATCCGCGGACCGTGGCGAGCATGTCCTGAATATCCACGCCCATGGCTTTGGCTTTGACCTGGTCGATCTCCAGTTCGTACTGCGGATAATTCGCTTTGAATGAGGTGTAGGCCGTGCCGATCTCCGGACGGCTTTCCAGTTCGGTAATGAATGAATCGGCGATCAGGCTCAGATCCTGCAGGGTTCCTCCGAAACGGTCCTGGAGAACGAATTCCAGGCCGGCAAAATCACCGAAGCCCTGTACCGTGGGCCGGGGAAATACACTGAAGGTGGCTTCATTGATGACCGAAAGATCCGCCCGGACCGTGTCCATGATTTGGTTGATGTCCTTGATCGGGCCCCGTTCCTTATACGGTTTCAGATTCACATAACCGACGGCGAATGCCGGACTGGAACTGGTATTGATTGCGTTGTAACCCGAAACGGTGGTCATTCCTTCGATGGCTTCCCGTTTTTTCAAGATGCTGTCCGCTTTGCGGAGCGTCTCCGTGGTGCGGGCCAAGGAAGCCCCGGGAGGCATGGCCATGGAATAGGTGAAAAAGCTGTCGTCCTCTACCGGAATAAAACTGTCGGGGGTACGGTTCATCAGCCATACGCCCAACGCGGTGACCAGGGCAAGCCCGCTGAGGGCGACGCCTTTTCGGTTTATCAGGTACCGAATGCTGCGGATGTATTTCCGGGTCAGCCGTTCAAATCCCGCATTGAATGCCGTAAAAAAGCGCTGTTTGTAGGCGGGGAACCCTTTCTTTATTTCGTTTCCGGGGCGATGGGCCGCGTCCGGGTGGTTCGCGCCGTGGACCGGTTTCAGCAGCAGCGCGCAGAGCGCCGGACTCAGCGTAAGCGCGGTGACAGCCGATATGAGGATGGCCGTGGCCAGGGTATAGGCGAACTGACGGTAGAATATTCCCGCTGGACCTTCCATAAAGCCAACGGGAAGAAAAACAGCGGCCATGACCATGGTGATCGACAGAATGGCGCCGGTTATTTCGCTCATGGTGGAAACGGTCGCTTTTTTGGGCCCCATTCCGGTCCGGGTCATCTTCTGATGGACCGCTTCCACGACCACGATGGCGTCATCTACCACAATGCCGATGGCAAGGACCAAAGCGAACATGGTCAGCACATTGATGGAGAATCCAAACAATTGCAGAAAGAAGAAGGTGCCAATCAGGGAAACCGGAATGGCAATGGCCGGAATAAGGGTGGAGCGGAAATCCTGCAGGAATATAAAAACAATGATAAATACCAGAATAAACGCTTCAAAGATCGTATTCTTTACCTGATTGATGGACTCGTCGATCTGGTCGCGTACGCTGTAGGTGATTTCATAATGGATGTTTTCTGGAAATTCACTGGCAAGCTGTTCGAGTACATCCCGGATACGGAGATCGATTTCCCTTGCGTTGGATCCGCTGGTTTGGGCGATATTCAAGGTAAGGCCGGGATAGCCGTTCACCTTGTTGTCGCTGCCCAGATTGGTGGCTCCCAGTTCCACCCGGGCTACATCCCGCAGGTAAAGAACCGATCCGTCGTCGTTGGTTTTGATGACAATGCTTTCAAACTCTTCCTGGGTGGTGAACCGGCCCTTGTGTTTGAGAATGGTTTCAAATGCTTCATTGGAGGTTTCCCCGAATTTTCCCGGGGCCATTTCAAAATTCTGGTCCCGGATGGCGCTGATTATATCCTGGGGGATCAGGTTGTAGGCGGCAAGTTTCTCCGGGTCGAGCCAGGTACGCATTGCGTAATCCCGCGCGCCCACCCGGGTGACAGCGGCCACACCATCCACCCGTGCCAGGGGCCGCATGATGTTGATCTGGGCATAGGCCTGCAGAAAGGTTTCGTTGTAAATGGTATCGGGATGATCACTAAACAGGTTGATGGTCATGATGATTCCGCTTTGGCGCGGAGTAACGGTGATCCCCGATTCGTTAACCTCGGAGGGAATCCGGCTGGCGGCTTTCGAAATCCGGGTTTGCACGTTCACGGCGGCCTGGTCCGGATCGGTTCCTGCCTTAAAGAATACGTTGATGGTCCCCGATCCGGAATTGCTGGAAGAGGACCGGATATAGGTCATGTCGTTGACCCCGTTGATGGCTTCCTCTATGGGTAAAAGCGCAGCCTGGGCTACGGTTTCGGCATTGGCTCCCGGATACGAAAGCGATACGGTTACACTCGGTGGCGCGATTTCCGGAAACCGGGTAATGGGCAGCTGCGTCATGGATACCAATCCGAGAATAACCAGAAGCGACGAGATCACCGTTGCCAGAACGGGTCTGTTAATGAAAGTTTTAAGCATATTACATCGTTATCCACTATCCCTTTACGGATAATTTGAAATACTCAAATAATCGGTACAAGCAAAATAGGTAGCGGAAGATCAAATACGGGATGCGGATTTAACGATGGGATTTACCTTTACCTGGTCGGATAGTTTATCGAAACCGGAGAGAATAATGCGGTCACCGACCTGCAGGCCGTCGGAGACGATGTAATTGGACGCACTGGTCCCGGCGACTTTGATCTCCTTGCGTTTGACACGATTGTCGGGTTGAAGTACGTGTACGAAGATTTTATCCTGCAATTCACTGGTAGCAACCTGGGGCACCAGGATGACGCCGGTTTTCCTTTCCTGCATTTTCAGCGTTCCCCGGTTGCCGGAACGCAGCAGGTTATCCTCGTTGGGGAAGATGGCCCGCAGCGAAATGGCCCCTGTGGTGCGGTCCACCTGGCCATCCACGGCGTCGACCTTCCCCTGAAAGGGGTACTCTTCTCCGTTGGCCATGATCAACGACACGTAGGGAACCAGGTTGGATGATTCCGTGATATCGGTGCTGTCCTGTTTCTTTTTGGAGCTGAAATAGAGGAAATCGGATTCGCTCATGGCGAAATAGACGTAAACCTCTTCGATGTCGGATAAAGTCGTAAGCGGCTCGGAATCATTCACCAGGTTGCCAATACGTTTGGGGATCCGGCCGATGTAGCCGCTGACCGGCGCTTTGATGGTGGTGAATCCCAGGTTGATCCTTGCGGTGGCGACCGCGGCGGAAGCCTGCGCGAGGGATGCCTTGGCCACCTCGTAATCGGACATGGCCGAACGAAGCCTTACTTCCGAGATCACTTCGTTTTCCACCAGCGGCTTCAAACGGTCTACTTCCAGGCGCGCGTTTTCGAGATTGGCCTTTTCTACATTTTCGTTCGCCAGGGCGTTGTTAAGCTCTTCCTGGTAGGTTTGCGGATTGATTTTGAAAAGTTTCTGACCCTTTTCCACGTAGGCGCCTTCGTCGACGTAGATCTCTTCCAGAATTCCCTCAATCTGTGGACGTATCTCTACGTTCACTTTGCCTTCGATGGTACCCAGATAGGTCTTTTCCGTAACCGCGGTTGCGGTGTCAACGACCTGCACAGGCAGGGCAACGGTTTGGTTGTTTTTGTCAACCGATTTGGACGACCCGGAAGTACAAGCTTGAAAGGATATGCTGAAAAAACTTAGTATGCCAACGACTAATATGGATTTTAATATATTTTTTGCTTTCTCGTATGCACCCATCTATTCTGAATTTTTTATAGTCTATCCTGTGATCGCTTCCGCTGGGTTCGCCATGCCGCGCTCAGCAAAGGCGCTGATTTTCGACTAGTTAAAATTCAGAAAACGTGCCAAAGATAATTCTGGGACAAGATAATCCCGACCATTCACACCCGCAGCAAGCCACGGAAACCCCGGGCTGCGTAATAGGAGTCGGCGCCATTATGATAGATAAATACCCGGCCGAAACGCCAGTCGCCGAAAATGGCGCCACCGCGTTCCCGGACGTCGCTCGGTGTCTTGAGCCAGCTTGATGTTTTGGTGTCGAATTTCCCGAGTTTCTGCAACTCGAAGTATTGCGTCTCATCCAGTATTTCAACACCCATTTCGGCGGCCATATCCAGGGCGCTGTTTGCCGGTTTGTGGGCCTTTCTCGCTTCAAGCGCTTCCCGGTCGTAACAAATACTCCGGCGGCCCTTTGGGCTTTCCGGCGAGCAGTCGGCGAAAAGGAATTCATCCGTTTCCCTGTCGTATCCGATGACATCGGGATCGCCTCCAGTTTCTTCCATCTGGTAAAGCGACCACAGTTTGGCTGGCTTCTTTTCAAGCTTTGCCCGTATCGTATCCCAGGAAAGTCCCCGGTGGCGGTCCTTATTCTTTTCGAAGCGGCGCTTTAGGGTTTCCAGGAGCTCTTCGCGCTCATCGGGAGCCAGGTGTTTTTCTTTTTTGGTCATCCTATTGTTGTTTAGTAACTATTCCGTACATCAGCAGGGATTAATTGCCTGCAGGCATTTTTCTGCTTTCGGGTCTGAAATACCAGGAGGTGATCGTCAGCAGGATGAGTAGGAGCGGGCCGAAGAGCTCGGCGAAGCCATGGCCAGCTGCCAGGTGCGACACCGCCGCGCCGGACATCACAAAAAAGAATCCGGCATAGGCCCATTCCTTCACCAGCGGAAATCCGGGAATCAGTATGGCGACCACACCTAGGATTTTCCATACCCCCAATATGCTCATAAGGTAGGCAGGGTACCCCAGTTCTTCGAAAACTGCTATTTCTTCGTCGTTCCGGATCAATTGGACTATTCCAGTGGATGTCATGCCCAGTGCCAACCAAATGGACGCAATCCAGTAAATAATTCTGTTTCTCTTTTTCATAATTTATGGGTCTAGTTTTTCGATTATTTTCTGAAGTCGATTATGCGCCATATTGATGCCATAAGCAAAAGGCATCGCCAGCATCTGATCCCTTACCGCAACTGAGCGGTACACAATCTGGACGGTAAGTTTGCTGGTGTTTCCGGTCAATTCTTCGAAATCCATAAATTCAAGCTGTGCTTCAAACGGGGCATGTTCCATTTGAAAGGTACGGATGATCCGTTGGTTGGGAACGATGTCGTGAATGACTCCGCCTGCCTGGAATAGGATGTTCCCCTTTTCATCGGTGGTTTGGAACCGCCAGCTTCCGTGTTTTTTGTTGTCCAGTTTCAAAACCTTCGTTCCCATCCATTGTTCCACCAGGCGCGGCTCCACGTAGGCTTTGAAAAGCAAATGCAGGGGAAGATCAAATTCCCGGGTAATAAATAGTTCCTGTCCGCCGTCCTCGGCGTGAACTTTGGTTTTCTGTTCCATCTAGGGTTGGTCTTTGAATTTTCTCATAACCGCCTCCAGTTTGTTGAACCGTTCTTCCCACATTTGCCGGAATGGCTCAATGAAATCAGCGATCGCTTTCATTTTGTTCGGGTTTAAATGGTAAACCACCTCGCGGCCATTGCGTTGTTGCATCAGCAGATCGCATTCGGTAAGGATCTGCAGATGTTTGGATACGGTTGGCCTGGAAGAATCGAAATTGGAGGCAATTGCGCCGGCGGTCATGGATTGCGAAGCCAGCAGCAGCAGAATGGCCCGTCGGGTAGGATCGGCGATGGCCTGGAAAACGTCTCTTCTCAGTTTCACTGCGTAGTCATTTGTCTGCAAATATATATGTAGACACTTGGCTACGCAAATTTTTTTGAGTTTTTTCCGGCTTTCTGAAAGAGGATGATTCTCCTCAGTAGATTAACTTTCGGCGGTTTCCGTGGTGGCGAATTCCTCCATGCGGACGATGAGGTTGTTTCCCACGGTATAGATCTGAACCCACTTTTGCTTGAGTTCCCTCCCGGATCGTTTTACCCGTTGGTGTTCCCCGCCCAGGACAACCAACCGGTTCCCTTCCACGATATACTGATCGATCTCAAAACGCAGCATCTCGGTCCGGCTGAGGATATTCGTGAAAAATGTTTTGACTCCGTCTTTCCCGGAAAACCGGGCCTTGGGAATAACCTGGGTACCGTGGTAAATCCAATCGGTATCTTCCGATACGGTGGACAGAATCTTTTCCACATCGCCCTCAAGAAAGGCGGCGAACATGGTTTCGACCACGGTTTTTGCTGAATGGCTCATGTTATTTTATTTCAGTTCATTCTGTATGCGGATAAGCAAGCGGGGGTTGTCCGTATAGATCCGTTCCACACCTATATTCAGAAAGTTTTTCATCTGCTGACCTTCGTTTACAGTCCATGCGCCCATTTCCAGGCCCGCTGCCTTCACCTTGCGGACCACCGCGGGTGTGATGCCTTCCCGGTGAACGACAAGCGCTTCAAAACCTTTTTCACGCGCAATGCGGATATCCCGGTCTATGTCGGCGTCTGCAGGACGGTCCCAGAAAACCGGGACGGTGGGGGCCAGCGCTTTGACTTTGGACATGTACTCGAGGTTCCCGTCGTTGAACCCGACCACCTCCGCTGCGCCAAAGCGCCTGATCAACGCTATTGCTTCCTCAACGCAATCCGCTTTGGGCTGGATCGACAGCCGCACGCCGCCGGCATTGACAAACAGGGGAAGGACCTCTTCCAGCAGGGGCATGTGCTGAGGGGGACACGCTGCAAGGGAAAGCCCGTGTTTTTTGCGGAAGCCGGTGGCGATGTCCACCGATTGGAGTTCTTCGTACGTGGATTCCGCGATGGACAAGTCCCTGTCTCCGGTGCGTCCGGTTGTCCGGTCGTGATTCACCACAATTTTTTCATCCCGGGTTCGGTGAATATCCAGTTCAACCCAGTCCACCTGGAGCGCAATGGCACTTTGAAAGGCGGGCAACGTGTTTTCGACAAATTCAGCGGAATTGCCTCGATGGGCGGTTACTCCGCGGTGCAGCATGGTGTCCTGCAAGGGTCGGACGTCCGGGGGAGGCAGGGCAGGGCCCTTTAACGCCAGACAGTAAAGGAAAATGGAAACGGGGATCGTCATGGGCTGGAGGTTGATTTAATTGGACCAGAAATCGGCGTCGGCCAGTTCTTTGTTCACCACGGCTCCCACAAAGTTTCCTTTTGCAATGGCGCTGGCCACCGAGCGCATGGGGCTGGAATTGTCGCCGCAGGCAAACACGTCCGGTACGGTGGTTTGTTGGAAGTCATTGACCTGAATGTACCCCTGTTCGTTCAGTTGGCAACCCAATGCGGCCGGAAGATCGGTGTGTTGGCGGAACGGAACCGAAGCGTAAAGCGCATCCAGTTGCACGTCGCTGCCGTCATCCAGGATTACCCGCCTGAGTCGTCCCTGCTCGTGCACAATTTCCACGATTTCCTTTTCAATCACTTCAATGGAATGTTGTTGCAGCCGCGCAAGCTGGTCGGCGTTGAATTCCGCCGGCCCTGAGGGGAAAATTCGGAGGCTGCCGGTCAGGTTATAAATCAAGGGGATTAGATGCAGGGCCTTTTCGGCGGGGGCCATGATGCCGGTCTTTTGCCCGCGGAATTCGTATCCGTGACAGTAGGGGCAATGGATAACCGAGATCCCCCAGCATTCGGAAAAGCCACGGATAGCGGGCAGGAGGTCCTGGATACCGGTGGCGAAAATCAATTTTCTGCCTTCAAATTCTGCTCCTGCCTGGGTGGTGATTGTGAAGCTGGCTTGGTCTTTTCTTCCGCTGACAGCCACTCCCTGATGTAATTTCACAGTCGGATAGTTTAGTACCTGCGCTCTTGCCTTTTCTGCGATTTCCTTCGGCGTTGCGCCGTCGTGTGTAATCAGATTATGGGAGTGGGGTGTCTGCCGGTTACAGGGTAGACCGCTGTCGATGATCAGAACGCGCCGCATGGAACGGCCTAGCGCCATCGCCGCGGAAAGCCCGGCATAGCTGCCGCCTACGATGATCACATCATAAATTTTACTGGCTGTCATGGATTCTAATTTATGGAAATTTTCAGGGCATTTATCGCTAAGGCCCTTCAGTAATTACAAACGAAATGGGAATTTGGTTTACCCCTTATCTTTCTCCTACCCAATGCGGATAGATAAGGGCAGGCGTTGTAATTTCCGAAAGTCTTGCAAGGTGTTCATCGGATAAAGTCCAATTCACGCTTCCGATGTTTTCCAGTAATTGCGTTTCATTTCTTGCGCCAATGATGACATTGGAAACGGTTTCCTGTTGCACCAGCCAGTTGAGCGCGACCTGCGGAATGCTTTTACCGATTTCATCGGCTATCTGCTCCAGCGTTTGTATCACCGTTTCCAGGTAGTCTTCATCCACGGGCGGGGAGCCGACTGCTCCCCCCGCCTGGATCCGTCCCGGGGCATGCGGACGGTTCTTTCGGATCTTTCCGGTAAGCCTACCCCATCCCAGGGGACTCCAAGCCATCAGGCCCATTTGCTGATCTTCGATCAGTGGTTTCAGTTCCTGTTCGTAATCCCTTCCTATCAGCGAATAGTATCCCTGATAAATGACGAATTTTTCCAGGTTGTGTTTTTCGGAAACCGACAAGGATTTCATCAATTGCCATGCGGTAAAGTTTGAACATCCAATGTATCTTACTTTCCCACTGCTGACCAGGTTATCCAAGGTTTTCAATGTTTCTTCGATGGGCGTCCGCTTGTCGAACCCATGAATAAAGTAGAGGTCTATGTAATCCGTATCCAAACGCCTTAAACTGTCGTGGACCGCGTTCATTAAATGAAAGCGGGACGTGCCCCTGTGGTTGATCTTATCGCTCATGGTAAAGCCCGCTTTGCTTGCCACGATCGCGTCGTGTCTTTTCCCTTTCAGCGCCTGGCCAAGAATTTCTTCGGAAGCGCCCTGGGAGTACACATTGGCGGTGTCAAAAAAGTTGATGCCGTGTTCCAGACAGATATCGATCAGCCGGGAGGCTTCTTTCGCATCGGTTTCACCCCAGCGACGGAAGAATTCATTCGTGCCGCCGAATGTTGCGGTTCCAAAACTCAAAACGGGAATTGTCAATCCCGAACTACCTAATTTTCTGTATTCCATGTCTCGTTTGTTTTTGTATGTGATTATTGATAATGCAAAGCTCCGCCAAGTGATTTCTTTATACAAATAATTTAAGTTGTACATTTGTATCATAAAATTTATAGTTATGCGATGGAATCTGGAATGGCTCCGAACATTTAAGGCCATTTATGAAAAAGGGACGCTGTCGGGAGCGGCACAGGAATTATTTCTTTCGCAACCCGGTGTAAGCCTGCATCTGAATTCCTTGGAGGCCTATACCGGCGAAAGATTATTTGACCGGTCTCCCCGGAAAATGGTTCCAACTGAAAAAGGGAAAATACTGTACAATTTTGTTCTTGGATCGCTAGAAAAGCTGCGGACGGCCGAAGAACATTTTCACCGCCGTGCCCAATCCGAACGAACGACCGTCAGTGTGGGGATGTGTTTTGAGACGTTTCAATATACCTTGGAGGAACACGTGGCAGACCTTCCTTTTAATCTGATTATCAAGTTCGGACTCTACCCGCAGATGCTCGCCGATTTAGATAGCGGTTTACTGGACCTGGTGATCACACCGCAAAAGGGGACGCAAAAAAACCTGGTTTTCGAAGCCTTTTCAAAAGAACGGATTGTATTGGTGGCCGGTAGCGATACGGATACGTCAGAACTCATGTCTTTTCTGGAAAACGGGCTTATTTCAGACGCACGGGACTACATGAAAAAACAACTGTGGTATAGTACGGCGGGTGATATGGAACATTTGAAAAATTTCTGGTCCAGGAATTTTCGCGAGCACCCGGATTTCAGTCCGAATTATATCGTGCCCAATATCAGCTCCATCATCCGGTGCCTAAGTGGCCGTGAAGGGTTCTCGATTGTACCGGATTTTCTATGCCAGGAAGCCCTGGATGCCGGAAAGATCAAGCTGGTTTGGCAGGGGGCAGACCCCTGGGAAAACATCCTCTATTTTGGCACCAGGAAAAATTCGATATACCGCAATGAACTGGCACAGCTCAAGGCGCTGTTTGAGGCCAAATGGGAAAGGGAGGCCGTTTGAGCCTCCCCCGGTTTCAACAATCGAAAAAGAAACTTTATAGCGCGGGATAATCGATGTACCCCGCTGCATCGGCTGTAAACAGGGCATTGAAGTTTACCTCATTGAGGGGCGCGTTTTGTTCGATGCGCTTATCGAAATCCGGATTGGCCAGAAAACTTCTGCCAAAAGCCACCAGGTCTGCCGAACCCGCTTGCAGCATGGTTTCAGCTGTTTCCGGAGTAAGGCCGTTGCAGTAGATGAGGGTGTTTGAAAATCCCGAACGGATAGCCTGGTAGGTTTCCTGGGGGATCTCCGGATTGGACGAAATATGGATGTAGGCAATGCCAACCTTATTTAGTTCCCTGCTGAGATAGGCGTAAGTCCGGTGTACGTCCGCTTTATCGTAAGGCTGGAGATCACCCAATGTGGAAAAGGGTGAAATGCGGATTCCTATTTTATCTTGGCCGATGGCTTCAGCCGCTTTGGAGGCAGTTTCAATGATCAGGCGGCTCCGGTTTTCAATGGTTCCCCCATACCGATCCGTCCGATTGTTGACATTGGGATTTAAAAACTGTTCCAATAGATATCCGTTGGCGGCATGGAGTTCCACTCCGTCAAACCCTGCCTTCACCGCATTTTCCGAAGCGGTGACAAAGCCGGCTATCGTGCGTTGAATTCCTTCCGTTGTAAGGGCAACCGGTTCGGCATGGGTTTGCAGCCCGAACGCGTCTGTCATGATTTCGCCGGCCGCCTTGATCGTGGAAGCCCCTACAACCTGCAGGCCGTCGGGCAAATTCGCGGGATGGCCGATCCGGCCGGTATGCATTAATTGAATAAAAATCTTTGAATCCCGTTGATGGACTGCATCGGTTATTTTCTTCCATTCCCTGACTTGCGCTTCGGAGTAGATTCCGGGAATCCGTGGATAACCCAAGCCTTCGGGACTCGGCGCAGTCGCCTCGGAAATGATCAATCCCGCCCCGGACCGCTGCGCATAATACGTAGCCATTAGTTCGTTCGGGAGATTATCAATGGCTCTGCTCCGGGTCATCGGAGCCATGACCAGATGATTCTTCAGTTCGAGACTGCCTTTTTTGTAGGGTGCAAGTAACTTTTTCATCTTTACTGTATTTAATGATTCGATACAGCAAAGATGAAGTGATTGACTTGGGTGGAATAGCTGAAAAAGACTAAAAAATAGTCCTATCCGGCAGATACGAATTTTTTTGGAGTGGTGCCGTAATGTCGCCTGAACAGGCGGCTGAAGTGACTTAAATTGGAAAATCCCAATTCATACCCGGTTTCGGAAACCGACAACTTGACTTGTTTCAGTAAAAACGCGGCTTCTTCCATTCTGACTTTCTGGAAGTAGTTGTAGATGGTATCTCCGAATACCTGTTTGAAGAGCTGTTTCAGTTTCGTTTCGCTCATAGCAGCCCGCCGCGCCAACTCGCTCAGTACCGGCGCATTGCTTAAATCACGGAGTATTTCGTTCCGGATCATTAGCAGTTTTTCAGCATCGGAGCTGTTTATGTGTTTGCAGTTGGTGTATTCCCGCGCGTATAGGCTGGTGAACAGCAAATACAAAAGCTCCTGTACTTTGATCCGCAGATAAAAATGGTTCAGCGAATCGGTCCGGTCGGTACAGGCAATGTTGTTCAAAAGCAGTTTCATTTCCGAATTCATGCTTTCAAAAAACAAAAACGAATCATTTTCATCGAGGATGGACCGGATGGCTGCATTCGGTTTGTCAAGGGACAGCAATGATTTCAGTTTGGAAGCCGTAATACCTACCACCATGTACTGGATTTCAGAGTTGGCCGGGAAGCGGACCACGGAACTCAGGTCGTTGGTGGTGACCTGTATGGCCGAATCACTGTTTCTCGAAAAGGGAATGCGGTTGTCCTTGTTATAGGTTAATTCGACCGGTTCTTCGTTACTGTAAAAGAAAATGCTTCGCAGATCATTCTTTTCA
This sequence comes from Anseongella ginsenosidimutans, assembly GCA_029268045.1. GTDB lineage: Bacteria > Bacteroidota > Bacteroidia > Sphingobacteriales > Sphingobacteriaceae > Anseongella > Anseongella ginsenosidimutans_A. The sequence goes on from JAJUHF010000023.1 coordinate 18,032, forward strand.
ATGGCCGGATCCCGCTTGATAATCAGCGGCTCTTTCAACGTATACCGGTGGATCAGCAGCCTGAAATCCTTATCGAATGCTACTTTCCGGATATAGCCCTGTCCCATTTCCTGGGGTATTTCCAGAAAATCATCTCTTAGCGGAGCATTGATCTGCCGGGCAAACTGCGTTATAAAATCAAAATCCGGAGATGCTGTAAACTGAAAAAGCATATCGCGAAGCAATTTAGGAATTATATGCCATACCTAACGAAGGTTCCGGTTCCGGAATGCGATCCGTCCTTGATTGCATAGAACGGTTAAAACAGCGAACAAGGCAGGAAAAAAAAGGACAGGCCTTGTCAGACCTGTCCCGGAAGTGATCCCGCTGGGGCTCGAACCCAGGACCCACGCCTTAAAAGGGCGTTGCTCTACCAACTGAGCTACGGAATCGAATGTGACCCCTTTTGTTGGGGACTGCAAAGGTACAATCTTCATCTTATTTTATCAAAGATTTGTGCCATTTGTTGCATGCGAGGTGCCCAGAGCGCTGTTACTCAGGGAAAATATATCGATACGTCCGATGCTTTTTCCCAAGGGTTCCGCCGGTTGCCACATGCAAGGCGCGCATTTTTTTATTGAAATCGCCAACCCAGGAAAGCTCGGCTTCGACGTATTTGCGCAAGGGAATGGTATAGTCCTGCAGTTTTTTAACCAATACCGATTCCAGCCCGTGGTTCTGGAATTTCTGCTTAACCCCCAATACGATAATCCGGATCCGGTTCATGGTGCCTTTCCGTTTGTAATAAAGGAAGCGGAGCTTCTCCCAGAGACCCAGTTTTCCATTGAACTTTTTAATAATCTGATTGACGTCCGGAAGGCAGATGATAAATGCGGCCGGTTCGCCTTTGATGGAGGCGAACCAGACCAGGTTGGGATCCATAATGGGTTTCATTTCATGGAATTGTTCATACAGCGTTTCTTTTGAAATGGGGGAGAAGCTGTCGAAGTCCTGCCAGGCGTCGTTGTAGATTTCCTGGATGTCGTTGATGTGCTTATCGACCTTGGCGGGGTTGAAGCACTCAAATTCGTAACCGGGTTTTTTCATGACCCAGTCGGCGATTTTCGAAAATCGATCGGTAAAGGGGATGGTAATGTCAATATGGGTGGTTTCCTGGTCGTAGAGTTTCTTAAAGCCGTACCTTTCAAAAAGAGATTGGTAGTAGGGCGGGTTATAGGTCATCCCGAAGGAGGGGTGGGTGAAACCCCAGGTGAGGAGGCCCCAGAACTTATCGTTTTCACCGAAATTGATGGGGCCGTCCATGGCCTTCATTCCGCGGCTGGCGAGCCATTGGCGGCAGGTATCAAAAAGCAGGCCCGCGGCTTCCGGATCGTCGATGCATTCAAAGAATCCCATCCCACCGGTGGGCTGATCGGGGAGCCATGCCTTCTTTTCGTTGATGAAGGCGGCCACCCGACCGATGGGTTTGTCTTGCCCGTCTTTCAATAACCATCGGGTAATGACGCCGTGGGAATGGTAGCTGTTTTTCTTTGGATCGAAAACGGCTTCGATCTCCGCGTCCAGTGGGCGCACGAACACCGGGTCGTTCCGATAAATGAAAGAGGCTACGTCTAAAAATTCCCGTCTGGAACGGGCGTCCTGTACTTCGATGATTCGCATATCAGCTAAATAAGCCTCAAAAATAGCAAAAATGCGCGGTGGATATAAAAGCCCCTGGCAACATTAGTTTTACAATGACTAATGGCATCAGGGGCTTGAAGTATCGGGTGGGTTCTCCCGGGGTAGATGCGGCCATAGGCCGGTCAGTTCCCGCGGAAAGAATTGTTAGTAACGGTCGTCGTCGTATGAATCAAAGCTATCGAAATCGTCAAAATCTTCTTCAAAGTCCAGTTCAAAATCATCGTCGTCTTCATCAAGGATACGTTTTTTCCAGTTTTTCGTTTCCTTGTTGCTTAGCGGTTTCATTTTTGATTTTTTGCTATCTCCAGAAGCGGGTCCCTTGGTCACGATCTTCTTGGCGTTTTTTTTAGGCGTTTTCATTACCTCTTTCAATTAGCGTTAGCTCACATGAAGTTACAAATGTTATGGATATTAATTCAAATAAAAAGTTCAAAAAATTCTGCGGATTAAAAAGCGGGTTTTAGCTTTCCGCCTGGACTCCTATTTCGTTCTCCTCGGTTTGGATGTCTTTTAATTGGGGAAGGTCTTCGAGACTGTTCAGCTTGAAATAATCCATAAACAGTCTGCTGGTAGCGTACAGGATGGGACGGCCTGGCGCATCGCTCTTTCCTGCTATCGTGATCAGATCTTTCTCAAGTAATTTCTGGATGCTGTAATCACAATTGACACCGCGTATCTGTTCCACGCCCACCTTGGTGATGGGCTGTCGGTATGCGATAATGGAAAGCGTTTCCATTGCGGCGTTTGATAGTTTCTTTTTATTGTTTTGTTGAAACCACACACTTAACGTGCCGGCGAACTTGTTCTTTGTCAGGAACTGGTATCCATTGTCTATCCGGGCCAGTTCAAAAAAGAACTCCTCCTTCCGGTACTTTTCAATGAGCAATTCAATTTGTTCTTCGATCTGCGCCACTTCGAATTCCTGATTGAATGCCATATTCAGGCAGGTGGTAATCTCCAGGGCGCTGATGCTTTGCTCTGAGGCAAAAATAAGTGCTTCAATATGTTGATGCAAGGACTCCACGATTCTTTTTGCAAAAAAAGAATTTCTTTTGAAAACACGGCCGGGAATCATTCCACGTTTGTGGAAAAGTCAAGCGCGGCATTAATAATCGATCACCTGTTCCTCCATGACTGCCGGCAGGGGGCGGTTCTCGTATTGCTGGTTGCGCAGTTGAGGGATGAACCCGGCTTCCCGGATGGCTTCCTGGATCCCGCGGGAAGTAAAGCGGTGGGGCGCCCCGGCAGCGGATACCACGTTTTCTTCAATCATGATGGAGCCAAAATCATTGGCGCCGGCGTGCAGACACAGTTGGGCTACCTGCTTTCCAATCGTAAGCCAGGATGCCTGGATGTTTTCGATATTCGGCAGCATGATCCGGCTTAGGGCGATCATGCGGATGTATTCATCCCCGGTAACCGTGTTCCGGATACCCCGGATCCTGCGAAGCAAGGTGCCGTCGTCCTGGAAAGGCCAGGGAATAAAGGCGATAAAGCCTTTCGCGTCCGCCGGTTTTTCGGCTTGAACTTCCCGAAGCCATACCAGGTGTTCAAACCGTTCCTCTATGGTTTCCACGTGGCCGAACATCATGGTTGCCGAGCTGGTAATACGCAACTGATGCGCCGCCCGCATGACATCAAGCCATTCCCGGCCACTGCATTTTCCTTTTGAGATCAGGCGCCGCACGCGGTCGTTGAGTATTTCGGCACCCGCTCCGGGAAGCGAATCGAGCCCGGCCGCTTTGAGTTCGCGCAGCACCTCGGTATGGGTCAGGCCATCCAGCTTGGCAATGTGCGCCACTTCGGGCGGTCCCAACGCATGCAATTTGATTTGCGGGTAAAGCTGTTTCAGCTCGCGGAAAAGATCCGTATAAAAGCGGAGTCCCAGCTGGGGATGGTGTCCGCCCTGGAGCAGCAGTTGTTCGCCTCCGTAACGGATGGTTTCGTCGATCTTGCGTTTATAGGTCTCGATGTCGGTGATGTAGCTTTCTTCATGGCCCGGTCTGCGAAAAAAGTTGCAGAATTTGCAATTTGCAATGCAGACGTTGGTGGTATTGAGGTTGCGGTCAATGATCCAGGTAACGTTCGGACTGTTTTTTTTATGAATATTCCGGAGTGCGTGACCGGTGTATACCAACTCAGCGGTTGGGGCGTGGTGGTAAAGCCACATCCCTTCCTCCACTGAAAGGAATTCCAGGTTCAATGCCCGATCCAGAAGTTTAGCCGTTTCCATGTCAGCAAAGATAAAAATTCTATTTTTGCCAATATGATACATTTTGAACGTTTTACACTGGACAATGGACTGAAGGTGCTGGTGCATGAAGATCCGGCTACCCCCATGGCGGTGTTGAATATACTGTACGATGTCGGCGCCCGGGACGAAGATCCCGAGCGGACGGGCTTTGCCCATCTGTTCGAACACCTGATGTTCGGCGGCTCGGTGAATATCCCGTCCTACGATGAACCCCTGCAGCGGGTGGGAGGGGAGAACAATGCCTTTACCACCAACGATCTCACCAATTATTACATTCAGGTGCCGGCCGTGAATCTGGAAACGGCTTTCTGGCTTGAGTCCGACCGCATGCTTAGTCTGGCCTTTTCGGAAAAAAGCCTCGATGTGCAACGGAATGTGGTCATCGAGGAATTCAAACAACGTTATCTGAATCAGCCTTATGGTGACGTATGGCTGCATTTGCGGCCGCTGGCCTATAAAAAGCATCCCTACCGCTGGGCAACGATCGGGAAAGAGATCAGTCACATTGCCAATGCAAACATGGAGGAAGTGAAGGCTTTCTTCGATCGGTTTTACCAGCCCGCCAACGCGATCCTGGTGGTTGCGGGCCATGTACGCCTTAGCCAGGTAAAATCGCTTGCCGAAAAATGGTTCGGGCCCATTCCTTCTTCGCCGCCGCCCGTGCGCGCACTTCCGGCGGAGCCTGCCCAGAAGGAGGCCAGAAGCAAGACTGTCCAGGCCAACGTGCCCTTGAACGCCCTGTATAAAACCTGGCATATGAGCGCGCGGGATGATTCCCGCTTCTATGCGGCGGACCTGATTTCAGATATCCTGGCCCGGGGGACCTCATCCCGCCTTTACCGCCGTCTTGTCAAGGAACAACAGCTGTTCAGCGATATAAACGCCTACGTCATGGGAAGCCTGGATCCCGGCCTTTTTGTCATTGAAGGCAAATTGATCAAGGGCGTTTCCGTTGCGTCGGCTGAGGAGGCAATTTGGTCGGAATTGGACCGCCTCGTCCGGGAAGCGGTTCCTGAACGGGAATTTGCCAAAGTGAAGAACAAGGTGGAATCCACGCTGGTCTTTTCGGAAATGAATTTGCTGGACAAGGCCATGAACCTGGCTTATTTTGAATTGCTGGGTGATGCCGGCCGGTATAATGACGAGCTTCGGCGGTACGGATCGCTCACCCGCGAGGACATCCGCAACGAAGCGGCTACCTTGTTCAGGATTGAAAACGCGTCCACGCTGTACTACCTTTCGAATTAACCGGAACTCATTGAACAACATGTTAGATAGAAAACAAGCTCCCCAAAATATTCCTTTGCAAACCGTCCGCTTATGGCAACCGCGCCGGATTGACCTGCAAGGGGGCGCCACGTTGTATCTGCTTCACGGCGGCGAGGCGGATCTCGTGCGGATTGAATTCATTTTCCCGCACACCGGCTGGGACCCCGAACAGCCGCTGCTGAACCGTGCGCTGGCCGGGATGCTGCTGGAAGGCACCGTTTCCCGGACCGCGGCTGAAATTGCCGAAACGATCGATTATTATGGCGCGTTTCTCCATGCCGAAAGCAGCGCCGACCACATCATTGTGACGCTGCATACCCTCAGCAAGCACATCGGCCATACGCTCCCCATCGTAAAGGAAGTACTTGGGGAAGCGGTATTTCCCGAAAACGAACTGGCGGTTTATGCCCAAAACAGCCTTCAGAAATTGCAGGTGAGCCTGGAGAAGAACGAATTCCAGGCCAGAAGGGCCTTCAACGCGGCCGTTTTTGGTACGGAAAGCCCGTACGGTTATCCCCTGGAACCGGAAGATTTTACCCGCATAGACCGGGACGCGCTCCTCACGCAATACCCGCGGCAACTGAGTTCAAAAAACTGCTTTATTGTAGCCTCGGGCAAGATAAGTAAAGAGGTTGAGTCGGAGATTATGCGATGCTTTAATGATTGGGAGGGAGAAGAGGCGCCTGCCTATGATCCGGTGTTGCGGACCGGCGCTCCGGGAAAATACGCGGTGGAAATGCCCGGTTCGGTGCAGTCGGCCATCCGGATCGGCAAGCCCCTCATCCACCGGACCCATCCCGACTACGTGGAGCTTCAAATTCTCAATACCGTATTGGGCGGCTATTTTGGTTCCCGGCTGATGGCCAATATCCGGGAAGACAAGGGCTATACCTACGGGATCGGCTCGGGACTTCATTCGTTTAAAAATACCGGACTGTTTTTTATCGCAACCGAGGTGGGGGTGGATGTACGGGAAAATGCCCTGCGCGAAATTTACCATGAAATGGAGCGCCTGACCAGCGAACCGGTGCCCCAGACCGAGCTGGATCTGGTCCGGAACTATTTGATGGGCAGCTTTCTGGGAAGTCTTGAAAACGTCTTCTCGCACGCCGATAAATTCAAAAGCCTCTTGCTTTCGGGTTTGGATTACGCTTACTACGACCGGTATTTCGAGGCGGTCCGGAACGTATCGGCAGCGCGCCTGAAGGAGCTGGCGATCATGTATTTCGCGCCGGGGGATTTTTATGAGGTGACAGCGGGGTAAGCGCAAGGGATTCATCCAGTACAACGAGGTTGGCCAGGGCGCCCTCGCGGATATTCCCGATGCGGTTTTCCATCTTGAGGATCGAGGCCGGGATACGCGTTACTTTCGCCAGGGCTTCTTCCAGGGAACAGATACCTTGGTCCACGCAGTTTTTAACCGCATGATACACCGTAATGGCTGATCCGGCGAGTTTTCCTTCTTCGTTGATGAAGGTCCCGTTCCGGTTGTACACCGTGACTCCCTCAAACTCGAAATGGTCCACCGGATAGTCGATGAACGTACAATCCGATACCAGGTAAAGCCGGTCTCCCAGCAGGCGCTGCGCGATTTTCACTGCTTTGAAATCCACGTGCACGCCGTCGGCGATCAGGGCGGCTTTTACCGTGGGATGACTGAATGTGGCGCCCACCAGACCGGGTTCCCGGCTGTTGAACTGACGCATGGCATTGTAAAGGTGCGTAACCAGCCCAATTCCTTTCCCGAAACAGGCCAACGCTTCTTCGCATCCGACCATGGAATGGGCCACCGATAGGGTAATTCCGCTCTCCAACAGCATGTCCAGCTGCTTATCACTGAATAATTCGGGGGCGATGGTCATGACCCGGATTACGTCTTTGCCTTCCGAAATCAGCTCCTGTAAGAGGCCGTCGTCGGGCTTGCGCAGGAGCGCCTCCTTATGTGCGCCGCGCTTTTCAGGATGAAGGAAAGGCCCTTCAAGGTGCATTCCCAATACATTCCCGGGATTTTGCTGCATGGCCTGCCGGGTGGATGAAATGGCTTTGAAAATGGTGTCAGGCGGGGCAGTGATCAGGGTGGGCAGCCAGGAGGTGATCCCATACCGGCCATGCGCCGCGGCGATCTGTGTAATGGCGTCCGCAGTGGGTTCATTGGAAAAATAGACCCCCGACCCGCCCATGACGTGCAGGTCAATAAGTCCCGGAACAAGGTAGTTTCCCTGTAGATCAATCCGCTCGGCCTCACCCGTGTCCTGTCCGGAAGGGGTAATCCGGACTATCTTTCCTTTTTCTATCCAAACCCAGGTGTCGCTTTGAAAGGCTTCTCCGGTGAAAACCCGTCCGTTGGTGAATACTTTCATTGAATTGCTTTCTCCTTTTTTAATTTAAACCAGGATTCGGCCTGCTCCCAGGTAAGCGCATTAAAGCAGGCGCTTGTGGGTAATCCGCCTTTTCTAGCCGCCAGCACGCCGTAGCGCATGTCTTCCAGGCTCTCTTTCCGGTGCGCGTCCGGATTGATCGATATCATCACCTGCTTTGCAAGCGCGTACTGGATCCAGCGCCAATCCAGATCCAGACGCAGCGGATTGGCGTTCAATTCAAGGATCACCCGGTTTTCCGCGCAGGCGTCGATCACCTTCCGGTGGTCAATCTGATAGCCTTCCCGGGCCAGAAGAAGACGCGAGGTGGGATGTCCCAGTATGGTGGTAAACGGATTTTCAATCGCGGTTATCAGCCGGCTGGTCGCTTTTTCTTCGGTCATTTTTAATTGCGAATGGATGGAAGCCACCACAAAGTCGAACCTCGAAAGCGTCTCCGGACCGTAATCCAGGCTGCCGTCGTACAGGATATCGCATTCGATGCCTTTGAAGATCCGGAAGGGGTGCAGCTTCCGGTTCAGCGAATCGATTTCTTCGTGCTGCTCCAGCACCCGTTCCTCGGAAAGCCCGCCAGCGTAAAATGCGGATTTGGAATGATCGCACACCCCCAGGTAGTCGTATCCATTCTGAATGCATTGAAGCGCCATTTCTTCCAGCGAATGGACGCCGTCGCTGTAGGTGGTATGGTTATGCAGGCAGCCTTTCAGGTCGTCGTATTGCACCAAAGCCGGAAGCTGGCGGCTGGCGGACCAGCTGACCTCCTGCAGGCCTTCCCGCAATTCGGGGACGATGTAATCAAGGCCCAGGCCCTGATAGATCTCCTGCTCACTTTTTGCCGTGCGGTAATGTTCCAGGGAGTCCACCTGCTGCAGTTGTTCCAGGTGGGCGGCGCTGCCGGTGGTGCACAGCAAACGGTGGGCGAACTCGTTTTCCGGCGCAAAATGGATCCTCACCTTCATTCCCGTGGGCGTAAAACCGGTCCAGATCCCGTTTTCTAAGCCGGTCTCCTGGAGTAAACCGCTGGATTTCAGTTTATTGGAAAACCCGGCCTCGTCCGGCACAGATACCAGGTATTCGATCGCGGTCAGCACCTCCCCGCAGCGGCGGAATTCACCGGTCGGACTCCAGATCTTGAGCTCCGGCTGTTGCCCGAACCAGCTTTCCAGGTCCTGGCCAAAGGAAAGGGCCGCGGGATAGTGGAACTTTCCGTGATTGTTCATGGTGAACTCCAGGAGCTTTTTGATTTCCTCCTGGGTTTTGGCGCCAAAACCTTTCACTTCGATCAGCCGGTTCTCATTACACGCGTAGTACAGTTCCCCGGCGTTGTCAATGCCCAACTGTTTCCATAAAATCTGTATCTTCCTAGGGCCCAATCCTTTGATTGACAGGAGTTCAAGTATACCTTCCGGAGTCTCCGCTTTCAGCGCCTCCAATTCGGCCATGCTTCCGGTTTCCAATAATTCCACGATCCGTGCGGCGATGCTTTTTCCGATCCCCTCGATCTTCTCCAGCTCGTCGGGATTCAGTTTGCTGATTGTTTGGGGAAATTTGTCTATTTTTCGGGCTGCATTGGACACCGATCGTACTTTGAACGGATTGCCGCCATGTAGTTCCATCAGTTGGGAAAGCAGGCGGAGTGTCCGGGCGATGATCTTGTTTTCCATTAAACAAAAGTAAGAAAGCAAAATGAGAATACTTTTCCTTTTTATCTTGTTGGGATCCGTGGGTGGGCTGCGTGCGCAGGAAACGTTCCGGAATCCGCTTCCCGTCGCTTTTGGCGATCCCTATATTCTGTACAATCCCGGCGACCAGACCTATTATATGTATGGCACCGGCGGCGGGGCGAAAGACGGTTTTTCGGCCTATGCTTCAACCGATCTGGTGAACTGGGAATATCAGGGGCAGGTCTATTACGGAAATACGGATGATTCCTGGTGCATCGGCGCTTTCTGGGCGCCCGAGGTTTATCTGGTTGACGGCAAGTATTATATGTTTTACAGCGCGCAGTGGAGGGACAACCCCACCAATGAACTGGAAAATTTCCGGATCGGGGTCGCCATGGCTGACCGGCCCACCGGCCCTTTCCGGGACCTGCGGAACGGGCCCATTTTCGATCCGGGCTATCCCATCATTGATGCCAACGTCTTTTTCGACGACGACGGGAAAATGTATCTATATTATTCCCGCTGCTGTTACAAACACCCGGTGGAAAGCGAAATAGCCGATTGGGCCCGGGAGAAGGGATGGTTTGATGAGATTGAGGAAAGCTGGGTGTACGGTGTCGAGCTCCAGCCGGATTTCAGCGGCGTTAAGGGAACGCCCCGTCTGCTGCTGCGACCCCCGGTTAAAATGGACGATCGCCAGGCTGAATGGGAAAGCCGTTCGGTCACTTCACGGGAAGTGAACCGGCGTTGGACCGAGGGCTCCTTCACGTTTAAACGGGGAGATACCTATTACATGATGTATTCGGCGAATCATTTCGGCGGAGAACATTATGCCGTGGGTTATGCGACGGCAAAATCCCCCTTGGGTCCGTATGTGAAATCGGCGGACAATCCCGTGCTGGAGAAGAATACGCCTGGCGGAAATGTGACCGGAACGGGCCACAACAGCATCACCTATTCACCCGACGGGAAGGAGATGTTCTGCGTGTATCATGGACGTACGTCCGCCACGGGCAATGAGCGGATGGTGTTCATTGACCGGATGGAAATCCTTGAAAACGGCAAATTGGTTGTGCACGGACCGGAAACCGCGCCGCAGCCCTTGCCTTCAGGACTGAAATAAGCTAGATGCTGGCAATCCGGGCATTGGAGATGCCCGATCCGTAGACCTTTTTATACTCCACTTTTCGTTCGATCGCTTCAATCACCGGGGTGATGAAATCGACCTTGTGAAGCTGTGAAGCGTTTCCCAGTCCCCCGGGGCTGAAGACGTTTATTTCCATCAGCTTGCTTCCGACAATGTCAATGCCCACCAGGAACATTCCGTCCTCGATGAGTTTGGGCTTTACCGATTCGGCCAGTTCCAGGATCGTATTGCTGATCTCGCCTTTGGAAGCTTTCCCTCCCCGGTGGATATTGCTTCGGATATCTCCCTCTTTCTGAAGACGGTTAAGCATTGCAACTTTGCCTTTTACTTCAATTATTGACCCGTTCATCAGAAATAAACGGATGTCTCCGTTTTTGGCTTCCTCCAAGTATTCCTGTGCCACCACGTATCCGTCGCGTGAGATGGCTTCAAACATCTGATTTATATTGTTCGCCTCCTTTTTGGTGACCAGGAACACGTTCCGGCCACCCGAACCCTGAAGGGGTTTGAGTACCATCTTATGGCCGGTTTCCTGAAAAAAATCCTGGATGTCCCCGACTTCCCGGGTGATGATCGTTTTGGGCCGCACGATTGCGGGGAAATGCTGGAAGTACATTTTATTGACCGCGCCCGACAAGGTGTCTGGGTCATTCAAGACGATGACGCCTTGGTTGACAGCCATCTGGCTGAACAGGATGCCGGCGCTTTGGGCCCAGGGGCGTTTATCCATGTCGTCGGCCGGGTCATTCCGAAGCATGAGTACGTCCAGATCGGTCGAGGTGATCTTGCTTTTTTCTGCATTCTTTACCGCGTCCATGAACGTAGTCCGGGTCGTGAATTTTTTATCCGGCACCTTGCGGGCGTGCGCCCCGATCTGTTCGTTTGAATAGTATACCAAATCGCCTACGCCCATGTAATAGACCTGATGTCC
>JAJUHF010000024.1 GCA_029268045.1 Anseongella ginsenosidimutans
CGGAAACCTCCATCATGTCGCTCAACTCCTGAATGCTTACCCGCCCTTGTTCTTTCAGTCGCTGGAGTATAAACTGGTGTCGCTCGGTTATCGTCAGCATAAAGCAAAAATAAGACAATTGTAAATGATTTGAACCATTTACCCGATACCAAAAGGTGCCAAAGTTACCAAAACACGTCTCACGCATCAGAAACGGGCTTTTTAAAAGTTTCAATAACTTTAATTTTGTTACAAATGATTTATTTTACTTTATTTGCAAACACCAAAAAACCAATGTAAATGCAAACACAAAGCACCGCGGAACGTCCTTTTCTTAGCCAAATAGGCCTTCCTCCCGGCATGGGCTGGGGTTACCTGGGCATACTGATCTTCATGATGGGCGACGGCGTGGAGCAAGGATGGCTCAGCCCCTATCTGGTTGAGCAAGGCATGAGCGTACAGCAATCCGCCACCCTGTTTACCGCTTACGGGATTACCATTGCCGTCTCCTCCTGGTTTTCGGGTGTTCTGGCCGAAGGGTTCGGGCCGAAACGAACCATGCTGATGGGCTTGCTGCTGTATATCCTGGGAACGGTTGGCTTCGTCGGCTACGGGCTGAACGGGCTGAATTACGGAACCATGATCATTACCTATGCCATCCGGGGCTTCGGCTACCCCCTGTTTGCCTACTCCTTTCTGGTATGGATCACTTATAACAGCCCTAAACAAGCATTGGGAAGAGCGGTCGGATGGTTTTGGTTTGTATTCACCGGAGGTCTGAATGTGTTGGGAGCTTACTATTCCAGCTGGGCGATCCGGGAACTGGGATACCTGGAAACGTTGTGGAGCTCGATCTTCTGGGTATTGCTGGGCGCGCTCCTGGCACTGGTACTGAACAAGTCAAAATTCAACTCCGGGGCTACCGGAAGCTCCGGCAAACTGCAGGAACTGGCCAAGGGAATTACCATCATGCGGGAAGAACCGAAGGTCCTGCTCGGCGGGATCGTCCGGATCATCAATACCACGGCGCAGTTTGCTTTCCCGGTATTCCTTCCCCTTTACATGGCGGAACACGGCTTTACCACCACGCAATGGCTGCAGATTTGGGGAACGATCTTTACCGCGAATATTGCCTTTAACCTGATGTTCGGCTTTGTAGGCGACAGACTGGGATGGCGGAATACCGTCATGTGGTTTGGCGGAGTCGGCTGCGCGGCAAGCACCCTCTTGTTTTATTATTCCCCGCTTATTTTCGGAAGCAGCTTCTGGCTGGTGATGCTTTCAGGCGTCCTGTGGGGAGCGCTTCTGGCCGGATACGTCCCGCTTTCGGCACTGGTTCCTTCCCTGGTCAAAAAAGACAAGGGAGCCGCAATGGCAGTGCTGAATCTGGGCGCGGGCTTGCCCGTTTTTGTGGGTCCGGTCATTGTGGGACTGTTCATCGGCACCCTGGGCAACACCGGGGTGATCTGGATCCTGGCCGGCTTGTACCTGCTGAGCGCATTCCTTACCCGTTTTATTACCCTGCCCCAAAACGCGCGGACCTCCCACGAGGCCGCCGCTTCCTATAATACAACGACGCTATGATCGCTAACATGAAAATATTAATCACCGCCCCGTATAACGAAAACGGCCTGCGTGAACTGGAAAAAGTGGGTGAGATCGTTTATAAACCCTGGAAGCCACATGGCAGAGCCTATAATGAAGAGGAACTTCTGTCGCTGTTGCATGACACGGCCGCTACCGCGTTAATTACCGAACACGACCAGGTTACCAAAAAAGTTATCGAAGCCTTTCCCGGGCTCCGATTCATCGGAGTTTGCCGCGGTACTCCTTCCAATGTAGCGGTGGATACGGCTGCCGAGAATAACATTCCCGTACTTCACACACCGGCACGGAACGCCCAGGCGGTGGCCGAGCTGTTTCTAGCCAATGTGATCACCTTGTTGCGGAACACGCTGTCCGCCCACACCTGGCTCAAAAACGGGAATTGGGAGGAAGGCGCGCACACCTCCTACCTGCAATTCAAAGGGAACGAACTGGCGGGCCGTTCGGTCGGAATGGTCGGATTCGGAGCCATCGGGCAGCTGATCGCCCGCTTGTTGAAGCCGTTTCCATGTACCATCGGATATTACGATCCCTTTGTATCCGCCACGGATCCGTCCTTTCGGAAAATGGAACTTGAAGAAGTTTTTTCGGAATCCGATATTGTATCGGTCCATCTTCCGGTCACTCCGCAGACCACCGGCATGATCGGCGCCGGACTGATCAGCCGCATGCGGCCGGACGCGCTGTTTGTCAATACGGCCCGGGCTGTTGTGGTGGACCGTGAAGCCTTGCTGGAGGCCTTGGAAAACAACCGGATCCGGGGAGCTGTGCTGGATGTATTTGACAACGAACCTCCCGATGAACTGGACTACCGGCTTATCCGGCATCCGCGCGTATTGGCCACGCCACATATTGCCGGAGCCACACACGAGGTGGAAGATCATCACGTGCGCATCCTGAATAAACAGATTCTGGCCATATTCGGAACCCATTAAGACAGACAGGCATGGAAAAGGATACAAAAACGGGCTACCTGATCATGGATATCGGAACGGGAAACGTCCGGGTCGCCCTGGTACGCCCCGATGGAGCGGTCCTGGACGTAAAGCGGGAGAACGTACTGTACGAGAAAGATACCGGCTACCCCGAGTCCATTTATTTTGATCCGGAGCAGCTTTGGGAACAGATCATCCGGCTCAGCGGAAAGGTCCTGAAAAACTCGCCCGGGGTGACAGTCCGCGCGCTGACCGCTACCAGTCAGCGGGAAGGCATTGTATTGCTTGACAGCCGGGGCAATCCGCTCATCGGACTGCCCAATATCGACCACCGGGGACGGGAATGGGAATCACTCATCACCGACCCGGACAGCGTGTATCAACTCACCGGGCGCTACCCCAGCTCCCTGTTTTCCGCCTTCAAACTGGTGGGCATCCGGCAAAGACGACCCGAGCTGTGGACGCGCTTTTCCTATTTCATGAGCATCAGTGACTGGATTGAGTTCCGCTTGAGCGGCGTGCCACATTACGAACCCGCCCAAGCCTCGGAAACTCTCCTATACGACGTGGAGAAAGGCCGCTGGTCGGACCGGCTGTGCGACCTGTTTCAGCTTTCCACTGCAATCCTACCCGAATTACGGGCTTCGGGAACCGTGCTGGGCGGGATACTGCCAGACCGTGCCCGGGAACTGGGCGTTTCCGGAGAGGCCGTGGTGATTGTGGGCGGCGCCGATACCCAGCTGGCGGTCCGAAGTACCCAACCCTCCCTGGACGATGTGATCATCGTATCGGGAACCACCACGCCCATTGTGAAGGTAACCGGAAACTACCTGACCGATCCGGCGCAAAGAACCTGGACCAACCGCCATGCTACGGCCGGCTCGTTTATCCTGGAAGCCAATGCCGGGGTCACCGGACTGAATTACCAGCGGCTAAAGGAAATTTTCTATCCAAACGAAGGATACGATGTCATTGAGGCGGAATTGGCCGAAACCGATCATTCCCAGTGCGTGGCGTCCCTGGGTTCGCTTATTGCCAGCGAAAAAGCGCCACTTACCCGCGGCGGATTTATTTTTGATGCCCCGGTATCCCACCGTTTAACCCGGAGCAGCTTCGTATTTGCCACCCTTTGGGATATTGCCTGCAGCATACGGGAAAATTATTCGATCCTTTGCGAGGTCAGCGGACACGACCAGGATCATGTCTGGGCTTGCGGAGGCGGCGTCCAGAGCCGTACCCTGCGGCAATTCATCGCCAGCTTGCTGAACAAGAAAATCCAGATCCGGAACAGCTACAGGCAATCTTCGGTGGTAGGCGGCGCCTTCATCTGCAATGAGGCGTTGGGAGAGGCGGAGCATCTGCCGGAAACCACCGAGATCGTGGAACCGGCGGCGCAATCGGCTTACGCCGCGCTGTACGAAAGGTGGAAAAAGACGCGCGATGCATTTAAACAAACTTACCGGGATGCCTAATAAAGCGGCTTCTTTCATTGGGATCGATGTAGGCACCCAGGGCTGCCGTACCGTGCTGGTTAGTGAAAACGGGACCATTTTCTCTGCACAGGAATGCGCCTTCCCGCTCAGTGCCGCCTCGCGTGAAGAGCAATCGCCCGCGGCATGGTGGGAAGCCTGCCTGGCCACTTTGCGCCAACTGGTACACCAAGCCCGGAATGTCACGGATCTTTCCACAATCCGGGCCCTTACCGTTACCTCTACCTCGGGCACGGTCATCCCCCTGGATGAGGCCTGCAACCCCCTACACAACGCGCTGATGTACAGCGACAAACGCTCGTCGGAGGAAGCAGAAATATGCGCCAGCATCGCGCTTGAGTACGATCCCGAAGGTTTTACGGCCTTCAATAGTTCCTGCGGATTACCCAAGATGCTGTGGTTTGTCCGGAATTTCCCCGGGAAGGCCAAACGGATCGCACGTTGGGTTCATGCAGGCGATTATATTATTGGACGCCTGAGCGGAGACTGGACCCGGAGCGATTTTACCAATGTGCTTAAATCGGGTTATGATCTGGAAAAAGAGGTCTGGCCTGCCTATATTTATCAGAAATTGCCGTTGAAACGGGAATGGTTACCCCAGGCCGTGGCTTCTGGAACACCCCGCGGGGCAATCCGGCCGGATCTGGCAAAGCAACTGGGCTTGCCCGGGGGGATTACCGTGACGGCCGGGATGACCGACGGTTGCGCGTCGCAGGTGGCATCCGGTGCAGTTGAATTGGGTACCTGGAACACGACCATTGGCACCACCCTGGTTGTCAAAGGGGTCACCCGGGAACCGCTGGCGGATCCCGAAGGGCGTTTCTACAGCCATCGTCACCCCGATGGATTCTGGATGCCAGGAGGGGCCAGCAATACCGGAGCGGACTGGGTGGAAGAATTCAAGGAACCGGGCGGACTCCAATCGCTGGAAAAGCAGGCCGTGCAATTACTTCCGGGGCGGCATATCGCCTATCCGCTCCGGCAGGAGGGCGAACGCTTTCCGTTTATTGCCCCCCAGGCCCGGGGTTTCGGTCCCGGGATGCAGGCGCGCCCGGGAACGCACTCCCGGGCGGAAACCTTTCTGGCGAACCTGGAAGGGGTAGCCTGCCTGGAGCGCTATGCGTTTGAGCTGGTTGAGGCATTGAGCGGCGAAAAGGTAGAGGCGATCTACTCGGCCGGCGGCGGAAGCGCCAGCGATATCTGGCTCCGGATTCGCAGCAACCTGTTGAACAAACCCATTTTCGTAATGGAGCACGTAAGCGGGGCGATGGGCGCGGCCATTCTCGCCGCTTCCAGGACGCATTTCGGATCCGTCCGGGCAGCGGCAAAAGCCATGACCCGGATAAGCCGGGAAATCCGACCGGAACCGGCCCTGGCAGCGGCCTACCAATCGACTTATCGTCGTTTTATCCAGGTCATGAAGGAAAAGAAATACATAAAATAGCGAACGCAATGCTTCATGTTTATCTATTGCGGCACGGGCAGACCCGCTGGAATGCGGAAGGAAACAAATATTGCGGACGGACCGATATTCCCCTGACACCGATTGGAATACAGCAGGCATACCGCGCGCAGGAACTGCTGAAAGAGCTTGAACTGGAAAAGGTTTACGCTTCGCCCCTGGAACGGGCGCGCCATACGGCGGAAATAGCGGGCAATGGAAAACCCGTCACTACCGATCCAAGACTGATTGAGGTCGATTTCGGAACCTGGGAGGGGAAAACCCGGGCGGAATTCATTGCTGAAAATCCGGCCCTTTGGGACGCCTGGAACCGGGATCCGGCTACAGCCCGGGCTGGAGGAACCGGCGAAACCGCCCTGAAAGTGGTCCGGCGTGTCGATGATTTCTTCCGCGAAGCGCTGAAACGGCACGGGGATGAGCAGCAACCGAAAAACATTCTGGTGGCCGGTCACAACGGGATAAACCGGCTTTACCTGGCCTGGAAACTTGGCATGCATCTGAAAGACTACCGGCGGCTGGTTCAGGAAAACGCAGCCATTACCCTGTTTAGCCTGGACCGGAACGCGGAACTCACCCTGAAAATGTTGAACCGCAAATAACCCTAATACAGATCACAATGGCAGCTACAACACCTGTTTTTTCCCTTGTCCGGCGCATGGCCCTTGCCGTGCTGCTTCCGGTAATTTCCGTCGCCGGGAACGAATGCCTCGCCCAGCGGGCTCCGGAAACGATCCATACGCTGAAAATCCGCAATGCCAAGCAATTACATCGCTTTTTCCGATACACAGGAAACGACATTCCGCTGATCAGCGGTCATCGCGGAGGCATGGTGAAAGGCTATCCGGAGAACTGCATCCCGAGTTTCGAGCACACCATGAAACACAGTCCTGCCTTTTTTGAGATCGACCCGAGGCTCACCAAGGACAGCGTCATTATTCTGATGCACGACGCCACCCTGGACCGGACCACCAATGGAACGGGCAAGGTGTCCGACTATACCTGGGAAGAACTTCAGAAACTCCGTCTGAAAGACAAATACGGCAACCTCACCGACTTCCGCATCCCCACCCTGGCCGAAGTGATTCAGTGGAGCAAGGGCAAGACCATTATCAATCTGGACAGAAAAGACGTGCCGCTGGAAATGACTGCCGACATCCTGGAAGCGTACGATGCGACGGCCAACGTGATGTGCACGGTCCATAGTCCCGAGCAGGCGCTGTTTTACTATAAACGGAATCCCAACCGGATGTTTTCGGCATTCATCCGGACCCCGGAAGAACTGGAAGGTTACGAAAAGGCCGGGATCCCCTGGAAAAACATCATGGCCTATATTGGCCCGGATAATAGTCCCGAAGCGCGCAAAATGATTGAACTCCTGCACGCCAGAGGAGTCAAATGCATGATATCCGCTGCGCCTACCTACGACAAACTGGCGGATTCCGCAGCCCGGGCCGAAGCCTACCGGCAGATCATCCGGCAGGGAACCGATGTCATCGAATCGGATCTGCCCATTGAAGCGGCCAAAGCGATCCGTTCCCTGCATCCGCCCAAAGCGGCCAACCGAAAGTTTTTCGGGACCATGCGGCTGAGCGGCCGCTGACCTCCGGCCGGGCGGTTTCCTTCACCGGTCCAGGGATAGAATATAAGTGACCATGGATTCGGCTTCCTCATCCGACAGATCGGGATGAGGCGTCATGACGGCATATCCCCACGCGCCGCTACCGCCGTTGATCACACGGGAAGCAAGCATTTTGATGTAGGTTTCGTTGCGCGGGTAGCGGGCGGCGATCTCCCGGAAAGCCGGCCCCCGGGCCTTGTTGTCTTCCCGGTGGCAAACGTAGCAATCGGAATACCCGATCAGGACTTCGCCGCGTTGGATCACATCCTGGGAAACCGGCTGGTCTTCGCCCTCCACCTTCCGGATTCGATCTTTTTTCTGTGTCTCCAGCAACTGCCTTGCGGCGCCTTCCCTCTTCAGGTCTTCATCCCGGGTGGCCGATTCGCTGCATGCAAGCGATAGCCCGAACACGGCCAAGGCTCCGGCCAGCAAGGGGGATAAATATAGTTTACGAGAAAACAAGATAAGCGACTACTAAAGTAATTAAAACGTTCACCAGCTGGGCGGTAATGAAGGCCAGCGCGGGTCTACCGTTACCCATTTTGAAAATATCGGCAAACCGGGTTTCCAATCCGATGCAAGTAAAGGCAAGACCGAACCAAACGGTTTGGATGCCCTTAACCGAAGCGCTTACCTCCTTCAGCGTGTCGGAGGCGAGCGTGGGAGTCAGTACAAATGAAAACAGCAGGGATGCCAGGACAAATCCCAGCACAAACTTCGGGAACCGCTTCCAGATGGTCTTCAGCCCGGGCTTTTCCACGGCCGATTCCTTGTTGGTATAGGTCCAGTAGATTGAAATGGCAAAGGCTGCCAGACCCAGCAAAACGTTTTGCGAGAATTTGACAACCGTCGCGTAGGTCACCGCTTCTTCTCCCAATAGCGTGCCCGCCGCCACAACGGCTCCGGTGGTATCAATGGTTCCGCCCATCCAGGCGCCGGCCACTGCCACAGGCAGGTCGAGCCACATGGCAATGTAGGGCATGAACAACATCATGGGGATGGCCACCACCAATACCAGGGAAATGACGTACGATAGTTTTTTGCTATCCCCCTCGATGGCGCCCGAGGTAGCGATCGCAGCGGACACCCCGCAAATGGAAACCGCGCTGGAGACCATCATCCGGAGTTCCTCGTCCAGCCCCAGTTTTTTGCAGATAAAATAAGCGGAATACCAGACGGTGAATACAACCACCACCGATTGGATCAATCCCAGTTTGCCCGCATCGATGATGTCGCCGAAAATAATCCGGCATCCCAGCAGCACCAGTCCCGTTTTGATGTAATATTCGGATTGAAGTGCAGGTTTTGCCCAAGTGGGTACGCGCAGCACATTCGAGATGAACAAACCCAGTAGCAAGCTGAACAGGACCACTTCCAGTCCCAGGTCTGAAACCGCCTTGTTTCCGGTGATCAGCTGTGCCAGCAGGGTAATGAGGAACACAAAAAGCATCCCCTTCAGGCTTTTGGAGAATTCCAGCGGCTGTCCCATTAGTCCCCGTCCCAGCAGATAGCTGAAAAAGATCCAGAGGAAGAGGCCCCCCAGCACCAGCCAGAGAGAACCCGCGCCAAGAAGACCGGTAAGATCGCTTCCGTTTTCCCAGGAAAGTTTGGGCAGGACCGGACGCAATCCCGCCAGTATCACGAAGATACTGGCAAAAGCAATTACTACCGTAGCCCAGTCTTCGGATAAATTGAATTTAGTTTTCATGTATTAATTATGGTTCCGTTTAATATGGTTCGTTGGAGGACTTAATTCTACTAATTTAGTAGTCTAAATACATTTTCCGAAATAAAATTATTAAAACGGCTAAATTTGCTTCATGAATTGGATCATTTTACTGGTAGCCGGCCTTTTCGAAGTAGGCTTTACATTTTGTCTGGGAAAAATGAAAGAGGCATCGGGAGCCGGGCTGACCTGGTGGATCCTGGGATTCTTCGCATCGCTGAGTATCAGCATGGTGCTGTTGTACAAAGCCACACAGAACCTTCCGATCGGGACGGCTTACGCGGTTTGGACGGGCGTGGGCGCCGTAGGGACGGTGCTGGTGGGCATCTTTATTTTCAGGGAACCTGCCACGTTTTGGAGGCTGTTTTTCATCACGACGCTAATCGCCTCCATCATCGGCCTGAAATTCGTATCCTCGCAATAAGTTTTATGATTCCGAAGTGGTTCCTGAGGTTTCGGGGTCTTCGGCGGGCATGCGGAAATAATTGATCACCCCGCCGGCAAGGACCACGTTGACCTGCCGATCGCTTAAATGATGGGTGAGTTCGTATTGAAGGCCTTTGTTTACATTCTGCGCCATTTGGGGCCGGTTATTCTCCAAATTCGCGGCGACGTGTTCCAGACGGATCAGATCACCTGCTTCGATGCTCGCGTAATCCTCGGGATTGACAAACTCAAAGGGTACGATGCCGAAATTAACCAGATTCTGCCAGCCCAGCCGCGCATAGCTGATTGCCAGGACGGCGATCTGGCCCAGGTAACGCGGGGCAATGGCGGCATGTTCCCGGCTGGACCCTTGCGCGTAATTTTCGGCGGCAACCACCACATGGCCTCCGTAGGCTTCCCGGGCCTGTAGCGCGCGGTCGTAAAATGTTTCATCCAACACGGCGAACGCCCAGCGGCTGATCTCCGGGATATTGCTCCGTAAGGATAGAACCTTTACGCCCGCTTTCATGATCTCATCGGTGGAAATGTTGTTACCCATTTTCAGCAACACGGGAACTTCTGCCCCAGTTGGTAATTTTCCAAACCGGGGAAAGGTTTTGATATTCGGTCCCTTGTATAGCTCCACCTGTTCTTCGGGCGGAAGCGGCGGAAGCAGCATCTCGGTATTGATGATTTCCTTTTCGGGCCGTTGATACCGCTGGTAAGTAAATCCATAAAGCGTTTCGAGGTCTCTGGGATCGGTAATTTTTCCGGTTAGGGCGGAAGCTGCCGCCGTTTCGGGACTGCATAGATACACCTGATCATCCAGCGTACCCGATCGTCCGGGAAAGTTCCTGGGGACGGTGCGCAGGCTGATCTTCCCCGTTGCAGGGGCCTGTCCCATCCCGATGCATCCCATGCAGCCGGCCTGATGGAAGCGGGCGCCGGCCCGGAATAAATTGAAAAAGGAATCGGTGTCGATCAGATTCTGAATTACCTGCCGGGAGGTTGGATTGATATCCAGCGATACGGACGGATGGACGGTTTTTCCGTCCAGGATTTCGCCCACAATCCAGAAATCGCGGATGCCGGGATTTGCCGAGGAACCAACGACCGCCTGGGCAATTTCCAGACCTTCCACCTCGCGCACCGTCACCACGTCACCCGGGCTGCTGGGTCGGGCGATCAGCGGCACCAGTGCGGAAAGATCGATCGCGTCTTCCTGATCGTACGAGGCGCCTTCATCGGCCAGAATTTCTAACCAGTCGCCTTCCCGTTCCTGCGACCGTAAAAAACGCCGGGTTTCCCCATCGGACGGGAACACGGTAGTGGTTGCCCCCAGTTCGGTACCCATGTTCGCGATTACATGTCGGTCCATGGCGCTTAGGTCGTCCAGACCGGGGCCATAGTATTCAATGATCATCCCCCGGCATCCTTTCACATCGTATCGCCTCAACATTTCCAGCACCACGTCTTTTGCGCTGACCCAGTCCGGCAGACTACCGGTTAATTTAACGCCCAGAATCGTGGGCATTTTCAGATACAACGGCTCCCCAGCCATGGCAAAGGCCACATCCAGCCCGCCTGCACCCAGCGCAAGCATTCCCAGGGAGCCGGCGGCCGGCGTGTGACTGTCCGAACCAGCCAAACTCTTTCCGGGTATCCCAAAGCGTTCCATATGGACCGGATGACTTACTCCGTTCCCGGCCCGGCTGTACCAAAGGCCGAAGCGCTGGGCCGCCGTACGAAGAAAAATATGATCGTCGGCATTCCGGAAATCCGCCTGCAAAAGGTTGTGGTCTACGTATTGGACCGACACTTCAGTCTTCACGCGATCCAGCTGCATGGCTTCCAGCTCAAGCATGACCATGGTGCCGGTGGCGTCCTGGGTCAAGGTCTGGTCTATTTTCAGCGCGATTTCCTGACCAGGTTCCATCGTTCCATCCAGCAGGTGCGAGGAGATCAGTTTTTGGGATACATTCATCGGAGTTTTCATAGAAAGAATGTCCCAAAAATGCTGCCAACCGTCTGTATCGCATTTGTTACGGAAAACACCGTACTCCTACTGCAACATGTGAGAGCCCCGCCGCGTCCTAACAGGTACCGGATTAAAAAATTCAACCATGACAACGTCAACTCCTTTGCTACTACTTGTGATAACTTTCCAGGCTGCGATGGCGCAGGTCGCGCTGGCGCAGACCGCGCAGAACCTCCCGGCGGATTCAACCGGGATCGCCCCCGCCGCTTCGGTCGTTGGAGAAATCGATGAAGAGTCCGGCGAGGCGGTGGCTTTTGCCAACGTCGCGCTGTTAAACGCCGCGGACTCAAGCCTGGTAACCGGCACGGTAAGCGATTCTGCCGGCCTATTCACACTGGGCAATCTCCCGCAGGGAGACTACCTGGTGAAAATCAGCTTCCTGGGTTATCAGACCCTTTTTACACAATCCTTCCATGCCGGAGGCAATGCGCCCACACATAATCTGGGCGTGCTTATACTGAAGCCGGACGCCGGATTGCTGGAATCGGTGACGGTGACCGGGGAAAAACCCCTGATCGAACAAAAGCTGGACCGCACCGTCCTTAACGTGGAAAACAGCATCCTTTCCCAGGGAAACACCGCATTGGAAGTACTCGAAAAGGCGCCCGGGGTCATGGTGGACAACGACGGAAACATCAGTCTGAGAGGCAAACCGGGCGTTTTGGTCATGATCGACGGCAAGCCAACTTATCTTTCCCAGCAGCAGATAGGCACCATGCTGAAAAGCATGTCCTCCAACAACATTGCCCGGGTGGAGATCATTACCAATCCTTCGGCAAAATACGAGGCGGCGGGAAATTCCGGGATCATCAATATTGTATTGAAGAAAAACAAGAACGCCGGAATGAACGGCAGCGTGAACGGATCCTTCAGCCAGGGGAAAAAGTACCGTACCGACGGCGGCCTAACAATGAATTACCGGAACAGCGCCCTGAACCTCTTCGGCAATTACAGTTACGGACAACGGGTGGGCGATCGCCGTCTGGATTTGAACCGTAACTTTTTCATTTCCGGAAGCAACGACGTGATTGACCGCAGCTTTCTTCAACAGGCCGACATGGAAATGCCCTCCCACAACCATTCCTTCAAAGCCGGACTGGATTATTATCTGAACGAAAAGAACACGGTGGGATTCATGGTGAATGGAAATATCGGGGCCTGGGAAGCCGAGAATCCCACGCGCAGCCGGATCCTGAACGCCGACAACACGCTCCGGTCGGGCTCCAGTTCGCTCAACTCCACACGGAACAACTGGAATAACCTCACCTACAACCTCAATTACAAACATCAATTCGATTCCGCCGGGCGGGAACTTACCGCAGACATGGATTACTCGCAGTCCGATTACCGGTCCGACCAGAATTTTCATACCGATTTTTTCGATGCCGAGGGAGAAACGGTGGGCAATACGTCCGTGCGTCGCGGATCGCTGCCCTCGTTCACGGACATTTATGCCGGAAAGATCGATTACGTCCATCCGTTTAAAAACGGACTTAAGTTGGAAACCGGCTGGAAAAGCAGTTTTGTGTCCACCGACAACAACGTTCGTTACGACAGCCTGGCCGGCAACCATTGGGTGGTGGACCATGCGGCGACCAATCATTTTACCTACCGGGAAAACATCAATGCCGGATACGTCAATTTCAGTAAGGACTTCAAGGGCTTCAGCCTGCAGATCGGCCTGCGGGGCGAACAAACGATCACCGAAGGGCACCAGGTTACCACCGACTCGCTGGTCAAAAGAAATTACTTCCAGCTATTTCCCAGCGCCTTTGTGCGGAAGGAATTCGGAAAGAACCACCAGTTGCAGCTGGCCTACAGCAGGCGCGTGAACCGCCCCGATTACGAGAGCCTGAATCCTTTCCGGTATTACATTGATCCCTACACCTACGAGGAAGGGAATCCGTACCTGGAACCGCAGACTACGCATTCCATCGAAATGACCCATGTATTCAAGGGAAAACTGACCACCGCCCTGAATTTCAGTCATACGGACGATGTGATGACCGAAGTTACCCGCCAGATCGATTCCACCAATACCACGTTTGTTACACGGGAAAACCTGAGTACCCAGAACAATTACGGATTGAGTATCACGGCCCCGCTGCCGATTACCAGCTGGTGGATGTCCAATAATTACTTTAATATCTTTTACAACCAGTACAAAGGGATGTATCTGGGCGATCAGGTCGACCTGGGCATGGCTTCCTTCAATTTCAATTCACAAAATACCTTTACTCTGAAAAACGGCTTTTCACTTGAGGTAAGCGGCTTTTACAATTCCAAAGCGGTGTACGGTATCCTGGTCGCGCAGCCCATGTATATGATCTCCGCCGGAATCCAGAAAACGGTGCTGGATAAAAAGGGGACCATCAAATTCAATGTGAGTGATGTCTTCAATACCCGTCGCTTCCAGGGGGATATCCGTTATCAGAATATGGATATCGGCATCCGCAACAACTGGGACAGCCGGATGGCCACGCTCTCGTTCAGTTACCGTTTCGGCAAAGAAGACATGCAGCCTGCCCGGCGCCGGAATACCGGTAGTGAAGATGAACAGAACAGAATCCGGGGCGGCGGGAACTAGCCACGGCCGATTACAAAGTATTTGCTAACTTGGCCGGTTAATTCATCCAAAATGAAACCCCGTCCCGCCATTTTGATCGTAGAAAAGGAGCAGTTGCTGTTGATGCGTTACCGGTATGGCAACCACACCGTATACGGAATACCCGGGGGCAACCCGGACGAAGGCGAGTCGCTGCAGGATGCCTTGATCAGGGAACTCCAGGAAGAACTTCAGGTGCGGATCCGGCCCGGCAGGCTCCTATTCCTTGCAGAGACCGTCCGCCCCGGCCAAGCTTCGGCGCACGTGCTGCATTGCCTCTTTGAAGGGACCATCACGGAAGGAATCCCCACGCTCAATCCTGCCGAAACCTCGGCCGCCGCCGTGGAATGGGTGCCGCTGGCCGAACTGGAAAAGCTCCATTTGTATCCGCAGCTTGGAAAACAGATCAATGCATGGTACCGGCAGGAACAATCCCCACCGGTTTATCTTGGGCCGGTGGCCCAACCCTGGGTATGAGTCCGATCAAGGGATAAAAAAAGCCGCCGGTTGCTTTTTCGCCTCCGGCGGCCCGCCTGTACCAATGCCTGTTTTTCTATAGTTTCTCTCTAATAGTTAGGATTCTGTGTAAGGGTAGGTACGCCGTTTACCCGGCTGATGTCGATCTGGGCCTGGGGAATCGGATAAAATTCGTTCTTGTTGGAGGTAAAGCTCCCGCCGGTCACGTCGTTGGTGATCGAACCTTCGTAATCGAAGAACGCGTCCAGGGTTTCCTTTGCGATCCCCCACCTTACCAGATCGAAGAAACGGTGTCCTTCCATTCCCAATTCCAGCCGCCGCTCAAAACGTACAATGTCCCGGGCCTCGTCCTGGTTCGAAAAGGGAGCGGTATACAGACCGATCTTGTAGTTTGCAGCGGGCTCGTTTGTGAAACCACCCATGGGGTTCGAGGGGTTGGCATACTTGCGCACCCAGCCGGCCGTATTCGCTGCACGCGCCCGGACCCGGTTCACATATTCCCGTGCCTTTTCCAGGCTCCCTGCCTCCACTTCGCATTCGGCCGCCATCAACAACACATCGGCAAAACGAATGATCATGACATTATTCGCCGTTCCCGGGGCCCAGGAACTCTGATCGGCGAACTCATCCTGGGTGGCTTGCCAGTACACGTATTTCTTCGGCGCGTACGGTCCACCCGAGGCCTGTTCACGGACCCAGTCGGCACCCGGATGCGGCCCCCAGTCCAGGTAAGGGAGTCCTCTTCTGCCCACGGTCCAGTCCAGCCTGGGATCCAGTGTACCCGTATAGGGAGTAAACGCAGCCGAGGAAGGAAGCCCCATATCACTTTTTACCGGATCGGTATTGTAATTGGTCAGATACGGCAGCCCGGTGCCGGGGTCGGTTTTAAATGAATTGACCAGGTCCTGTGTGGGCTGGAAAAATCCACAGCATCGGAACGGACTGTTATAAGGGAAATTCAGCATGTTTCCCTCGTTCGAGTTGGCGATGCTGTTGGTACCGTCGTTGGCAACCATCTGGATTGCAAAAACGGACCCTTCGTGGTTTTTCCATTCGGCGTAAAAGGTGTGATAATAAATCTCGGGAAGATCGTAGGCCAGGCCGTTGGATGTCTGGCCGTTGGCGATCACGTCGTCAAAGACCGCCTTGGCTTCGGCGAACTTCTTCTGGTAAAGATAGGTTTTGGCCAGGTACGCGCCCGCTGCCCATTTGTTTACTCTCCCCACGTCGGGTTGGGTGGAGGGCAAATTATTGTAGGCGAACTCAAAATCCGCCTCGATCATGGGCCAGATATCCTGGTCATTGGGCTGGTTGAAGTCCGTCGTGTTTTCATCGATCCAAGGCACCATGTTGAACATCTTCTTCAGATCGAAATAGAAATGAGCGCGGAGGAAGCGCGCCTGGCCTTCAATATTCACTCGTTCGTCTTCGCTGAGCTCCCCCTCCGGCAGGGTAACCAGTACGCTGAGTACCGAGTTCGCCCGGGACACGCCCTCGTAATCGGCCCTCCATTTGCTGTTGAAAAAACCGTTACTGGCGTCTGCCCGGAAGGTGGCGATGGGATTGATAGCCGGCTGGTCGCCTCCGTCGCTGCCCTTGTGCGCGTCCCCACCGGCCACATCGCCGTAGATCCAATTGCTGGGAGCCACTTCCCAGGCCGCCGGACCGATATTGCTTCCGTCCAGCACGCCGTAGGTACCAACCAGCAAGGCATTTATTCCGTCCCGGGTAGCCAGCACCTCTTCAGACAAGGCGCCCAGCGCCGGTTTTTCCAAGTATGACTCGCTGCAGGAAAACAGGGTTATTCCTGCCGTTAATACGAGGCCTATGGTATATTGTATTTTTTTCATGTCTTTACGTTTTAGGTGTGCGGTACATTAAAATGTCAGGTTCAGGCCCAACAGGAATTGCTGCATATTCGGATAGGCTCCTTCGTCGATGCCGAAATTGGTGCTCCCGCCGGAGATTTCCGGATCGATTCCCGAATAATTGGTGATCGTGAAAAGGTTGGCGGCCTGCACATACACCCGCAAGCGGGATATCCCCAGCCGGTCGAGGGTTTCCGAAGGCAGGGTATAACCCAGTTGCGCGTTTCGGGCCCGCAGATAGGAACCTTTTTCCACATAATAGGAGTTGGGTACCAGGTTCGTGCTGAAAGACCCGTCCACCTCCTGGATGGGCGCGGTCGCATCCATGCGGTCTTTCGTCCAGGAGTCATAAAGCGCCGTATGGCTTTTCGCCCCCTGAAACGACGCGTAGAAATCATGCCACCACTTCAGCTGATTCCAGATGTCGTTCCCGACCGAACCGAACAGGAACATGCTGAAATCAAATTGCTTGTATCGCAAGCCCAGGTTCAGGCCGTAGGTGAAATCCGGATTTGGATTGCCCAGGAAAGTGCGGTCGTCCGGAGTCACCTGGCCGTCTCCGGTCACATCCGCATACCGGAAGCGCCCCACACCCATATCGGTTTGGTATTCGCCGCTGGGCGCCGCGCTATTGGCTGCATCTATCTCTTCCTGCTTATTCCAGAAGCCTTCAATCCGGTAACCGAAAAACTGTCCGATGGAATGGCCTACCGCGTTGCGGACTATGCTTGCTCCGTTGAACCGCCGGCCTTCCTGATCAAAGTAATCGGCGCCGCTGGAAACCTTGACGATCTCGTTGTCCACCGTGGTGAAAGTAAGCGTGGCGTCCAGCGTGAGGTCTTTGGTAATGTCCACGTAGGTGGTCGCCGAAAGGTCCAGCCCCTGGTTTTTCATTTTCGCCACGTTTACAAACGGAGCGGTCGCGTTGCCGGCTGTGCCGGGTAAACTGGGATTGTACAACAGGTCGTCGATATCTTTGCGGTAGTATTCCACGGTCATATCCAGCTTTCCGTTAAACAGGGTCGCATCCAGACCAATATTGGCTGTGATGTTCTTCTCCCATTTGGCGTCCGGGTTCCCGATGCGGCTTCGCTGGAAGCCTTCGGTAATGCTGTTTCCACTTCCGGTGATATCATAATAGGATGCCAGGCGGTTACCGGCAAAGGTCGTAAAGGCGTTATCCGGACTGACATTCAATTGGTTTCCCATGATCCCGTAGCTTCCGCGGAGTTTGATTTCCCCGATCCAGGGCGAGTCCATGTTCTTCCAGAACTCCTCTTCGCTTAAACGCCAGCCGGCACTCACCGCCGGGAACCAACCGAATTGATGGGTCAGGAAACGGGATGAACCGTCCCGGCGGATGGTAGCGCTCAACAGGTAACGGTCGTCGAAATTGTAATCCAGCCGTCCGAAAACAGAAAACAAGGCATCCTCGTACCGGCTGCTGGCATTATTACGGGTCCCCGCGCCGGTACCCAGATTGGTGAACTCCGGATCAAAGGAAAAGTAACCCTGGGTGGACCCGCTTAAATTGCGGCCCTCGTTGTGGTATGCTTCGGTGCCCGCCAATACCGTCAGGTCGTGCTTTTCGTTGAACACCTGATGATAGGTAAGCATGTTGGTCCAGGTCCAGTTATTTCCATTGTATGAGCTTTCGTTGTACTGGTTTACCGTGGCGTTTTCCACGTTTTCGTATTCGGGATAATTAAAAGATTGGGCGAAGCCCGAATACAGCTCTCCCCCGAACTGTGTGCGGACCGTAAAATGTTCCATGAAATCGGCCTCGGCGAAAACATTTCCGAAAATCCGGTAGGCATGGGCCTTGTTATTACCCATGCGTTCCAAAATGGCCACGGGATTTTTCGAGTTCCCCAGGTCCGATCCGGCGGATCCAGCGTAATTCCCCATCACATCGTGTACCGGAATGATCGGTTGCTGGCGCATCGCGTAGCCGATCCCGCTCCCTTCGGTAAGGGCGGCAATGCGTGGATTATCGATCAGCGAGAACGAAATATTCTCCCCCACCCGGATGTTGCTGTTTACATTGTACATGCTATTTGCCCGGATGGTGTAGCGCTTCATATAGGTATTGATGAGCGAACCCTGCTGGTTGTAATAATTTGCGGAAAACAGGTAATTCCCCTGCTCGCCGCCGCCGCTGACGGAAATGTTGTGATTGGTCATGGGGGCGGGATCAAAAATTTCGTCGAACCAGTTTGTGCCCTGCTTGTTGGCCCGGACGATCCGGTAAAAGCCTCCCACCGCATCGGGATTGGTATAAAAGGGATTCACATTGTAATTATCCATATTCACTTCTCCCTCCATGGCCCCATTGGGCTGGATGTAGTCCGGCAGGCGCGGTGTGGAGCCGGTACCGTATTGCGGGTCGGCTCCTCTTTTACTGGGATCGGCCATCCACTTAAGTTCCGCCATTTCCGCAGGGGACAGAATATCCCAGACATTCCCGCTTGGTGGAACCTGGGTTCCATAATACGCGTCGTAGGTTACCTTGACCTTTCCGGTTCCGCGCTTGGTAGTAATGATCACCACTCCGTTCGCTGCCCTGGAACCATAGATAGATGCGGATCCGGCGTCTTTCATCACCTGCATGGTTGCGATATCATACGGGTTCAGATCGTTGATGTTTTCAGTAGGAACCCCATCCACGACAAAGAGCGGACTGTTGTTTCCAAACGTATTGATTCCACGGATGCGGATCTGGGGCGGATCGCCAGGCTGGCCGCCGCCCAGAACGGTCACGCCGGCTGCACGGCCCTGCAGCTGGGTGGTCACGTTGGCTGTGGGTTGCTGTACCAGATCCTGTACGTTTACAACCGATACGGCGCCAGTCAGGTCTTTTTTCTGTTGGGAACCGTATCCTACTACCACGACCTGTTCCAGACCGGCCACGTCGGCTTCCAACGCGACGTTGATGACGGTTTGGTCGCCTGCCGGCCGTTCAACGTTCTTATACCCCAGAAAGGAGAATACGAGAATCTCACCGGGCGCCGCATCCAGCGAATAGTTTCCCTCCAGATCCGTTGAAGCTCCCCGGGTAGTACCCTGAATGGTTACCGCAACACCCGGTAGTGGTTCCCCGCTGACGGCATCGGTCACTTTACCCGTAATTGTTTTCTGAAGCGATTTGCGGAGGTCGATTACCAATTCCTTCTTCACGTTCCGGAAAGAAGCAGCCGGGTTGTGCTTCATTTTTCCGAGCACGATGCGATCGCTGATCACATCATAGGAAATGCCTTTGGAATGAAGCAATTGATCCAGCACGACCTTGAGACTGGCGCTTTTTGCTTTGATGCTGACCAGTCCTTCGGTGCTGACCACGTTCTCGCTGTAAACAAACTTAATCTTTGTTTTGGCTTCCAACTCTGAAAGAACTTCCGTCAGGCTTACTTTACGGAAGGATATATCCACCTTTCTGTCAAGTACGTGCTGCGCCAATCCCTCCTTTGCGTAGGAAACACAGGTGAACATCACCGCGATGATTAATTGGCTGAACGTAATTCTCATGATTTTACGCCAATCGATTTGTCCAATAAAATTCATAAATTTGAGAGTTTCGTTGAAAAAATGAGACAATTGTCCCCCCCGTCACTTCAAAAAGTGTTAGATGAGAAAGGGGGGTGATGAATTTGCCGGGGGTGGAGGCAACACTCCCGGTTTTTTCAGCTTTCTGCTGCGTCCGCAGTACTAAATGGGTGGTTTCTTTTTCATTTGTTTTGGTTTGGTTAACAATCTCATTTGTCCAGCTTCAGGACGATATCCTTTCCGTCAATTTCATAAGTCAGGTTGAGCGATTTCTCCAGCATTTGAAGAATGTCCGGTAAATTCTGATTGGTAAAATCGGCTTTCAGCATGTAGCTGTTTAGTTCTTTAGCTGCCTTGTCCACCTGGAGGGATACGTCAAACTCCCGGTTGAGCACCTCCACCACCTCTTTCACCGGTGTGTTATCAAACGAAATGGTGTTTTTCTTCCAGATATTGAGCTCAGGTTCCTTGTGGGTACTGTAGGCCTTTTTTTCCAGCGATTTTTCCCGGGAGGAGAAAACCGCTTTCTCGTGCTTCGAAAGCAGTAAGGGGGGCGGGGACATCGACCGTAGATTCACGTCGGGAATATCAGGAAGGCTTACCGAAACCTTTCCCGTAAATACGGAAACTTCTGCTGAGGGACCGTCTTTATACGCCTTGATGTTAAAGCTGGTTCCCACAACGCGGGTGATCAGGTCTCCGCTATAAACCACAAAAGGTCGCGAGGAGTCGGGACTTACTTCGAAAAAGGCCTCCCCCGACATGCGCACCTGGCGCCCGTCGGCTCCGAATTCCCTGGGGAAAGAAATCCAAGTTTCCGGCTGCAGCCAGATGACGCTGCCATCAGACAGGGTCTGCCGTTTGATGGTCCGAAGCTTATTTTCAACCAGTACTTCCGCAGGTTCGGCGCACGCTTCATCGGCTGGGATGGTTCCAATCACCGCTTCCGTCCCGGTTTCAAATGTTTCGGGTTGATGCGATACGATCCGGATGGCGGCAAAAAGCAGGATGGCAGCCGCCACTCCGCCCAGAATGACACGCTGTCTTATCAATCCGGAAAACACCGGATTGGGATACGCCTTCTGGGAACGGATCCGGTCGACGACATTGGAATACATCATTTCCTTCAGCGCGATCCGCTCCTGCGGCGTAAAATACGCCAGGGGGTCCGGTTCCTGTTCACCGGATTCATACCATTCCAATACCTTCGCCACTTCCTCCGGCGTACATTTACCGGTAAGGTATTTACGTATTAACTCTGGCGAAATAAATTTCTTCATGTTATTGGTTTGAGGACGTCCCTTTTACCTATAGGTCAGGTGAGCGCGGGCCATCCCCTACTCCATGTAAAGAAAAAATTACAAATTGGTTAAGCGAAAGTTCCTAGAGCAGCAGGGATGCTAGTTCCTAGAGCAGCAGGGATGCTACGGTATCCTTCAATCCGGCCCGCAGTAAACGCAGCGCCTTGGTGATATGGTTTTCAACGGTTTTCTCGGAAATATTAAGCTCGAGTGCGATTTCCTTGTTGCTTTTCAGCTCTTTCCGGCTTAGCTCAAATACTTTCCTGCACTTTTCCGGAAGCTGAATAAGCTCCATTTCGAGTTGTTGATGAAGATCGTTCAACAAGACGGTTTCTTCGGTGGAGTTGTCACTGACCTGAAAGGCATCCGGCAGGGATTCCCGGTAGTTCCGCCGGACCATTTCCTTCTCGATGTGATTCAACACTTTATACCGGACCGCGGTCAGGAGATAATTGGCAAGCGATGAATGGATCGCGATTTTTTTCCGGCCGAGCCATAGACTGGTAAAAAGATCCTGAATGATTTCCTGACAAACCTCCCCTTGCTTCACCCGTTTGTAGGCCGCACTGTATAATCGGGACCAATAGCGATTATAGATTTCCTCAAAAGCCGAAATGTGGTCCTTT
Organism: Anseongella ginsenosidimutans; assembly: GCA_029268045.1. Lineage (GTDB taxonomy): Bacteria > Bacteroidota > Bacteroidia > Sphingobacteriales > Sphingobacteriaceae > Anseongella > Anseongella ginsenosidimutans_A. Next base: position 21,700 of record JAJUHF010000024.1, read on the forward strand.
TTAAGTAACCGTAACAGGTCATCATCGGAAAGCTTCTCATAAACACGCATGCCGCCCGGGTCAGGTTAAAGGAAGAAGTCACAAATTTGTGACTTAAAACCAAGTTAGGTAAATTTCGTGGAAAAACTTCAATTTTCAAAACATTCGCGACGCGTTCGGCTACATTTCTTTTTCGACCGGTTTGATCCGCCGGACCAGCGGGATGGTTAAGATAGAGACCGCCGATGCCAAAATCCCTACCCAGCCAAAATCATACAGTTTGCCATCGGCGCCTGCGGTAATGATCACACCGGCGATCAACGTAGCCAGCCCCGCCGAAAGTTGCTGAACCGCGGAATTAAAACTCATGAAACTCCCCCGGTTTTCCGGACTGACCGTGGAGGTGATCAGGGCCAGACCCGGGACGTTTCGGCCCGAAACCAGAATAAAAAACAACGTGCTCGCCGCCACCGCCCAGGGTAAGGGGGTGACGCCCAGATGAGTTACCAGCAGGATAGGGAGGATCGAAAGCGCGCACAGCAGGACCAGCAGCTGCCTTTTCCCGTAGCGGTCCGCTAGCCTGCCGATGATCTGCGAGGAAATGAACGTGAAGCCACCGCCCACCAGGTAATTGTAAACCAGTTCCATTTCGGTCATCCCCACATTGGCAACAAAAAACGGACTAATAAACGGAATGACTGTAAAGCCGGCAATCATCATCAGCATCATCAGCACCAGCGCCCGCAATTGATTCGGATTGACCAAAATAGTTTTCAAAGCCGACCAGGGCTTCATCGTTTGCTTTTGCTGCAAATGGATCCGCATGGGGGGCAGTCCGAATAGCGCCGCCGCAAAAACGACCGCTGAAAAAATACCCAACGCCAGGAAGGGCGTATGCCAACTGAATTCCGCCGCAAGCCAGATCCCAGCGGGCACCCCCATGACCGATGCGACCGCAAATGCTGCCATCACCTTTCCCATGGCGCTTCCCCTGCGCTCGTAGGGGATGTAATCACCCACGATCGAATAGACCAGGGCGCTGATCACCCCTCCGAATAGTCCGGTTACAATCCGGGCCAACAATAAGAAAAGATAATCCGGAGCCAGGGCACAGAGCAAGGTGCCCAGCGCAAAGCCGCCGAATGAGGTGAGTAAAGCCTTTTTTCGGTCGAACCGGTCGATAAAAAAAATCCCCGCGAATCCGCAGATCCCCGCGCTGATCGTATAGGAGGAAACCACCAGCGCAAACTGCGTGGCATCAATTTGAAAGATTCTCATCAACTGCGGCCCCAGGGGCATCACAATGACAAAATCCAGGATGTAAGCGAAGTTAATGGCTGAGAGGATCAGCAACAGGACGGTCTCATTAAATCGCTTGGCCGTTTTGATCATACAGGTCTAAACAGGCGGAACCGCACATGGTTTACTCCTCCGCTGTATTTCCATGTATCTGTTGCCAGATCAGGTCTTTTAATTCGGTGATCCCTTTTCCCGTAACCGACGAAATGAAGATCGACGGCAACCCGCTAGGCAGCTCCCGTGCCAGCTCTTCCATGAGTTCGGCATCCAGGAGATCGGCCTTGGTAATGGCCAGGATCCGGGGTTTGTAAAGTAGTTCCGGATTGAACTTCTCAAGCTCATTCAGCAAGATATTGTATTCTTCCCGCACATCACGGCTATCGGCCGGTATCATAAAAAGCAAAACCGCGTTCCGCTCAATATGCCGCAGAAACCGGATTCCCAGTCCTTTCCCTTCGGCGGCCCCTTCAATGATGCCGGGTATATCCGCCATAACAAAAGACCGGTCGTCGCGGTAGGCAACCACCCCCAGATTCGGCACCATGGTGGTAAAAGGATAATCGGCGATCTCCGGCTTGGCTGCCGAAACCACCGACAGGAGCGTGGATTTTCCCGCGTTCGGGAACCCGACCAGTCCCACGTCCGCCAGGATTTTCAATTCCAGAATATTCCAGACTTCCTGACCCGGTTCGCCCGGCTGCGCGTAGCGTGGCGTCTGGTTGACCGAGGATTTGAAATGCCAGTTTCCAAGGCCACCCCGGCCCCCGGATGTAAGAATCCCGGTCTGACCGTCCCGGGTGATTTCCATAAGTACTTCGCCGGTTTCCGCGTTCCGCGCAATTGTGCCCAGGGGCACTTCCAGGATCACGTCTTTGCCGTCGGCGCCGGTCCGCTGCTGGTGCGACCCGGGCTGTCCGTCACCGGCAATTACATGTTTCCGGTATTTCAGGTGCAGCAAGGTCCATAGCTGCTGGTTCCCTTTTAATATGATATGCCCGCCGCGGCCGCCATCCCCCCCGTCGGGTCCTCCTTTGGAGGTAAACCGATCCCGGTGCAAATGGGCAGACCCCGCCCCACCCGCGCCGGAGCGGCAACAGATTTTTACGTAGTCTACGAAATTGGGAGCAGGCATTTTTTACCAGCTGTCGATTACAGAACAAACTTTCCGGAATATCTCCTCGATATTTCCTATTCCGTTAACAAAAGAATATTTATCCTGTTTCTGATAGTACTGTGCCACCGGGGCTGTTTTGTTGCGGTATTCCTCGATCCGCTTGCTGATCACTTCGGGTTTCGCATCGTCTGGCCGGTTCTGTTCCAACGCCCGTTTTGCCAGACGCACCCGGAGTTCTTCTTCATCCACCTCCAATGCGATCATTCCGGTGATCCCGGTATTCCGGGATTCCAGCAGGCGGTCCAGGGCCTCGGCCTGTGCGACCGTCCGCGGAAAGCCGTCAAAAATAAATCCGTTGGAGCCCGGATTGGCCTCTAACTTATTATTGATCATTCCAATAACCACCTCATCGGGCACCAGTACGCCCTGGTCCATCAGCTTTTTCGCTTCCAGTCCCAGCTCCGTCCCTGCGGCGATTTCTCCGCGAAGGATATCACCCGTGGAAAGATGCACCAACCGGTACTTCTCAATGATCTTTTTCGATTGTGTACCCTTCCCGGCACCCGGGGGGCCAAATAAAACAATATTAAGCATAGGCGGGCAAATCTACGGAAAAATCCGATAATCCGGATTCGTGCTGTGACAGGATCTTCACGATCTGCGACTCGCTGAATCTCGACTTCTCCATTTCCCTAAAATTAATAATAAACTACATTTTTATCCGTAGCTGTTTTTAGGGAAGATTACATTTGCATACGTTCCGGTCCATATGGGGCATGTACCCCGCTTTTCCGGGACAAATTAAGGCGCGTCTCCCTCTTCCCTTGCAGAGAGAGACGGCATCAAGTTTTAGCGGGAGCGGATTTCCTTTCTCATAAAATACACATACGAAAGGGCAAAGCATATCACCGTAGCGGCCACCAGTCCGGTAAGCTGGGGCCAGACCAGCAGCAGGCTTTGACCCAGGGGCAGCGGACTGGGAATAGCGCCCACCACCTGCGCCTGGGTGAGCGGACCGAGGCTGCGGACCGACGGCATCAGCAGGGTAAGTGTCGCGTCACTGAACAACTGGCTTGGGGAAAGGTCCTGTAAAAAAAGAATGAATTTCTGATGGGCTATGATTTTACCTGTTCCTGCATATACGGCCGGTTGCGTGATCCGGGCCACGACATTGACGATCATCCCATAAAATACGCTGAAAAAGACCCAGATGGCAATAGCGGACAGGGCCGAAGTTGCGGGCTGCCGGAAGCGGACTGAAAACAGGATGGATAGGTTGAGCCAAAAGGCGACGTATACGATGCTCACCAGAATGAACACCAGAGTGCGCATAAATTCTTCAAGCGTGGGTGGCACCCCAATGCTGATCATTCCAATGCCCATGACCAAAAATGCAAGCGCGAAAAACAAAACACTCACTACCACCAGCGCGGCGGTAAATTTTGCATTGATCAGGTAGTCCCGATGAATCGGCTGGGACATGATCCGGCTCAGGGTGCCTTTATTGTATTCCGAATTCACCGCGTCGAAGCCAAGTCCGATACCCAGCAAGGGACCCAGGAAACTCACAAAGACCACATAAGACGGCAACGTGCCGTCGGAGACGGTAAACAGCTTCAGAAAGAAGAACGCGCCTTCGGGACTGTTGGGCTTTACCGCATCGCCGATCCCCGTCAAGGCGGAGTAAAGCGATCCCAGGCAGGTCAGGGCGATCAAACACAGCAAGATGATGAAGCGCCAGCTTTTCACGTGATCGGATATTTCCTTGCTCACGATTACCCAGAACGGATGCTCCGCGCCGGACTCCTTATTGAACAATTCCCGGATCCGCAATTCCTTTGCCCCCTGTAGGGCTTCGCCGATCTCGCGGAGTGCACGGTTGAGCAGCGTTCCTCCTTGTTGCCGGCCACGGGCGATCCATTTCTTTGCCCGGCCGGCCCATTCCCTGTCTTTGGAAGCTTGTTTTATTTCTTCGGTCATTTCTTTCTTCCTCCCTGAAGTTTATCCTTTCCACCTTCGAAATAACGGTGGTAAATGTCATCAAGCCCGTATTCCTTCCGCTGCAGACCCAACAGGTCCAACCCGGATTGCAGGATCGTCCGTGCAATTTCGGAGGTCAGGTCGGCCGAGCAGCTGATTTCCAGCCGGCCGTTTTCGCCATGAACTGCCTTTACCCCATCCAGCTGTTCCAGCCTGGTTTTCAATTGCCCGGTGGTTCCGTCTCTTTCCATGACGCGTGCTTCCACGATGAAGGGTTCTCCAGAAAACAATTGGCTGGATAATTTCTGGATATCGCCCTCGGCGATCAGCTTCCCTCCCACAAAAATCCCGACCCGGTCGCAAATCTGCTGTACCTGATGGAGATGGTGCGACGATAACAGGACCGTCAGACCTTCATCCCGGCTGAGCTTGACGATCAGATTCAACAATTCGCGCACCCCTTCCGGGTCCAGGCCCAGGGTGGGCTCATCCAGAATGATTACACGGGGACTTTTGATCAATACGTCGGCCAAGCCCAGACGCTGGCGCATACCCCGGGAATACGTGGCGGTCTTCTTGTGTCCGTGTTCAGCCAGCCCCACCTTTCCAAGCACCTGTGCGGCCTGAACCTGGGCAGCTTCACGCGACATACCGTTTAGCCGGGCAGTGTATACCAGGTTTTCCATTCCGGTCAGCTCCTGATAAAAGCCGACATCCTCAGGGAGGTAACCTACCTGCCTTTTCACCGCCGCGGGGTTATGCGTGGAATCAATGCCGCACACCCTTACCCGGCCGGCGCTGGGTTCGGTCAAGCCGATCATCATGAGAATGGTGGTTGACTTTCCCGCCCCGTTGGGCCCCAGCAACCCGAAGATCTCTCCGGGCGAAATGCGCAGACTAAGTTGATCTACCGCTGTAAAGGAGCCGTACTTTTTGGTCAGCCCTTCCAGCTCAATGATTGGCTGATTCACGCTTACCTCCTTCCGTATTTACGAAACAGGCGAAACACGCTTCCAAGTGCAATCAGAATAATAAGCAGGCCTATCCAGCCCCAGAGCATCGAGGTTTTCACGGAAACCCGGAAGGATGCCTCCGAAGAAGCTTCCGGTGTATTGGCACGGAGGGTAGTGACGTAGTCACCCGCTATGGCTTTTTTGTCGGCACGGATCGTGGCCTTTACCGAGGCGGTTTCCCCGGGTTCTATTTTTTCGACGGTCTTCGGGTCAAATTCCACTTCCCAGTTTACAGGCGTGGAAGCGCTCAGCGAAATATCGGTCAGTGGGGAGGAACCGGTATTTTTCACCACCAGTTCCACTTTTTCCTCGTCGCCCGCCGTAATATCCGTACTCAGGCGGCCCGTGGGGGTTGTCAGCTCCATATTGTATGATCCGGTGATCACCACTTCCAAATCCAGTTTGGCCGAAGTGGAGCTGGTTGTGGCCATAACCGGAATAGTATACGTGCCGGCTTTGATCTGGTCGGGCGGATTGATTTCAACCGTAATATTTGAAGTCGCATTCGGTGCAATATTTACAGAGGTAGCCTGCTTGTAATTTGGCTTGAACACCACGTTCCAGCCGCGGGGCGCGTCCGCGCGGAGCGCGTAAAGTTGTTCGGCGGCCGTCCGGTTCCGGAGTTCGGTATTGAAGGTGAAGGTCGCATCGGCCGCCCCTTCCATATTCGGCTGATCGCTGCTGAATTCGGTCTTGAACGTTCCCTGTTCGGATACCGTTACCGTAAGCGGCAGCGAACTGTAGCCACCGGCCACCAGGTTGAATTTATAGGTTCCTTTATCCACCTTCAGGGGTACGTCCACGGTAAAATCAAGGGTCTGCTTTTCACCCGGCAGGACCGAAAGCTGATCTACGTTCCACCCTCCTGCTTTCAGATCGTATTCCCATCCCTCGGGCAGGCCGGTAACGGAAAGTGATGCGGTCCGCACGCCTCCGCTGTTATTGACCAATTGGACCGAATACTTGATGGATTCACCCGGGGGTACGGAAATACTGGTATAGGGAGTATACAGCACGAAACTTTGCGCGCTGGCTGGCCGGATACCCGTCATGAGGATACCGGTAAATAAAATAGCAAGTAATAATTTGTACCGTTTTGTACAGATCAACATGAAGATTCCTCCTATCTTTTGTAAAAAAATTTTACAGAACATATGACCTGTTCTCAGGGCAAAGGGAGGTTAAGGTTTCGTTGTCCGATCCGTCGACGGGACGGTCGACACACGTTCTGGTTTCAGCGCCGCTAATTTAAAAATGTCATCCGGAAAAACAAAAAAAGCCCCGCCCCGGAGCAAACGCATTTTTCGGCCTTTTCTTGGACGGGAAACAAAAAATCAATAGATTGAAGTTCTAAACCATTAATACCGGAAACAATTCCGGTACGTCAACAAACATGGCCGGACGATCGTATTGAACCAATTGGAGTAACCCAATAAGCCGCATGTCTCTTTTTCGTTCCAAAGGCAAATCGCTGGTATTGGCGTTCCTGATTTCGGGAACGCTGGATATCCTGGCCGCGGTCCTTATCCTGGCGGGTGGAAATGCCGAAGCGGTTTTCCGCTTTATCGCCCAGGGCGCTTTCGGCCAGCAGGCTTACCAAGATGGATGGGAAATGGTTGTCTGGGGATTTGTATTTCATTATTTCATCGCATTTGCGTTCACGCTGACTTATTTCCTCCTTATTCCCTATCTGCGATTTCTGCGGAAGCATCCGGTCGCGTCCGGGCTGCTCTATGGGCTGCTGATCTGGTGCGTCATGAATTTCCTCGTATTGCCCTTAAGCCAAAACCCGCCTCCGCCGTTTTCAATCGAAGGATCGTATTTGAACGTGCTGATCCTGATGACCGCCGTCGGTTTACCGGTTGCCCTGATTGCCCAGAAACACGAAGTAGCCCGAAGAACATCACCTCCTGACTCGGTTTAACCAACGCGTATGCAATTCAAGTAATTCTTTAAGTATTTCGGGGTTTTCGTCCGCCCGGTTGTGGGTTTCGCCGCTATCGGTAGGAAGATGCACCAAAAACAGCCGGTCCTTCCCTTTGAAGTCTTCGCCCGATCGCTTCCGGCTCC
>JAJUHF010000025.1 GCA_029268045.1 Anseongella ginsenosidimutans
CCCGCGGAACGCAAAATTTCCCGCAAATTGTCGGCCAAATTATTGCGGTAAGGGCTCTTGCCGGGCTTCGAAATAAAAAACATATTTTTGCCGCGGAAGTAACAACGGAACGGGTTGGAAACGAACACAAATCGTCTTAGCAAGCTATCCGGAGCCGGACTTTTGATCAGTCTGGGAATCATCTACGGCGATATCGGTACTTCACCGCTTTACGTTTTCAAAGCGGTCGTGGGAGACCGGGTCATTTCAGCGGATCTGATTCTTGGTGCCTTATCCTGTATTTTTTGGACACTTACCCTGCAAACCACCGTCAAATACGTATTCATCACACTAAGCGCGGATAACAAAGGGGAGGGTGGCGTCTTTTCACTTTATTCCCTGATCCGGCGGAAGGCCAAATGGCTTGTAATCCCGGCCATGATCGGCGGAGCCGCCATGCTGGCCGACGGAATTATCACGCCGCCCATCTCGGTCTCCTCGGCCATCGAAGGCTTGCTGATCCTGAATCCCGACATGCCTACGGTGCCCATTGTAATCCTGATCATCACTTGTCTGTTTTTCTTCCAGCAGTTCGGGACCAACCTGATCGGGCGGGCATTCGGTCCGCTGATGATCATCTGGTTCAGCATGCTGGCCATCATGGGAGGGGGACAATTGGTGGGCAATCCCGGTGTACTCAAGGCGATCAATCCCTCGTATGCAATCGGTCTGCTGGCTGGAAATCCCGAGGCGTTAATCCTTCTTGGGGCGATTTTCCTGTGTACGACCGGTGCCGAAGCCTTGTATTCCGATATGGGCCATTGCGGCCGGAAGAATATCCGGGTCAGCTGGATTTTTGTCAAAGCCTGCTTAGTGGTCAATTATTTCGGACAGGGAGCGTGGTTGTTAGACCACACCGGGGGAATTCTTCCCGGGAATCCGTTCTACAAGATTATGCCGGACTGGTTTCTGGTTTACGGGATCGGGATCGCCACGATCGCAGCGGTCATTGCAAGCCAGGCAATGATCACCGGCGCATTTACGCTGATCAGTGAAGCGGTACGCTTGAATCTGTGGCCCAAGGTAAAGATCAACTACCCCTCCAATGAGAAAGGGCAATTATACGTACCCAGCACCAACTGGATTCTGTATACTGGCTGCGTTCTGGTGGTTCTTATCTTCCAGCGGTCCAGCAACATGGAAGGCGTGTACGGGCTTACCATCATCATATCCATGTTAATTACCACCATGCTCATGACCGTTTTTCTGCGGTCCATTCGGTATCCCCTGTATCTGGTTATTCCTTTTGGTGTCATTTACCTGAGCCTCGAATTGCTTTTCTTTTCCGCGAACATTCTAAAATTCGTGGATGGAGGCTGGTTTACGGTGGTTTCCGGAACCATTCTGTTTTCGGTGATGTGGTGCTGGCACAAAGCCCGGAAGATCCGCAACCGTTATGTGCGATTCACCGAGATCGAGAATTATTACCAGATCCTTGCGGAACTGAGCGAAGATGCCTCGGTGCCAAAATACGCCTCCAATTTGGTTTTTCTGACCAGCGCCAACTTCCCCTCGGAAATCGAAAACAAAATCATTTATTCGATTATTCATAAGCAGCCCAAGCGCGCCGATATATATTGGCTGGTGCATGTGGATGTGCTGGATGTCCCTTACACGCGGGAGTATAAGGTGCAGACCTTTATTCCGAATCATCTGATACGCATCGATTTCCGTTTGGGGTTCCGGGAGGAACAGCGGATCAACATCCTCTTCCGCAAAGTCGTGGAAGAAATGGTGGACCGCGGCGAAGTCAACATCATCAGCCGGTACGATTCTCTGAAACGGCACAAAGTGACCGGGGACTTCCGCTTCGTATTGCTGGAAAAGACCTTTTCCAGTATTTGGGCGCTTCCGCTGTTTGAACGACTGGTTTTGTACTATTTTCTGATCCTCAAAAAATTTTCACTCTCGGAAGAGCGTGGTTTTGGATTGGATGCCAGTTTTGTGGACGTGGAGAAGGTACCCCTGATCATCCCCACCACGGAAGACATTGACCTGGTGCGGGTGGAATAGACCGGGCAATGCATCGGGGCGGCGGGATTTGGACATCCTTTTGAAAAAGCATAACATTACATAATGGAAGTGGACGACCAACCGAAACTAAGTTTAACCGAAGCATTGATCCCCCTGGTGGCGCTGGTTGGAATGCTGTTCTACAATGTGTTCGTTTACGGCGACAGCGCCGTAGAGGGAAGCAATCAGTTTATCCTGTTGCTGGGAGGTTCCCTTGCCGCGGTGATCGGCTTTATCCGGAAGATCACCTATCGCGACATGTTTGCAGCCGTGGCGAAGAACCTGCGGGTCACCACCGAGGCTATTCTGATCTTGCTGATGGTGGGCGCCCTGGCAGGAACCTGGCTGATAAGCGGAATTATCCCCACCATGGTGTACTACGGGCTGCAGGTCCTGAATCCCTCCATTTTTCTGGCTTCCTGCGTGATCATCTGTGCGGTGGTATCGCTGGTGACCGGCAGCAGCTGGACGACAACGGCCACGGTGGGCATCGCGTTGATCGGAATTGCCGGGGCCCTGGACGTTTCCGTGGCGGCAACGGCGGGAGCGATTGTATCGGGAGCTTATTTCGGGGATAAACTCTCGCCCCTGAGCGATACGACCAACCTGGCCGCGGCAATGACCGGCACGAATCTTTTTACGCACATCCGGTACATGACGTTGACCACCCTGCCCACCCTGACGGTGACGCTTGCGGCCTTTTTGCTCATGGGCCTGAATTCAAACCCACCTTCCTCCGTTGAAACCCAGGGTTTCACGACCGCCATCAGCAATACGTTTAATGTAAGCGGCTGGTTATTTGTCGTGCCCATTCTGGTATTTGTGCTTATCCTGAAAAAGACTTCGCCCTTCCTTGCCTTGCTTATCGGGACGCTTCTGGGGGGAATTGCTGCACTGGTGTTTCAACCGGAGATCGTAGCAGCTGCCGGAGGCGCCGAACAACTCGATTTCCGCAGCGGGTATACCGGGGTGATGAACGCCATCACGGTAAATACCACGGTGGTGACCACCAACCAGAAGCTGAATGACCTGTTCACCAGCGGGGGCATGGCGGGAATGCTTACCACCGTGTGGTTGATTATCTGCGCGATGGTTTTTGGCGGCGTGATGGAGGCGATTGGCGCATTGGCCACCATTTCCAGGGCATTGCTTCACCTGTTTCACACCACCTTCGGTTTGTTTGCAAGTACGGTAGCCAGCTGCTTGGTTGTAAACATTACCGCCAGCGATCAGTACCTCTCCATTGTGGTGCCCGGGAGAATGTTTTCCCAGGCCTATGAGAAAAAAGGACTGGCATCGGAAAACCTCAGCCGGACCCTGGAGGATTCCGGCACGGTAACTTCCGCCCTGGTACCCTGGAATACCTGCGGCGCCTATCAGAGCGGGGTGCTGGGCGTGCCGGTCGCCGATTATTTTGTCTACGCCATTTTCAACTGGCTGAGCCCGTTTATGACCTTGCTTTTCGCAGCATTTAACCTGAAAATAAGAATGCTCCTGAAAAAGTGAGTCATGCCCGGGCGTCAGGAAACCTTTTCAAGTTCTTCGTGTACAAAGGCGGCCAGGGAACGGACGTATTCGCCGGAGAAGTCAAAGCGCACTCCGGCGGTCCGGTACATTTCCGGAATAGGTTTCGTGTATCCTAATTTCAATGCCTCGATATACTGTTTCACGGCCTTTTCGGGGTTCTGCCGGAAGTTCTTCCAGACGGCGATGGCGCCCAGTTGAGCCATGCCGTATTCGATGTAATAAAACGGCACCTCATATAAATGAAGTTGCTTCTGCCAGAGATTCTCCTGGAAGCTTTCGTATCCGGCCCAATCGCTGAAGCCTCCGCCGAAGCGTTCAAACAGATCCAGCCAGGCTTGCCGGCGTGTCTCCCGGCTGTGTCCCGGATTCGTGTAGAGCCAGTGTTGAAACGCGTCGATGGTCGCTACCCAGGGAAGGGTTTTCAGGATATCGTGCAACTGTTCCGATTTTGCCCGCCGCAGGTCGTCTTCCCGGGTGAAGAAATGGTCCCAGTGCTGCATGGAAAGCAGTTCCATGGACATGGAGGCCAGCTCGGCGATTTCAGGGGTCAGGTTGCGGAACGCGTTCAGTTCCAGTTCGGCGGTCAGAAAAGTATGGACCGCATGGCCCCCCTCGTGCATCATGGTTGTTAGATCGCGCATGGAATCGGCCGAGTTCATGAAAATGAAAGGCATACCGGTTTCAGAAAGGGGGTAGTTGTAGCCTCCGGGCGCTTTTCCTTTCCGGGACTCAAGATCAAGCAGCCCCTGTTCTTTCATGGTACGGAGACACATTCCAAAGTAGGGGTCCAGCCTGGAAAAGCATTCGATGCTTTTGTCGGTGAGTTCATTCCCGCCCTGAAACGGCTTCAAGGCTTCTTTGCCACTGGGGTCCACTTCCATATCCCAGGGACGGAGCCGGTCCAAACCCAGGGCTCTTTTCCGTTTTTCAGCCTCTACGCGGAGCAGCGGAACAATTTCCCGTTCAATGGCCTGGTGAAAGCGGAAACAGTCTTCGGGGGTGTAATCAAACCGTCCCATGGCAGCGAAGGCGTAGTCGCGGTAATTTTCATACCCCGCGTTCAGGGCAACCTGATGCCGCAAATCCAGTAGTCTGTCAAAAAGTTCGTCCAGTTCCAAACTATCCTGAAGCCGGCGGTTACCCAACTTTTCAAACGCTTCCTTTCGCAGCTCCCTGCGGTTGCTTTTCAGGAAGTTGCCGGCTTGCTGCATGGTATATTCCTTTTCATCCACTTCAACCGTCATGGCGCCTGTGATGGCGCCGTATTTCTGTTGAGTGACCTGAAGCTGACTGAAAAGCGGAATGTTCTCTTCCCGGAAAAGACGGATGTCCTTCTCGATCGAACGCAAATAAATAGCATATTTCTCTTGATCCAGTTGGTCCTTAACAGGGGATTCAAAGAGGTTCCGGTTCAGCTTATCGCTGTAGGGTGCGATTTTCGGTTCGATTTCGGTAGCGAAATATTCGAAATCCTTCCGCAATGCCTCGTTGGTCGTGTCGCAGGTCATTTTAATGTAACGCCAGGCGAAATCCTCTTCCAGGGCGGCTTCCAGTTCACTCCGGTCGCGCATCCATTTTTCCAGCTCGGCAACCGATTCGATTTTCCGGTTCAGCAGTTCTTCGTAAAAAGACTGCAGGGTTTCAAAATCGATTTTCAGTTCGGCGGGAATGTACGTTCGTTTGGTCTTGTTCATCGTTTCAGATTAGAAAAATATCGGCGAGAAAAAAGAGTGCAAATACCACGCTGGCTATGCCGTTGGCAGTCATAAAGGCGATGTTGACCTTGCTCAGGTCATGGGGCTTCACCACGCGGTGCTGGTAAACAAGCATTCCGCAATAAATGAAGGTGCCCACCCAATAAAGCCAGCCGAATTCGCCGGCAATACCGGCGCTCACTACGAAGGCGGCGGAGAGTACGTGAAGGATCCGGGACAGTCGCAGCGCCTTCGGCTTTCCAAGCAAAACGGGAATGGAATGCAGCTGCTGGTCGCGATCGAACTCCTCGTCCTGAAGCGAATAAATGATGTCAAAACCGCTTACCCAGGTGATTACGGCCAGGGAAAACAGGATGGGAAGCAAGGCAAACGCGCCGGTAACCACCAAATAGGCGCCAATCGGGGCCAGCGAAAGTCCCAACCCCAAAACCAGATGGCACAGAGCGGTAAACCGTTTGGTATAGCTGTAACCCAGCACAATCAACAAGGCCACAGGGGCCAGGTAAAAACAAAGCGGGTTGATGAACCAGGTCGCTGTCAGAAACAATACGCAGTTGAGCAGGGTGAAATACAAGGCGGCACGGGCGCTGATCGCTCCGCGGGGTATTTCCCGGCTGCGGGTGCGCGGATTGCGAGCATCTATATCCCGGTCCAGATACCGGTTGAACGCCATGGCGGCGCTGCGGGCAAAGACCATGCAGGCCAGCATCAACAGGAATTTGTGCCAGTGAAAGCGTGCGCCCGTGTGATGGACAGCCAGGAAAAATCCGATCACCGCAAAAGGCATGGCGAATATCGTATGGCTGAATTTGACCAGGGAAAAGTATTTCTTCATTGCGCGCCCTTTTCTATTGCCCCATTGACCTCCCCTATAAATTCCAGCAGCTCCGCTTTCCCCTGTTGGTTTACCGACGAGGTGACGAACACCTCCGGGACCGATTCCCAGGTCCTAAGCATCTCCCGTTCAAACAGCCGGATATGCTGGATGGTTTTCTGTTTCGATTGCTTGTCCGCTTTCGTGAACACAAGGACAAAAGGCACACGCCGGCTACCCAGCCAGTTGATAAACTCCAGGTCAATTGCCTGGGGCTCCAGCCGGGAGTCGATGAGGACCATCACGCATTGCAGGTTGGGGCGTCTTTCGATGTAATCGGTAATGAAGCCTTCCCAGGTCCGTCGATTCTTTTTGGAAGTCCTGGCGTATCCGTAGCCCGGAAGGTCCACCAGGTACCAGGCGCGATTGATCAGAAAATGATTGATCAGTTGCGTCTTGCCCGGGGTCTGCGAGGTTTTTGCAAGTTTCCGGTTGCCGGTGAGCATATTGATCAGGGATGATTTACCCACATTGGAACGTCCGATAAAGGCATGTTCCGGTTTGTCGGGTTGGGGAAGCTTATCTACCTTGGTATTACTGCTAATAAATTCAGCCGTACGGATTTCCATACTGCAAAGGTAAGGAATTCAGCCGCCCGGCGCCTGCAAAATTCATATATTTGCCGTTGACCATTAATAAAACGCGATGAAGAAACTTTATTCCGCTTTTGCCCTTGTATTCCTTTGGAGTATACAGGCCTGTGAGAAACCCCGCGATGGAGGAGTGGACCGGATCGATCTGCAGAAGAAAGTGGATCAGTACGTCACCGTGGAGCTTTCCACGGACCTTGCCCGCTTGAGTGAGAATCAACGTGCCCTGATCCCCTTGCTGATTGATGCGGCAAAGATCATGGACAGTCTATTCTGGTACCAGGCCTATGGAAATCCGGACAGCTTGCTCGCGTCCCTGGATGAGGAGGCTGCCCGGCGCTTTGTACAGATCAATTACGGCCCCTGGGACCGCCTGGACAACAATGCCCCTTTTATCAAAGGGGTGGGGGAAAAGCCATTGGGCGCAAATTTCTATCCCACAGACCTAAGCAAGTCCGAATTTGAACAGGCCGATCTCCCGGGCAAGGATAGTTTATATACCCTCATCAGACGGGACACCGCCGGACAACTCCGGGTCGTTCCCTATCACGAATACTTTGCCGAACAGGTTCAACGCGCCGCCGACCTGCTGGATCGGGCGGCAGCGCTGGCCGAAGAACCAAGCTTCAAAAAATACCTGGAACTGCGTGCCGAAGCGTTGCGGACCGACCGGTTCCGGGAAAGCGATCTGGCCTGGATGGATATGAAGGATAATACGCTGGATTTGATCATTGGTCCGATCGAAACGTATGAGGACCGCCTCTTCGGATACAAAGCGGCTTACGAAGCCTACCTGCTGGTGAAGGATAAGGAATGGAGTCAGCGGCTGGAAAAATACGCCGCCTTCCTCCCCGAACTTCAACGGAACCTTCCGGTGGACGCGGAATTCAAACAGGAAACGCCCGGAAGCGACGCGGATCTCAACGCATACGATGTGATCTACTATGCCGGGGATTGCAATGCCGGCAGCAAGACCATTGCCATCAACCTGCCCAACGATGAGCAGGTGCAGCTTCAGAAAGGTACCCGCCGTCTGCAGCTGAAAAACGCGATGCAGGCCAAATTCGATCAGATCCTGGTACCGATTGCGGCGATTCTGGTGGACTCCGCCCAACGCGGTAACGTCACGTTTGACGCGTTTTTTGCCAATACGATGTTCCATGAAGTGGCGCACGGATTGGGGATTAAAAACACGCTTACCGGCAAAGGTACCGTACGGGAAGCGCTGAAGGAGCATGCCTCCGCCCTGGAAGAAGGGAAGGCCGACATTCTGGGTCTGTACATGATCACGCAACTGCTTGAAAAAGGGGAATTGGAAGGTAGCGAGGAGGATTACATGACCACGTTTATGGCAGGTATATTCCGGTCGGTCCGTTTCGGCGCTTCCAGCGCGCACGGGGTGGCGAACATGATCCGTTTCAACTACTTTCTGGAACAGGGCGCCTTCCAGCGTCAGGAGAACGGGACCTACCGGGCGGACTATGAAAAAATGAAGGCCGCGGCCGACAGCCTGTCCCGGCTGATCCTTACCCTGCAGGGCAACGGGGATTACGCCGGTGTTGCTAAGCTTGTGGAAGAAAAAGGCCGGATCCCGGCTCAACTCCAATCGGACCTGGACCGCCTCGGCGAAGCGGGAATCCCGGTCGATGTGGTTTTTGAGCAGGGTACCGAGGTACTGGGCCTGTAGGCCGCCGGCGCCATCCCGGCTGCAGCGGGCAAGGCTCCCGTGGGCGGGAGGCTTACTTTTGTATGGCTGAAATTTTGCTCCTATCTTTACCCCATGTCTCAGCAAGTGAAACCCGATCAGGTGAAGCCGTATAAGAAACTCGCTACCGGAAAAAAGGAGCAAGTGGCGCAAATGTTCAATCAGATTGCAGGGAAATACGATTTCCTGAACCATTTCCTTTCAGCCGGTATCGATCGTTCCTGGAGAAGAAAAGCGATTGACGAATTGAAGGAAGTAAAACCTACGCGGATCCTGGACGTGGCCACCGGTACGGGAGATCTGGCATTTGAGGCACTCCGGCTAAAACCGAGGAAGATCACGGGCGTGGATATTTCGGAAGGGATGCTGGCCATCGCGCGCGAAAAGGCTCAGAAAAGGAAATTGGAAGAGCTGGTCCATTTCCGGAAGGCCGACTCGGAAAAACTTCCTTTTTCAGATAATTCCTTCGATGCGGTTACCGTGGGCTTTGGAGTACGGAATTTTGAACACCTGGAGAAGGGGCTTGCTGCCATGTTCCGGGTGCTCCGACCCGGAGGAAAACTGGTGGTGCTGGAATTCTCCCGGCCCCGGGCATTTCCCGTCAAGCAATTATACGGGTTCTATTCCTTTAAGATACTGCCTTTCTTCGGGCGCTTGTTTTCAAGGGATAAGGACGCCTATGCCTATCTGCCTGCGTCGGTGGCCGCGTTTCCCGATGGGAAGGATTTTGCCAGGCTGATGGAGCGAAACGGGTTCCGCGAAACGAAGATCCGCCGGTTGAGCTTCGGGATCTGCACGATCTATACGGGAAAAAAATGAAAACGTACTACGCCCTCATGCTGTTTTTCTTCCTGGGGTTTCCGTCGAAAGCCCAGTTTATTAATGATGGCGGCAACATTGACCAGCAAACCTATAATTTCGGCTTTTCCCTGGCCCTGAACTACGGCAGTTTTCAGGTTGTTAAACGGGACGACTATCATTCCGCTTTTACCTACTACGACGTCAACGACAACGCGGAAGAAGTGGAATCACTGGCAGCGATCCGGTCCATTGGTAAGCCCGGTTTCAGTTTGGGCCTGCTGGCGAATTTGAAACTTAACCGGAATTTTGATCTGCGCTTCACGCCCAACATCATTTTCGTGGACCGGGATGTGGAGTTTGTTTATTGGCGTCCCGATGGGGGGAGCAGCAATCCGGACGGGGAGCTTCCCGCGGATGCGTCCGTTCTGACGATGAAGCCGGCTGGTCCGGATAGGGAGGACCGTCGGCTGAATGTCCGGTTCACCAACCTCCAGTATCCGTTGGTGCTTAAATTCAAGTCCAACAGGCAGGGAAACGTGCGTGCCTACGTGATCGGGGGAGCGAAATATTGCATGGACGTGACCTCCCGAAAGAAATACGACGAAGCCATGGAAAACGCGGGGAAGTTTCCGGCCGATGTGGAAAACCCGCTTTTCATCGATCGGGGCTATTTTGCCTGGGAAGCCGGCATTGGCCTGGATCTGTATTACGAATTCTTTAAATGCTCTCCGGAGCTGAAAATATCGCGGTCATTCGGGAACGTACTCAACAAAGACGATAACCTGTACAGCCGTCCGCTGGCTGGTTTGTTTGCCGAACTGATTCAATTTACGGTTCATTTTGAATAAATTCGCCATATGACAAAGGTAGCGATGATAACGGGAGCAAGCTCCGGGATTGGCAAAGCCTGCGCCGGGATTTTTGCCCGGAACGGCTACCGGCTGATCCTAAACGGCAGGAGAGAAGCCCGACTCCGGGAGTTGGCTGCGGAGCTGGCAGAGCGCCATGAGGCCGAATCGTATTTGCTCCCTTTTGACGTCCGGGAGCGTTCCGCGGTGGAAGAGGCGGTGGCCAGTCTCCCAACGGAATGGAAAAAAATTGACATCCTGCTTAACAATGCGGGTCTGGCGCTGGGACTGAGCCCCTTGCCTGAGGGCGATCCCGCAGACTGGGATACGATGATCGATACCAATATACGCGGCTTGCTGCATGTGAGTCGGGCGGTGGGCCTTCTGATGCGTCGGGCAGGGGAAGGGCATATCATCCATATCGGATCCATTGCCGGAAAGGAAGTGTATCCCGGGGGCGGCGTTTATTGCGCCACCAAGCATGCCGTGGACGCCCTTAACAAGGCGATGCGAATGGACATGCTTCCTTACGGGATAAAAGTGACGGCTGTTAATCCGGGCGCGGTTGAAACAGAATTTTCGCTCGTGCGTTTTAAAGGTGATGCCGACCGTGCCAAATCCGTTTATCGTGGATATACCCCGCTGACGGCTGACGATGTTGCCGAAGCCGTGTTTTTCGTTGCCAACCGGCCCCCGCACGTGAACATCGATGACATTACGGTGATGCCTGCCGCCCAGGCCGGCGCCACCCGCTTCAGAAAAGAAGGATAAGGACATATATGGAACTCATTGAGAAAATAGACACCGATATGAAAGAGGCCATGCGAGCCAAGGATGCAGCCCGTCTGCGTGGATTGCGTGGCATCAAAGCGGCATTGCTGAATGCGAAAACCGAAGCCGGCTCAGGCGGTAAGATCAGTCCGGAAGGGGAGTTGAAAGTGCTCCAGAAACTGGCGAAGCAGCGAAGGGAAGCCGCCGATATTTACCGGCAGCAGCAACGGCCCGATCTGGAAAAGACCGAGCTCGAAGAACTGGAAGTGATTGAAAATTACCTCCCCCAGGCCATGGAACCTGCCGAACTGGAAGCGGCGGTCCGCACGATCATTGCCGATACCGGCGCGCAGTCCATCAAGGATATGGGCCGGGTAATGGGCGTGGCCAGCAAGCAATTGGCGGGAAGGGCCGATGGGAAAACCATTTCCGAAACCGTTAAAAGATTATTATCGTGATCTGATCCCATGCCAGGCGCCTTCTTACCCGGAAAGAACATGAAATGATAGGCAACTGGACGAATTATTGCGTATTTTTATAATATATTTGGGGAAGTTATTGCAGAGACATATGGATTACCAGATACGGGAAGAGAACGGATTCAGCTACGTGGAGGAAGGCCAGGGCCAGGTGCTGCTGTTACTGCATGGTCTTTTCGGTGCGCTCAGCAATTGGGAAACGGTAATTGAACGGTTTAAGCCCGAGTACAAGGTTATCATTCCGTTGATGCCTATTTATCAGATGCCCCTGATCAAGACCAGCGCGAAAAGCCTGGCACGGTTTATTCATAAATTCGTGGTGTACAAAAAGTTGGATCGTTTCACCCTGTTGGGCAATTCCCTGGGGGGCCACGTGGCGCTTATCTATGCTCTGGAGCATCAGGAACGCGTCCATTCAATGGTGCTGACGGGTAGCTCGGGTCTGTATGAAAACTCATTCGGAGGATCTTTTCCACGAAGGGAAAGTTACGATTTCATCAAGGAGCGGGTGGAATATACATTTTACGATCCGGCCACGGCAACCAAGGAACTGGTGGACGAGGTGTTTGCCATTGTAAACGACCGGAACCGGGTCATGAAGATCCTGGCGATGGCCAAATCGGCGATCCGGCATAACATGAGCAAAGATCTGCAGCATATTCACGTGCCGGTATCCCTGATCTGGGGCCGGGAAGACCGGGTAACCCCTCCGGAGGTGGCCGAAGAATTTCATGCATTGCTGCCAAATTCCGAACTAAGCTGGATTGACGGATGCGGTCATGCGCCCATGATGGAAAAGCCGGACGAATTCAACACGTACCTGGCGGCCTTCCTCAAAAAGGTCTATGCGAAAGAAGCCTCGGGTTTTAAATAGGCCGCGGGTTTAAATAAATCTTATCCCCATGTTGGCTGTCGAACTGTCAAGTGATTTTATTCCTGCCCTGGAAACTTCAACCAGTATTCAGACGGCATTTGAACGGATGGACGAGTTTCGGGTCAGCCATCTTCCGGTAGTGAACGGTCCGGAATTTCTGGGTCTTGTATCGGATCGGGATCTGGTAGAATCTGCTGATCCTTCGCAAGCCATCGGTACGGGATATCTGCTGTATCAGTCCGTGCAGGAATCGCAGCATATTTACGACGTCATCCGGATCGTGAACGAATTGAAGCTGACCGCAGTTCCGGTAACGGACGATAAGAAGAAATACCTCGGACTCATTTCGATGAACGCGCTGGTGACCTATTTCGCCCAGCTTACCGCGGTAGACCACCCCGGGGGGATCGTGGTACTCGAATTGGGCGCACGGGATTTCCAGCTATCGGAAATCGCCCGGATCGTGGAAGCCAACGACGCCTATATCCTCAGTTCCTATATCCGCACGTTCTCCGGATCCAACCGGTTGGAACTTACCATGAAAATCAGCAAAACCGACCTTACTCATATATTGGCATCGTTCGAACGGTATAACTATCTGATCCGGGCAAGCTTTCACCAGGCTTCCCACCGGGACGACACGATGGACCGTTTTGATTCATTCATGCATTATTTAAATATATGAGTAGCTTTGGGCTATGAGAATAGCGATTTACGGCAGGCAATTTGGTGAACATTCTTTTCCCTATATACAGGAAGTGCTTCAGGTGCTGGAGCGGTATGGCGCGGAAGTTTCCATCTACGGGCCTTTCCGGAAATTCATTTTAGAACAGCAAATTACCGAGGCCGAACGGACCGGCGCGTTCCGCTCCCACAGCGACCTGCCCGCAGGCGCCGACTTCATGTTGAGCCTGGGCGGGGACGGCACCCTGTTGGATACCGTAACCCTGATCCGGGATTCGGGCCTGCCGGTGTTGGGGATTAACCTGGGACGGCTTGGTTTTCTGGCAAGTATCAATAAAATTGATATCGCCAAGGCGATCGAAAGCCTGGTAGCGGGAGAGTTTTCACTCGACGAGCGGAGCCTGCTGCATTTGAATACCGATGAAAACCTCTTTGAAGACCTCAACTATGCCCTGAATGAGATGACCATCTTCCGGGGAGAGGACGCGTCCATGATTATTATTCATGCCTACCTGAATGGGGAACTGCTGAATTCCTACTGGGCGGACGGCCTGATCGTGGCCACCCCCACCGGATCTACCGCCTACTCGTTGAGCTGCGGCGGCCCGATCATTCTTCCCGGAAGCAATAATTTTCTGATCACCCCCATCAGTCCGCACAACATGAGTGTCCGGCCGGTGGTGGTGAACGATGCCAGCGAACTGTCTTTTGAGGTGGATAGCCGGGGAAGTGATTTCCAGGTGATCATGGACTCCCGCAAGAAAACCGTGGAAATAGGAACGGAACTGCGTGTCAGAAAGGAGAACTTTGCCATCAACCTGGTGCGTCTGAACAATGAAAGTTACTTCGGCACGTTAAGGAACAAATTGATGTGGGGGCTGGATACCCGTAACTATTGAAATTTTTGAATCACATGGCAGGGACCGTGCGGATAACCGGAATGGTGCTCATTTTTCTTGCGATGGCCGGAAACCTCCGGGCGCAGAAAGTCGAGATTGGCCTGCTGGCGGGTGCCTCCGGTTACATGGGGGATCTGAATCCGAGTCATTATCAGCGTTATACGCATCCCGCACTGGGCGCATTGTTTCGCTGGAATATCAACCCGCGCAATTCGGTTAAGTTGTCGTTTCTGCACGGGACGGTGCAGGGCAACGACGCCAGCTCGGGCGACCCCCATCAACAAGCGAGGAATCTATATTTCCGTTCTCCGCTGAATGAGTTCTCGGCTCAGTTTGAGTTCAATTTTTTTCGCTATAACCCCTTATGGGGCAATGAAAAGTTCAGCCCCTATCTGTTTGCCGGAATTTCCATCTTTAATTTTGATCCCAAGGCCCGGGATTCCATTCCGGGCAGCAACGGAGACGAATGGTATCGGCTGCGCGAGTTGGGAACCGAGGGGCAGGGCCGCCCGGGTTATCCCGAAAAGTACAAACTGGCGCAACTGGCGATTCCGTTCGGGCTTGGATTCAAGTTCAATATCTCACGGAACTGGAATCTGACTGCCGAAATGGGATACCGGGCAACCTTTACCGACTACCTCGACGACGTCAGCGGGACCTATCCGGACCCGGCCCTGTTTCAGCATACAAATCCTCCTGATCCGGCAGCCGCCCATTTTTCTGACCGGAGACTCAACCGGCAGCCATCCAACCCGGCGGGCATGCAACGGGGTGATTTGCTGAAAAAAGATACGTATCTTTTTGCGGTTATCGGCATATCATATACCTTTGTATCTTCGTGGTGCCCTGCGTTTTCAGATTGGGGTAGAGAATAATGAGTAAACAGGACCAGATTGATAAGAATAGGTTACCCGGTCACGTTGCAGTAATCATGGACGGGAACGGGCGCTGGGCCAAGCAGAAGGGACTGAAGCGTGTATTGGGTCATCAGAACGGCGTAAAGGCCGTTCGGGATACGGTAGAGGCAGCAGCGGAACTGGGGATCCAGTTCGTTACCCTGTATGCTTTTTCAACCGAAAATTGGAAACGCCCTCAGTACGAGGTAAACGCGTTAATGGAATTATTGGTTTCCACGATACGCAAGGAAGTAAAGACGTTAATGAAAAATGAAATTCGTCTGCAGACCATCGGAAATCTGCGCGAATTGCCAAAGAATTGCTATACTGAACTTATGGAAGCGATTGAGCTGACCAGGAATAATACACGGATGACCCTGAACCTTGCCCTTAGCTACAGCGCGCGATGGGAGATTACCCAGGCGATGAAAAAAGCGGCGGCCATGGCGGAAGCGGGTACCCTGACTTCGGAAGAGGTTACCGAAGAGTTGGTCAGTTCCCTCCTTTGCACAGCAGATATGCCTGATCCTGAGCTTATGATACGTACCAGCGGCGAACACCGCATCAGTAATTTTCTGCTCTGGCAGATTGCTTATGCAGAACTTTACTTTACCGAAAAACTCTGGCCTGATTTCCGGCGTGAAGATTTTTACGACGCCATCATCAGTTACCAGCGCCGCGAACGCCGGTTTGGTTTGACGAGCGAGCAAATCGTGCATTAATTTTTGAGTACTATAACACCAATTGAATGAAAAAGATCAGGAATCTCTTACTTTTTGTTGGAATTCTTGTAAGTTTTAATCTGAGCGCCCAGGAGGTCAGTTACAGCGAGCCGAAGGATTATATCATCGGCGGTATCACCGTTTCCGGAGCAGAGAAGCTTGACAAAGACATCCTGATCACCATTTCCAAACTCCGGACCGGGCAGCGCGTCCGCATTCCCGGCGACCAGATCACCCGGGCGGTCAAAGATCTCTGGGCCCAGGGCCTGTTCAACGACGTGGCGATCCGTCCTGTACGGTTCAGTGGCGATTCAGTTTATCTTGAAATCGCGCTGGAGGAAGCGGCGCGCATGTCGAACCTGGTTTTCCGCGGGGTGAAAAAATCGGCCACTTCCGATCTGAAGGAAAAGTTTCAGCGCTATACCAACCGGCCGGTGAACCAAAGCCTGTTGAACCGACTGAAAAATATTGCCAGGGACCATTTCAGGGAGAAGGGCTATCTGTTTACCGAAGTAAGCGCCTTTCCACGCCTGGATAGTGCCCGGGCAGGATACGCCGATGTAGTTATTACCGTCGACCGGAAGCGGAAGATCAAGGTGAATGACATTACCTTCCACGGCAACGAAAGCCTTCCGGACCGGAAGCTGAAGAAGTTCATGAAAAATACCAAAGAGCGGAAATTCTACAAGATTTTCGGCTCTAAGAAATATGTGCCGGCCAAGTACGAAGAAGACAAGGATAAATTATTATCGGAGTACATGCAACGGGGCTTTCGTGATATTGCCATCGTAGCCGACAGCGTGTACCGGCACGACGACCGTTCGGTGAATGTGGATATTACCGTAAGCGAGGGACGGAAATACTATTTCGGCGACCTGATCTGGGTAGGAAACGCCAAGTACACCGATCGCCAGCTGAACCAGCTTCTCAAGATCGAACGGGGTGACGTGTACGACGAGGAACGTCTGAACAAGCGCCTTACCGGGGGTGCCCTGAACAGCGATGACGTGGCATCGGCCTACCTCAATAACGGCTACCTCTTTTCCAATATCACGCCGGTAACCACGGGCGTGGAAGGCGATACGATCAACCTCGAATTAAGGGTTTACGAAGGGGAACAGGCAACGATTGATGAAATATTCGTAAAAGGGAACGACCGGACCAACGACAAGGTGATTTTCCGTGAGATCTACACCATTCCGGGGCAAACCTACAGCCAGGCCGAAGTGGTGCGGACCATCAACGAGCTTCGGGGCCTGGGTTATTTCAACGAGGAAAAACTCAATGTCCGGCCCATTCCGGATCCGGCAAACGGAACGGTTGATATTGAATACACCGTGGAGGAAAGGCCTTCCGACCAGATCCAGCTTTCCGGCGGTTTCGGCGGCGGGCGGATAATCGGTACCCTGGGACTCACATTCAATAATTTCTCCGTGCGGAAGCTGTTCTCAGGAAGCTGGGGCGGTTTGCTGCCCAGCGGAGACGGTCAGCGGCTCTCCATTGCGATGCAGACCAACGGACGGTATTACCAGAATTTCAATTTCACTTTTTCAGAACCCTGGCTGGGCGGACGCAAACCCCAGCGGCTGACCGTTGGCTTCTTTAGCTCGCGTCAAACCAGCTTCAGTTACTACGACGCGAACCCCGACCAATTGCTGGCTATCAATGGGGTCAACGTGGGCCTGGAGAAGGATTTGAAATGGCCCGACAATTACTTCAAGCTTTCGTCCGTATTGAGCTTTGAGCGGTACAAACTGAACGACTGGTACTCCAATAGCTTTGTGTTTGATACGGGTAAAGCCTATACCTTCAGTTTGACCGAACAGTTCTCGCGGACTTCGTTGAATCATCCCATTTTCCCAACGTCCGGATCCAATATTTCCCTTAGCGTTCAATTTACTCCGCCATACTCCTTATTCAATAATTACGACTACAGTGACCCCAACCTGTCCGTACAGGATCGATACCGGCTTACCGAGTTCCACAAGTGGAAGTTTAACAGCCAGTGGTTTACTCCTGTAGCGGGAAAACTGGTCCTGAAGACCCAGGCCGATTTCGGATTCGTGGGCACGTACAACCGCGAACTGGGGCTTACCCAGTTTGAACGGTTCCTGTTGGGAGGAAGCGGCATGCAGCAGTTTTACAATCTGAATGCCGCCGAGATCGTCGGGCTGAGAGGATATTCCGATGCCTCTGTGATCCCTCCGGGTGGAGATGAACGCGTAGGAGCCCCGATCTACAACAAGTATGTGATGGAACTGCGTTATCCCATCAGTGTTGCTTCTTCCGCCAATATCTTCGTACTGGCATTTGCGGAAGGCGGTAATACCTGGCCGACTTTCAGTCATTTTAACCCCTTTAATGTAAAACGTTCGGCCGGTGTGGGTGTTCGTATCTTTTTACCTATTTTTGGATTGCTGGGATTGGATTATGGCGTGGCGTTTGATGATATCCCGGGCAACCCGGATGCTCATCAGCCATTCCAGTTTACCATCAACCAGGCATTTTAAAAGCGGGTAGGAAGTAGCCGTATCAATCAATACGTTGGTTATGAAAAAATTACTGTTTTTAATTTTGATTATTTGCGGAGGAATGTTTTCTTCGCATGCCCAGAAATTTGGATACATTGATTCCGACTATATTCTGCGCCACATGCCCGAGTATGCGGAAGCGCAGAAACAGTTGGATGATTTATCGGCGAAGTGGCAGCAGGATATTGAACGCCGTCAGGCTGAAATTGAACAATTGTACAAAGCGTACCAGTCGGAACAGGTATTGCTAACGCCTGAGATGAGGCAGAAACGGGAAGAAGAGATCGTGGAAAAGGAACAATCGCTGCGCGATTATCAGCGTGGGAAATTTGGTTTTGAAGGCGAGCTTTTCCAGAAGCGGAAAGAATTGGTGAAGCCCATCCAAGACCAAATTTACAAGGCAGTGGAAGAAGTGGCAAAGCAAGGGCTGTACGCTGTGATCTTTGACCGGACCAGCGAACTGATCATGCTTTACGCCGACGAGCGTTTCGATAAAAGCGACGACGTGTTGAAAGCCCTTGGACTGAATCCCGGTGAATTCGTGCAATAAAGTAGATAGAGAGTTAATAAAAAAACAAGATAGAAAATCATGAAGTATCTAATTAAATGTTTGGGGGTGGTAGCGTTCTGTTTGCTCGCGGGCAATATAGCCCAGGCGCAGATAAAAATCGGCTACCTGAACACCTCGGAACTTATATCCCTCATGCCTGAGACCAAGGCGGCGGATTCCCAGTTCAACGCGTTTGCGCAGAAATTGCAGGAGACATTGCAGCCCATGCAACAGGATCTGCAAACGAAGTTCGCTGAATACCAGGAGCAGCAGGCAACCATGGCGGATGCGGTGCGGGAAAGCAAGGAAAAGGAATTGCAGGATCTTAATCAGCGCATCGATCAGTTTCAACTCAAATCCCAGCAGGATATGCAGAAAAAGCGCGAGGAGCTGATGGGTCCCATTCTGGAAAAAGTGCAATCTGCCATTCAGGCTGTAGCGGCGTCCAATAAATTCACGTATATTCTGGATAGCAATGCCATTCTCCACGGACCGGAGGGAGATGATGTGCTCCCGCTGGTAAAAAAGGAGCTTGGAATTAACTAGAGGGCATGATGAAATACGTTGTTAAATCTTTAGTCCTTTTCGGCGTTCTGGTTTTTGCGGCCGGCACAGCGAAGGCGCAACTAAAGATCGGGTATATCAATTCTGCCGAACTCATTGAATTGATGCCCGAAACCAAGGAAGTGGATTCCCAGTTGACCGCTTTTGCAAGGGAGTTGGAAGAAAATCTTCAGTCCATGCAAAAAAGTTTTGACGAGAAGCTGAACGACTATCGTGAAAACCAAGCCACCATGGCCGATGCGATCAAGCAAAACAGAGAACGGGAGCTGCAGGATCTTAACCAGCGTATTCAGCAATTTCAGGTTAAATCCCAACAGGATTACCTGAAAAAGCAGAACGAACTCATGGCGCCGATCCTGAAAAAAGCGGAAGACGCGATTAAAGCGGTTGCCGCCGAAGGCAATTTCACCTACGTATTTGACACAAGCAATACCGGGCTGCTCGTCAAACCAGATGGTGACAATATGCTGCCCCTGGTAAAAAAGAAACTAGGGCTGTAAATAACAAATTTACAGGTTAAAAAAATAGCGGACTTTCCGGGAGGGGGTCCGCTATTTTTTTAGTGCGTTATCAGAACAGGCTGTTGATCGATATAGTTACCGTCAGAAATCTGAAGATAATAGATTCCATCCTCAAGATCCGACGTATTGAACGTAATATTATTCCCAATGGTCGTTTCAGTGGTACGTCGTACATTGAACATATTATCATATAAGGTGACAGTCAATCGCTTTCCACTTGTTGTGGTTGGGTCGCTGCCTTTAAAACCTGGATTTGGCTTTCCAAACATTACCGTCATCACCGTGTTAGCGGGATTGGGCGCGATTACATAATTGATACCTATTCCTGAGCAACGCTTTGCTTGGCAGTGAATCTCAGCGGGAGCGCTAAGCCCACACTCTCCCATTGCCCTAACAGTGATAGTGTAATTGCCCGGGGCGGAAAAAGCGGCAAGGAAAGTCCAGGTTGTGCTCGCATTATTAAATGTATTAGGAGATACTGACCATTGATAGCTGTCTACTAAGTTAGCTTGGTCCCAATCATTAAACATCGCACTAAACTGATAGAAAGTACCAGTACAGTAGAATCCATTTGTCGGGACCGGGTCGCTCGTAATATAATTGGGATAAGGTGTATTGGTGTAAACTTCTTTCCTAACATAAATTCGACCGTAACAACCCGCCGTAAAAGATCCTATGATCCAATCATCTCGATGGGAACTTAGTTTAGCCTTGATTTGGGGGTTATTTGTATTCGCTCCACTTACGATCTCTAAACGCGGGCCAACTTCCCAATTAAAATTCCCAGCTCCGGTGGGAAGTCCATTAATGGAATAGGTCGCCGCAGTGGGACAGACCGCGTCATTTCCGTTAATATAACTACTAATAGTCTGATACTGAAAATAATCTCTGAATCCTCCTGGGGCGAAGTTAGCCCGCATTCGGATTTTCTGGCCATTTGTGAATAGGTTCATACAAGCATTATTGGTATAGTCCATATAATTCATGAACATATCGCTCATATTGCCACAAGAAGATTCGGGATAGGAAGGACATCCGTCGTTCGCATCCGCCTGATTCGGCGTATCAGAAACTTCATCTGTATCGATACAGGATGCGTTTCCTGGACCGCCCGTTTAGCCCCAGATATGATAAAGGCCTGCCCAATGCCCTATTTCATGGGTGGCAATTCGACCTAAGTCATAACCTGGTAATTGGCTGTTTTCACCAAACGCCTCATAATCGATAACTACTCCGTCCGTGTTAGGTTTGGATACATATTCCTCCGGGAATTGAGCATAGCCTAAAGTGCCTCCTCCTATATCACATACCCAAACATTCAAATATTTATTTGTGTTCCATGCAGTCTTTCCCCCTGTATTGTTAAACTTTATTCCGGTCGCCTGTTCATCTACAGATCCATTAGGGTTAGTAACGATTGAAAAAGAAGTTTTATTTGTCTGTGTTCGGGTGATGCCACTTGTAGGACTGCCATTTGGATCTTCGCATGCTAGATAGAATTGAATTTGGGCGTCAGCAGCAACGTCCTGGAACAATACCGGGGTATTGGTTGCATCCGAATTCATCCTTCTGAAGTCCTCGTTTAGTATATCAATTTGCGAATGGATTTGCGTTTGACTTAAATTTTCAGCAGCGTTATTCCATAAAATATGAACCACTACCGGGATAAGGATAATATCATCCTGATCTAGTAATAGTTCCGATTTCTGGGGGGCGTTTTTGGTTCTATTAATTCGGTTCTGATGGATTGTTTGGACACGGTCATTAAATAACTCTAATTTTTCCAGTTGTTTTTTAGATAAATTATCTGGGTTAAAAACCGTTGTGCATTTTTCTTGGCCATTAGCTTCGGTTATAGAGATGATAACCAAGATTAAAAAAGAGAGTATATGTTTTGCCATGATCATCGATTTTGAAATCCATTATTTAATCTTATCTGGAAAACTAGTTATTTTATATTCTTTTAATTCAATGGGAACTGCTATAATGAAGATGGCACCAGCGTTGGGATAGTTCTTTATCTCCACATCGCATATCAATTCTAAGCCTTCACGCTGTAACTCTTCCGGAAATCCATTGCATTCAATGTGTGGAAAGCCACTTTCAAATTTCTCGGGGTCATCAAAATCGATCCGAAGCACCCAATCATCAAGCGTGGAATTCCACTCCATTTTACCCCTAACTTTTTTTACGAGTTCGCCTTCAATTTCGCAAATAGGGTCAAAGCTTTCCTGATCGCCGTCAACAGACTCGATGTTTTCTCCGCAACCAAATCCGACTATAATCAAGAATAAAGCGATCAGGGTGAATGAGCTAAACTTTTTCATAATGGTGGCTATTTAGTATCGTCTGGAATACGTTGGATTTGGTAGGAAAGAAGATTCATCGGGTGCGCGGAAATCTTGATTACTCCCGGGTTCGGATATTTTTTAACTTCCATATCGCAAATTAATTCTATTCCTTCCTGTTTTAACTCTTCAGGCATACCCGAGCATTCAACGTACGCAATGCCCTGATATTTAACAGGATCATCCGGATTGCTTCTTTCAGGCACACTTTTCCTGCGCATTGACGCTAAACTTCAAGGTTGCTGCAAAGATCAAATTGAATAGTATAAGTTTTTTCATAATTAATGATTTTGATTCTTCTAATTGTTTTCATCAGGAATCTTCAAAATTTCAAATGATAAAACCTCCATTGGCTGTGCTGGTATTTTAATGGCACCCGCGTTCGGATAAATTTTTATTTCAAGATCACAACGAACCTCAATTCCTTCCAACATGAGCTCGTCTGGCATTCCCGAGCAATCAAAGTAAGCTAATCCGTTGTTTTTACCAGACTTCTCCGGGTTTTCTGCATTTATCCAAAGCACCCAATCATTAACGGATTTACTCCAGGAGACCACCCCTTTTACGTTCTCCCTGATCTTACTTTCGGTATTGCAAATGGGTTCATCGAATTCCGTATCCTCACGGGCGAGTTCCAGATTTTTTTCACATGAAAAAGCGGATAGAATGAAAAATGCTGAAATCAGGGCAAGTGAGCTAAGTTTTTTCATAATTATGAATTTACAAGATAACACCTGAAATGCATGCAATTGGTTGCAAATGCGGATCAGATTTTTATTGGCTTTACTGGTAACAATATAAAGTTAGAAACTATGTAACGAGAAAGCAACGCTTTATTCACAAAAATTGCAGCCCATAGCGTTTCCGTGCTTTCTCTTACATTACGCAGATTCCTATCAAAAACGCTTCGCCGGCATCCGGCTAGGTTCTTCTGACTCAGGGAATTTCAAATAAAATAAACTTATAGAAATGGATTCCGGCGGGCCAGGCTATTTGGTTTATGTGTCTTGGTTTTCGTCCTATCAAGTGGGACCCAACCGCCTGTGGAAAACTTTTTGTGGTAAAATGTGGTAAAAAGTGGAAAATGAGTTACTTTTACATTACATTTTTTGGCCAAAGGTGTTACGATGACGCAATTTATAGGGGAATACGAGTGTAAGATAGATGCCAAAGGGCGTGTGATGCTGCCTGTTGGGCTGCGGAAACAGGTGTCCCCGGAGGCTCAGGAGCGTTTTGTGATCAACCGCGGCTTTGAGAAATGCCTGGCGCTGTACCCATATGACGAGTGGCAAAAGATAAGCGCCGAAGTTAACAAGCTGAATTTATACAATAAAAAGAACAGGGATTTTGCCCGGTATTTTTTCCGTGGAGCCACCGAGCTGCAGATGGATGGCAATGGAAGGGTGCTGATGCCAAAGCCCTTGTTGGAATATGCGGGCATAAAAACCGAACTGGTTTTGTTTGCCTATTCGAACCGGGTGGAGATCTGGGATAAACAGTTATATGATAATTTATTGACTGACGAGCCTGAAGATTTTTCTGCCTTGGCTGAGGAAGTAATGGGCGGGACCACGGAACGGGACAATGACGGAGTATCATAAGCCGGTATTGCTGAAGGAAAGCGTGGACGGGTTGAATATACGCCCGGATGGGATTTATATCGACGTGACATTTGGCGGTGGTGGGCATTCCCGGGAGATACTTCGGCGCTTAGGGGAGAAAGGACGCCTGATCGCTTTTGATCAGGATCAGGATGCGGCCAGGAACAGGCCGCTGGACGACGGGCGGTTTCAATTTATATCACAGAATTTCAGGTACCTGAAGAAATACTGCCGCCTGCACCGGGCTATTCCCGCCGATGGCATCCTGGCCGACCTGGGAGTTTCTTCCCATCAGTTCGATAGCCCCGGGCGTGGTTTTTCCATCCGTCATAACGCGCTTTTGGATATGCGCATGGATCAGGATCTGGAAAGCGATGCGCGGGATGTGCTGAATACCTATCCGGAAGACGCGTTGCACCGGATCTTCGGTATGTACGGGGAGGTCTCCAATGCAAAGACGCTGGCGCGAAACATTGTGCTGGCCCGCGTGGGGCAGCCCATCCAGACGGTAGAGGAACTGAAGGAGATATTAAAGCCCTTGGCCCGGCGGGGAAGCGAGAATAAATATTACGCGCAGGTGTTTCAGGCGCTGCGCATTGAGGTGAACGAGGAGATGGATGCGCTGCGGGAACTCCTGCAACAGAGCGCCGACGTGTTGGCGCCGGGAGGCCGGCTGGTGGTGATCTCCTACCATTCCCTGGAGGATCGGCTGGTAAAGAATTTTATAAACAAGGGGAAATTCAGCGGCGAAGTGGAAAAGGACCTGTATGGGAATGAGCTGAAGCCCTTTGAGGCGCTCAACAGGAAACCGGTGCGGCCGGACGCGGAAGAAATTGAGCGGAATAACCGGGCCCGGAGCGCCCGGCTCAGGATAGCAGAAAAACGGAGGGCGATATGAATAAGGTAAGGGATGAACGGAAAGCGGCGCCCCGCCCCAAGGAAGATCAACGGATGGGACGGAACTTCATCACCATCCTGTTTTCGGGCGAGTGGGTCAGCCGGGAGCGGGCAATGGAATGGTTGCCCTATTTCCTGTTTCTTGCATTGTTGGCGCTGATTTACATTTCCGACCGCCATTACGCCGAGGACATGGCCCGGGACATTCACAAAGGCGCCGCGGAGCTTAAGGAGATGCGTTGGGAATACATTACAGCCAAGGCTGAGTTAATGCATTTAAGCCAGCAATCCGAAGTGGCTAAAAGGGCACAAGTCCTGGAACTTCAGGAGTCGGTGACGCCTCCGGTAAAGATAAAGGTAAGTAAGGAGCTGCTTGACAGCATAATGAACCGGTAAGAGAGATGAGGATTCGGACCGATATCATATTGCGTGTGTACCTGGCCTATGCCATTCTCCTCGTATTCGCCCTTGCCATCGTTTTCCAGATCTGGAAGATCCAGCAGGTGGAGGGTGAAAAATGGAGAGCCATGGCCGATAGCCTGTCCACTGCCTATGTAACCGTAGATGCCGTGCGGGGGAATATATACTCGGAGGATGGGCAATTGATGGCCACTTCTATTCCACGCTACGATATCCGGATGGACACGCGGGCCGATGGACTGGACAAAGAATTGTTTTACAGCCAGCTCGACTCGCTGGCCTGGCATCTATCGAATTTATTCAGGGATCGCAGCGCAGCCCGGTACGCCAGTGTCCTTCGGAACGCGAGGGAAAATGGCGAGCGGTATTTCCTTGTAAAGCGGAATGTAAGCTTCAACCAACTAAAGAAAATAAAGGAATTCCCGATTTTCCGCAGGGGTCAGTATGGTGGCGGCTTGATCGCAGTGCGCCACAACGAACGGATTTACCCTTTCCGGGAACTGGCACGGCGGACCATCGGGTACAAATTACCCACCGTTCAACCGGTGGGCCTGGAAGGGGTCTACGATGAATACATCAACGGTGAGTCCGGCAAGCGGCTTATGCGGCGCATTGCCGGCGGGGTCTGGATCCCGGTGAATGAGGAGGAGGAAATAAGACCGGTTGACGGATGCGACATCATCTCTACCATCAACATCAACATTCAGGACGTCGCCCACAGCGCGCTCGAAAAGCAATTAATCGAGACCAACTCCAAGTGGGGGACCGCCATTCTCATGGAAGTAAAAACGGGTGCCATCCGTGCCGTGGTAAACCTGACCCGGGTCCGGGAGGGCGTATACAAGGAAGATTTCAATTACGCGATCAGCTATTCTTCCGAGCCCGGATCCACCTTTAAGCTGGCCAGTTTCATGGCCGGGCTGGAGGATGGAAAATTCGATCTGGAAACCCCGGTGGATGTAAGCAAGGGATACGCTGTTTTCCACGGACTTACCGTCCGCGATTCCCATACCATACCGGAAACCATTACCATGCAGCGGGCTTTTGAGGAATCCTCCAACGTGGCCATTGCCAAAGCCATTCACCAGGCATATAAAAGCGATCCGGAGGATTTTACAGACCGGCTCCGGAAAATGGGGCTTGGACAGAAACTTGATTTGCAGATTCCGGGAGAAGGCCGGACGCGGATCAAGGATCCCAAAGACAAGGATTGGTATGGAACTACGCTTCCCTGGATGGCTCACGGATACGAAGTGCTTTTGACGCCGTTGCAGCTGCTGACATTTTACAATGCGGTAGCCAACGACGGACGCATGATGAAGCCCCAGTTTGTGACCCAGATCCAGCGGAACGGACAACCGGTCAAAAAGATCGAACCGGAAGTGATCCGGGAGCGGATCGCCTCGCGGGAAACCATATCGAAAGCCCGGCATTTGCTTGAGTCGGTTGTGACCGACGGCACGGCCAAACGGCTTTTTTCAACCGTTTACACGATCGCGGGGAAAACCGGTACGGCGGTAATCGCCGATGGTTCAAAGGGTTACCGTCAGGGCAATAAGCAGTATCAGGCGTCTTTCTGCGGATATTTTCCGGCTGAAAATCCCCAGTACTCCATGTTGGTGATCGTCAGCTCACCAACCCGAGGGGGGTATTACGGAGGCGCCATTGCAGCCCCCGTGTTTAAGGAAATTGCCGATAAGGTATACTCCACCCGGCCCGATATGCAGCCCGATATCCGGGAACAGTATCCGCAGCTGGCGGCTATGTTCCCCCAGACAGAAAGCGTGTCCGGGAACGAGCTGCTCACGGTGTACAGGAAACTGAATATTCCCCTTACGGTCGAAGAGGAAGGGGTGTGGATGATCGCCCGTCCGACCGGGTCGGCATTGAGGGTGGAAGCAAAGAATTTTCAGGCGGGCGTCGTTCCGGATTTGAAGGGAATGGGCCTGGCGGATGCGTTGTTCCTGGCAGAAAATGCTGGGCTGAAACCCGTCGTGACCGGGAACGGGAAGGTGGTGGTGCAGTCGCCCAAGCCGGGGGAGAAAATCAAACGAGGCAGTCCCATTGTGTTGAAGATGAATT
The DNA here is from genome assembly GCA_029268045.1 of Anseongella ginsenosidimutans. Lineage (GTDB taxonomy): Bacteria > Bacteroidota > Bacteroidia > Sphingobacteriales > Sphingobacteriaceae > Anseongella > Anseongella ginsenosidimutans_A. Next base: position 26,952 of record JAJUHF010000025.1, read on the forward strand.
AAATGCAGGAGTTGCAGGACATATTGTATCGGGTCCCGCTCAGGGAGTTGTCCGGACCGGTCGGGGGCCGGGTGAGCGGAATTGCCATGGATTCCAGGGAGGTCCGGGAGGGGATGCTCTTTGCCGCGATCCGGGGCACCCGTTCCGACGGCCATCAATACATCCCGCAAGCGGTTCAGGCAGGCGCTACGGCGGTGCTGTGCGAGGAATTCCCGGCCAACCTGGCCGAGGGAGTGACCTATCTGCGCGTCGAAGACAGTGCGTCCGCCCTGGGCATTCTGGCCGGTAACTTTTACGGCAATCCGTCGGGCCAGCTGAAGTTGGTGGGCATTACCGGAACCAACGGCAAAACCACCTGTGCCACGCTGCTGCACGAACTGTTCACCGAATTGGGTTACCATTGCGGGCTGCTCTCTACGGTGGAGAACCGGATCGGAGGGGATATCCTGCCGGCGACCCACACCACACCGGACACGATCCATCTGAACGGGCTCTTGGCAAAAATGGTAGAAAAGGGGTGTGACTACGCGTTTATGGAGGTGAGCTCACACGCCATTGCGCAGCGGCGTATCAGCGGCTTGGTGTTTTCCGGCGGTATTTTTACCAATCTCAGCCACGATCACCTGGATTATCACAAAACGTTCGAAGAGTATCTCAAGGCGAAGAAGACATTTTTTGACAACCTGCCATCCCATGCCTTCGCCCTTAGCAATGCCGATGACAAAAGGGGGATGGTCATGTTGCAGAACACCCGGGCCCATAAAAAGACTTACAGCCTGCAGAAAATGGCCGATTTCAGAGCGCGCATGGTGGAAGACCATTTTTCGGGCATGCTGCTGCATATCGACGGGGAGGAGGTTTGGTTCCGGCTGGTAGGGAAATTCAACGCCTACAACCTGCTTTCGGTCTATGCGGCCGCCATGCTGCTGGAGCAGGATAAACGGAAGGTACTGACCATTCTGAGCAGGCTGCGTGGAGCCGAGGGCCGTTTCGATTACGTAGCGGCATCAAACGGGGTAATCGGGATCGTAGACTATGCACACACGCCGGACGCGGTCCAGAATGTGCTGGAAGCCATCCATGAATTACGATCCGGCAAAGAGCAGATCATCACCGTAATCGGCTGTGGAGGCGACCGGGACAAGGCAAAGCGGCCCCTAATGGCCCAGGTGGCCTGCGATTGGAGTGAAAAGGTAATTCTCACGGCCGATAACCCCCGCTCGGAAGACCCGCTGGAAATTATCCGGGATATGGAAGCCGGAGTCAGTCCGGTGAATAAGCGCAAGACCCTGTCCATCGCGGACCGGCGGGAAGCGATCAAGACCGCATGGCATCTGGCCAGGCCGGGGGATATTATCCTGCTTGCAGGAAAAGGACATGAAAAATACCAGGAAATCAAAGGGGAACGATTCCCCTTCGACGATAAGGAAGAATTAATCAGGCAATTTGAGTCCCAATGATCAACCGATAGATTGAATGCTGTACTACCTGTTTACATATCTGGACAACCAATTTGACTTTCCCGGCGCGGGATTGTTCGCCTATATCTCGTTCCGGACGGGAGCAGCCTTCATTCTGTCCCTGGTGATCACGACCGTATTCGGAAAAAATCTGATCGCCTATCTCCGCCGGAAGCAGGTGGGTGAGACCATCCGTGACCTGGGCCTGGAAGGGCAAATGAAAAAACAGGGAACCCCCACCATGGGAGGCCTTATTATTCTGCTTGGAATTGTTTCGGCCACGATCCTTTTCGCCCGGGTGGATAACATCTACATCATCATGATGCTGGTGGCTACCCTTTGGATGGGTACGATCGGATTTATTGAC